>JAHEJP010000078.1:1467-16367 GCA_024638855.1 Chloroflexota bacterium
AGGGGGCAATTTGCCATGGGATGATCCCACTTTTTCAGAGCGAATGTTGCAGGAACATTTGGATGAATCCCATAGCGCCGCTTCACGAAAGAAGGCCGATCGCGATTCACAAATCGAGTGGATTTGGGAGAAACTTTATCTAGGCCCAGATTCCCAGGTTCTGGATGTGACCTGTGGGCCAGGTCTATATTCGGTCGAGCTTGCCCGCCGGGGATGCCAGGTTACGGGCATCGACTTTGGGCCGGCGGCCATAACTTATGCCAGGGACCAGGCGAAGCAACGTGGGCTATCGGATCGCTGCCAATTCATCGAATCGGATGTTCGCCAAATGGAATTTCCAGGAAAAAGTTTTGATGCCGCACTCTTTATTTATGGACAATTAGCCGTTTTCACGCCTACCGAAGCGGCACATTTATTAAGAACAGTCGCCCATTCACTTAGGCCTGGCGGCAGATTAGTCGTCGAACTGCTGGATGACCAAGAGATAGATAAATGCGACAGGAACTGGTGGTATATGGACGACAAAGGGCTTTGGGGTGACAAACCCTATTTGCACCTTGGCGAACGTTTTTGGATCGAGGAAGAAGCGACTTCAATCGAAAGATTCTACATTTTACATTTAGATAATGGGGAACTTGATCAAGTCAGCTTATGCGACCAGAGTTATGCCGCTTCGACGATGGAAAAAATGATGGAAGCCGCGGGATTTAGCTCTGTCGACGTTTATCCGGCCTGGGGAGGTTTGCCGCTGATTAATGCAAAAAAGTGGGTCGCCTTCGTGGCCGCTCGATAATTAAATGACTAACCAAAGTTTAACGTTTTATTGTCCCAGCTAGTCAACGCTTTCGACTGACGGGCCAGATTCTTCAGTGCCTTCTAAAATATCCAATTCATCGTTAATGTAGCCGGCCGGCCGGATCTGTGATCCGTATCGCGTAGCGTACAGGTAGGTGAATTCCGCGCCAAATAAAAAGATCTGGGCCGTGTAGTAGAACCACAGCAATAAGACTACCAGGGAACCGGCTATACCTAACAGAGTACTGCTGTAAAAAGTAAAATAAATACTGAGGATAAGCATACCAAGGCCGAACAATATAGCTGTGAAAGCGGCGCCAACGAATACATCACGCCATTTGATATCAACATCCGGTAATATTTTATAGAATGCGCTGAATAACAAGGTCATCACGACAAATAGGATAAGAAATTGGGCAATTTGGAGCATGCGAAAATCAGGCAAGATCTCCAGTGCGTCAGGCACCAATTTGCTTAGGCCGGGCAGTAAAATCGAAAATACCGTAATCAATAACAAATAGAGAACAAACGCCAATCCAAGCACGAAGACAATCAGGAATGAAACGGCATACCGCCTGACCGTGACCCAGAACCCTCCTTCAACAATCGGCTTCACGCCCCAAATCGTATTCAAGGCTTCGTGAAGATACTTAAATATGCTTGTGGCCCCCCATAGGACGATGCCGATACCAATCACAGACACCAGCGGCAGTGACTCATCAAATGAGTTAATAGAATTCGCATCTTCGACCAGTTGCTTGATCAATTCTGCTACTTCCGGGCTGAAGAACCCAGACAAGATCAGATCGAGGTTCACTACTCCAACGATATCGCCTAAGAACCGATCAACAAGGGCTCCAACAAAGCCAGTCATGAAGGCGAGGATTGGGGCCAAAGAAAACAGTCCGTAGTAGGCCAGGGCAGCAGCCATGCGAACGGCTCGGTCATCCAGCCATTTTTTGTAGGTATCAACAAAGAGCAGGATGATTCGCTTAGCCTTATCCATGGTGGGCCTAGTATAACATAATCCCCATCTATGTTCCCCGGATACAAATGGAGATTACTGAACGGAAGCAGCCTTGTGGAGCGCTTGCGCTAGATCGTCGATGAGGTCGGCCGCGCTCTCAATGCCAACCGATAATCGAACCAGGCCAGGATCGATGGCCAAAGGAGAATCGGCCACAGAGGCATGAGTCATCAGCGCCGGTAACTCGATCAGGGATTCCACACCACCCAGTGACTCAGCCAAGGTAAACAGTTGCGTCTCCTGGGCAACGATGCGAGCGGGTACTTCACCCCCAATCAAGGTAAAAGAGAGCATACCGCCTGGTTTCTTCATCTGTCGATTAGCCAGTTCATGCTGGGGATGATCGGGCAAACCGGGGTAAATAACTTGAGCCACGGCCGGATGATCGGCCAAAAAGTGGGCCACTTCGCCGGCATTGCGACAATGAGCATCCATGCGCAAAGCCAAGGTCTTGATGCCTCTTAAAGTTAAGAAACAATCCATAGGGCCGGGAACAGCACCAATGGCATTTTGCAGGAATTTTAACTCTTCATATGGTGTCGAATCGTTCAGGATTATCATGCCACCGACAACGTCCGAATGGCCGCCGATGTACTTGGTCGTACTGTGAATGACAAAATCAGCGCCCAGCTGAAGCGGCTGCTGCAAGGCCGGTGAAGCAAATGTATTATCGACTCCTAGCCAGGCTCCCGTTTCATGCGCGATTTGGGCTACACTGGCGATATCGACTAACTGTAACAAGGGATTGGTCGGCGTCTCCAGCCAGATGAGCCTCGTGTTTGGCCGGATAACCATGGCCAGGGCCTTATCATCCGTCAAATCTACAAAGGTAAACTCAAGCCCATATTGAGCCAGTACACTTTCGAAGAGGCGATAGGTGCCGCCGTAAACGTCATTTCCCGAGATGACATGTTCACCGGGTTTGACCAGCCGTAAAAGCGTATATATGGCCGCCATACCCGAAGAAAAGGCCAGGGCATGCTGCCCTCCTTCCAGAATGGCCATCGCATTCTGCAGGACAGTCCTGGTCGGATTGTCCGTCCGGGAATATTCATAGCCTTTATGCCGGCCGACATCATCTTGAACATAAGTCGATGTCTGGTAAATAGGCGTCATCACGGCTCCCGACAGTGGATCTGGTTCGACGCCGGCATGAACAGTTAGCGTTTCGAAGTCAAATGACTGAATCTTGTGATTTTTCGACATAAACACTCATTCCAAGAAACAAAAAACAGCCTGCTCCAGAGGAACAGGCTGCAATTCATATCAATCCATCATGCTCAAGACTTATTTTGCGGCCGCAGGCCCGTAATATTGGGCCTCGCCCCAACCCAGGATGACAACGAAAAACCAGGGTAAAATGATGAGCCCCAGGGCATACCAGCCACTTTTATCAAAGGACTTCGACAAATCTAGGGCGACAAGAACCCAAACGATGATATTCACAAAGGGGATGAAGAACAAGATGATCCACCATCCAGGCCGCCCAACAACCTCCAAGAGCACCCAGAGATTGTAAATTGGGATGATCGCCTTCCAGCCCGCCTCGCCAGCTTTGGTAAAGATCTGCCACAAACCGGCGACGTAAGCGATGAACAACAATAAGCCGACGCACGAAAAAGTGAGACTAAAAATCGATGCAAAGAAACCGCCCCCGTCCTCCTGTAAGATGTCAAATGCCAGGCCAAAAAATGAACTCAACATGTGTACCCTCCTCGTTTAGGTGTTCTTTTTGCAACGGCATAATTTATTAAGGAAAACAATTTGGAAAAACCGATGCAACTCAAAGTGTAGCCGAGGCCAATGAAAAGGCAAAAAATCAGAGAAATTAATCCAGGAACTGTGAAGTTGAAGGCTGTCGCTTTGGTTTCTGTTGCGGCCGTGATAAATTCCCCCGGTAGTGAGTGAAATGCAATCACCGGCACGCGGAACAATAGATACCTGGCGTATCGGAGCGGCAACGACGGCAGTATTGATGTCGTTTGTTTTTGGGTTGGCTCTAAGTCGAATTATTTATGAAGGGTTTTTTCCGCGGGCTCTCTGGTTGGGCAGGCCCTTAGCGGCCTTGACATTTGGCTTCATTGGCGCCATTCTCGGTTGGTGGCTGTGGCGATACCTATGCAGAAAACTTGGCGAGTCTTCCGGCGGGCCGGAGGAAGATGAAGCCGGTTCACTTTCAGTCAATCATGCCGCCTGGACGGCGGCGGCCGTCTTCCTTCCCCTTGCCCTAAATCTGCTTTACTTATTCAACCGCTCCGTCGATCTGACCACCAGCCGTTTTATCTTCTTCTCCACTACATGGTTGGCGACCCTTTTTGTAGCTCGTCAACTCGTCCGCCCCAAAACCTGGCGCTGGCTGAGTTTTATCCTGCTCATTGGTTATATTTTTCCGGTTTATCTGGCTACATTGGGACGGACGGTGGGTTCGGCCGACACCTTCGAATTTCAGGTCGTGGTCCCCCGGCTTGGTATCGCCCACCCAACCGGTTATCCACTTTATCTTCTTTTAAGCAAACCCTTCACGCTGCTGCCATTCAATTCTATGGCCTGGCGGGTTAATCTGGCCACGGCCGTTTTTGGCCTGGCGGCCGTATGCCTGCTCTATCTCCTGGGTCGGCAACTGACAAAATGGTCGCTGGCGGCTTTAGTGACGGCCGCTCTTTTTGGCCTCAGCCCAACCTTTTGGTTTCAGGCCATCCAGGCTGAAGTGTATACTTTGCACGCGCTGTTGGTGATCGCCGCGTTAACCCTCATGCGAGAAGTCGGTGGTTGGCGTCTGGAGGCCAATCTTTACCCGCCCCCCAAGGCATCTCAACCCGACGAGAAAGATGAATTACAAGAGAATAAAGAGCCAGCGATTAGCAAGAAATGGCACCCGTATACCTGGAGCGTATTACTGGCTTTCGTCTTGGGACTCGGCTTGACCAACCACCTGACGACCATCATTTTGCTACCGGCAGCGGTACTGACCATTTTGTTCGCCTATCGGGCTGGACGGTTCGATGGGGCTCCGGTAAGTCGTCCCTGGTCCTTCATACTGCCTATCGCCGCCTTCTTAGCGCCCCTGCTTCTTTACGCCTACTTGCCCCTGAGGTGGGAAGCGGTCAATGGCCAGCCCATGGGCTTCGATCGTTTCCTGGATTGGGTCATCGGCGGCCGGTTTCAGGGCGCCCTTCAATTAACGGCCTGGTTAAATGACCCGGCCCGCTATGATATTGTGAGCCGCCTATTAGCGGACGAGTGGTTTACATTTTGGACGATGCTCTTGATCCTGATCGGCGCGGCCTATCTATTGCTTTGGCAGTGGCGGTTTGGCCTGATATTACTCCTAACCTGGCTGGGAACCATTTTTTATGCCCTCAACTACTATGTACCCGACCTGGCCGTTTTCATCATTCCTGCCCAGATAATCATGGCCATATGGTGGCTATGCGGCATCATCGCTGCTCTCGATCTGGTAGGGGCTAAGTCAGGCAAAAAGTCTTCCTTGCTCGTTCAAAGTATCTTTTTGCTGGCCGGTTCGATTCCGCTGCTGGCAATGGCGGCCGAGCAGACCCTCAACTCCGTGAACCAAATTCAGGCCGAGGATCGCACACGTTGGGCCGAATCGGTCTTGGTGCTAAATCTCGACGAAGAAGGGGCCATCCTGGCCGACAGCGATAAATTTCCAGGATTGTACTATTTGCAACAGGCCGAAGGTTACCGCCCCGACCTGGACATCCTGCTTTTGCCAGACGAAGCCAGCTACCGGGCCGAGCTCGATGCCCGGCTGGCGGCCGGCCAAAGTGTTTATCTGGCTCGTTTTTTGCCGGGGCTGGAAAGCATATACCATTTGAACTCTTTCGGCCCCCTGATAGAAGTGAATACAAAGCCTGGGTCATCTCTTCCCCCAGGGGTTAAGGCCAGCGACCTCGTTTTTGGTCCCGTCCATCTGCTAGGCTATGACCTATCGCTGCAGTCGCCATATGCTGAAGGTGAATCAACGGTGACTTTTTACTGGCAGAGCGATGAACCTCTGGAGGATGTGCTACGGGTGTATACCCGTTGGACGAGCGACGATTTTGAAAGCCCGGCATCAAGCCAACATCCGGCCAACAACATGTATCCTACTTTGGCCTGGTCGGCCGCTGAAGTCGTTGCAGATTTTCACGCTATCCCTCAACCAATGTGGGACCAACCGCTGGCGCTGCAAGCAGCCCTGGGGCCGCCATTTTCCGATCCAGAATCATTGGATTGGCAAAACATAACTGTGGTCGGCTACCGGCCGGCGACCGAACTGGCATCTGTTACTTCGTTGCCAACGCAACTACGAATACAGGTTGGATCGACCGCCCTGGACGCGGTGACTTTTCCAGATCGAATCCGCCCCCAGGACCCAATCGATTTACAGATCGCTGGACACGCCGAAGGAGCGGAAAAGTTATCAATAGCGCTGCTGCCGGTGGGAACACCTTTGCCATACGCGCTCGCGTCCGCAGGAGCGTCGGCAAGCGTGTCCCAACTTGATTGGCAAATCGTTAATCCGGTGGCTATCCTGGACTCACCAGGCTCTGAACCACCATCCCGTACTGTATGGTTGACTTCCCTGGATGCAGCGTTGCCTGTGGGATCTTTCGACCTCGTCGTCGGGCGGCCTGGTACACAAGCCTATTGCGGCTGGTTTTCCTGGGCAGCGGCCGGATGTGTCTTGGGCCAGGTGGAAATCAGCGGCATTACCGTACCCGATGGCGCCATTAACTTCGAAGACAAAATCGGCCTGCTTACCGTAGAAATAGCCGATCCTTTGCTCTTACCCGGTGGCCAATTGGCCGTCGATCTTTCCTGGTTATCCCTGGCGCCCTTGACTGAAGATTTCACCGTGTTCGTACAGGTTTTAGACGAAAATGATCGTATCGTGGGCCAGGTTGATAGTTGGCCTGTTCAAGGAACTTATCCCACGAGCCAATGGCAGCAAGGTGAAGTGATCGAAGATCCCTATCTCATTCAGCTAGAGGATGACCTTTCCTCAGGAACCTATAAGCTCAATATCGGCCTTTATCTCCTGGAAACGCTGCGGCGTTTGCCCATCATCGACGATTCAGGTACGGCCGTCGACGATAAATGGGAAGTGCCCGGCCTGGTGGTAGAGCCATGAGCAGGACCGGTTTGTATCCGATTAAATGAGCTCAGTACCTACTTCAGCAAAATGTATACGCGCCATAGCCAACGACCCGGTCGCGGGGACCGGAAGTATCCCCGGAGTTCCGCAAATCGACGGTCTTGGCTACCAGGCCACGCTTTGAAGCCAGGTGAAGCAAGCCATTGATGGCCATACGGCCGCAAGCTTGACCTTCCGCCAACGGCCGCAGTTCTTCAATGGCCTTAGAGGTCGCCTCGTCAAGCTCGCGGGCGCTTTCGTAATCATGATAATGGCTCAGATCAGAACTTATGACGATGACCGTCTCTGGCCCACCCCATACTATCTCCAGGATCTCGGCTACCTCTTGGGGCGTTGCCTGGCCAACAACCAAGGGTAGCAAGCTGAAGTCAGCGAAGATGGTCTGCAGGAATGGCAATTGAACCTCAAGGCAATGTTCTCGCGCGTGAGCATCATCACGAATTTCCACCTGGTCAAGCGACAATATGGCCTCTCGCGCCTCGAGATCTATGGGCACCGCGCCTAGCGGTGTGGCGAAACCCTCAGCCTGGCTGGCTGCCAGTCCATGAATGGGAACCCAATGGGCCGGACCAAGGAGAACGACTCTGCTGACATCGCCATTTGCCTGAGCCAGATAGGCATAAGCAGTAGCGGCAATAGGTCCAGAATAAATATAGCCAGCATGCGGAGCAATGATCGCTTTGGGGCGAGGGCTGTCAACTTCTGGCACCTCGCCCATATAGCGGCGGACGGTAGTTTTAAGACGTTTGGCATCGCCTGGATAAAATTGCCCGGCAACGGCCGGTTCTCGTATACTGGTCATGAATTCCTCCATTAAAACCCTTATCTAGCTCAATGTCGCAGCAGGATCGACAATTAATTTCTAGGAGCTACTTCTTCTTTCAGTATAATATAAAGTGGATGGTTGGCTCAACAACCAACTCGAATTGGGGTTTATGAACGACCCGTCAGTTAATGTAGTACCTATGAAGGCGGGCATCTATGGGTTTGGATTCTCGCCTCCGCGGGAAAAACAACTTGTTCGTGACCCCATCGAACCGGAGGAATAAACGTGGAGACAATTGCCGTAACTCGTTCCATTGTAGCCTCAGATGCCCTCGCAGAAGTCATCGATGATGAATACGATTTTGACGCCCCTGTGAACTGTAAGCTAATCAGCAAAATGTTGAGAACGCAGGATAATGATCACTATCTGGTCAGGACAGGGGATAGCAAGTACGTGGCCCGTATTTACCAGCTAGGTGCACATCTCCGGCGCCGGGAGTCAGATTATCTTTTTGAGATGGATTGGCTGAATTTTCTTAAAAATAACGAGATACCGGTTTCCTACCCGTTGGCACGGGCAGATGGGCGCTTTTTGGGTAGCATCGATGCCCCGGAAGGGAAACGTTATTACGCGCTTTTCAGCTTCGCCGAAGGCCAACCGATGGCAGTTGAAAATGAAGAACAGCTATTCGCCATGGGCCAAACAATGGCTGAGATTCATTTAATCTCAAACGGATATGAGACAGAGTATTCGCGACGGCCGATGGATTTAGCCTTCCTGGTCGAAGAACCGATCGAGCGAATGAGGGAGTATTGGGCGGGTAAAAAAGACGAAAAACTAAATTTCCTGTTGGCGTCGGCCGGAGAAGCGTCGGAAGCTATTCTGGCCTTATTAGCCAATGAAGAAGAGACTGAAGACAGTTGGGGGCCAATAGGCGGCGATTTTCATCCCTACAACACCCACTTTAGGGACAACAACCAACCAGCGTTTTATAACTTTGATCTATGCGGTTACGGCTGGCGGGCTTATGACATCGCCGTTTTTATCTTAAATGCCAAGTTGATGGAGCGCCCAAGTAGACTTTCGGAAGCTTTTTTCGCCGGTTACTATTCGGTCCGGCCGTTGTCACAAAATGAACATGAGGCCGTTGCACCCTTCTTAACCATGAGGAGGATTTGGCTTACCGGCACCTTTTCCATCGTCGAAGGCGCGACCGGCTACACGTTTATCGGTCCGGCCCAACTCGAGAATATTTAATTCCAGTAGCTCTGTCAGAAAACCGGCCACGGCTACTAAATTAGGCATCGTGGTTCGGCACACCGAAGGTGATGAGATGCAGACGACAGTGGAAACGAAGTATTGGCATCACTTGCCCGACGACCGTATTCAATGTGATGTCTGTCCTCGAGCCTGTAAAATGCACGAGGGTCAGCGCGGCATGTGTTTCGTGCGCGCGCGCCAAAACGACCAGATCGTTCTGACCACCTACGGCCGTTCTAGTGGCTTCTGTGTTGATCCCATCGAAAAGAAGCCGCTCAATCACTTTCTGCCCGGAACGCCGGTGCTCTCCTTTGGAACGGCCGGATGCAACCTGGCCTGTAAATTTTGTCAAAATTGGGACATCAGCAAATCGCGGGAGATCGATACGCTCGCCGATGCGGCCTCTCCTGAAACCATCGCCCGGGCGGCGTTAGAGTTAGGCTGTCGAAGCGTCGCTTTTACCTACAACGATCCGGTCATCTTTTTAGAATATGCTATCGACGTTGCCCAGGCTTGCCGTGAGGCCGGCATCAAAACGGTGGCTGTCACGGCCGGATATATATGCGCCGAGCCTCGTGTCGAATTCTATCGTTACATGGATGCGGCCAACGTTGATCTGAAGGCTTTCAGCGAACGCTTCTATAAGGAACTATGCGTCGGCCAGCTACAACCGGTCTTGGAAACGCTTTCTTATTTGAAGCATGAAACTGATGTCTGGTTCGAAATCACCAATTTGATCATCCCGGGTCAAAACGATGATCCGGCCGAATTAGAGGCCATGAGCCAATGGGTAGTCGAGCAACTAGGCCCGGATGTCCCCATGCACTTCTCAGCCTTTCACCCTGATTACAAAATGATGAATACCCCGGTAACACCAGCCCAGACGTTGACTAAGGCCAGGGATATCGCTCTCAAAAATGGCGTCCGCTATGCCTATACCGGCAATGTTCATAACGAACGCGGCGATAGCACGTACTGCCACCAATGTGGCGCGAAAGTGATCGGCCGGGATTGGTATGTTTTAACAGCCTGGAATTTATCCAAAGATGGGCATTGTAAAAACTGTGGAAGTTCGTGCCCAGGAGTTCTCGAGCGTGAACCGGGTCATTGGGGAGCAAGACGCCTCCCAGTTCGCTTATCCCGATATCATAGCTAAGTAAGGAGTGCCGGTGGCTCAAGGCAAACGGTCGCATTTCAGCAGGCGCAAAGTCCGCGCCAGTTGGCGTGACACTTTGTTGCTGATCAGGGAATTCGGCTGGCCCCTATTGGTATTCCTCTTGACCATGATCGGAGCCGGACTCCTTTACTTCCTGTTGGCATCTTTAGCTATGACTCCTGTGGATAGTATCGCTGAGTCAATCTACTTGGTCCTTGCCTTGTCTTTTTTGCAGCCAATTGGCGAATTCCCGGATGTCTGGTATCTGCAAATCTTTTATTTCCTGATGCCCATCATCGCCGTGGGCATATTGGCTTATGGTTTGGCCGATTTCGGCCGGATGTTCTTCAATCGCAAAGCTCGCAGCAAGGAGTGGGAAATGGCTGTTGCCTCGACTTTCAACGATCATGTAGTCCTGATTGGTTTGGGCCACCTGGGATTTCGGGTGGCAAGAGAGCTTCGCGAACTGGAACAAGATGTCGTGGTCATCGAACTCAATCCCAAAGCAGACCTAATAGCGGCCGCCCATGATATGGACATTCCCGTCATCGAAGATAATGGCAAACGCCAGGAGGCACTACGAAAAGCGGGAACGTCCAAAGCCCGAACCATCGTTATCTGCACCCAAGATGACAATCTAAATCTACAAATCGCCTTCAATGCCCGAAAACTAAAGCCTGACATTCACGTCATCGTTCGCATATTCGACGATGACTTCGCCCAGACTCTGGAAGAACAATTCGGCTTCAAGACCATGAGCACTACCAGAATGGCAGCCCCAACTTTCGCGGCCGCGGCGGCGGGCGTAGATATAACAAGACCGATCACAGTCGAGGGGGAGTCGCTAAGTCTAGCGTGCTTGGACATCAAACCCAGATCGGTATTGGCTAGCCAAACAGTAGCCGATGTTGAGCAGAATTACAATGTCAGTGTAGTGCTTTTGCGACGAAATGCCGAATCAGATTATCACCCGGCCTGCGACAAACAATTGTCTGCCGGTGACGTCTTAGCTGTGTTAGCAGGACCAGAGCAAATCAGCCAGCTGGTGGATGGAAATCAGGGCCCTTAATCGTAACATTGCCGATGATGATTCTGTCTTTGAACAGGCGCCCCTCTCTGAACCATAAGCTTGTTCTGCTCCAGTTTTTAAGGCCTCATATAAACGAGCCAATCAATCCGACCCGGCCCTACGCGGCATCGTGACACCTGTGCTTATCCAGGCATTGACAGCTAGATAAAATCCCGTTCCAAGATCATCTGTGTTAGCGTTACACTTTTGAATTGGTCTATGGGGGAGCTCCAATTTTAATCCGGCGGCGCCAGTGGGAAATGATGCCACTGAAGCAAAACTGGATCAATCAATGCCACCCTATCATTGCAAAAACAAGACGGCCACCCAGGATAACTACTGGCCCTTGCAATCCCATTAGATTTGTTGTAGTATTGCAACAAAGAGTTTTGTTGTAGTATCCCGCACACGATAATGTTGATTTCGTTATTTGACGTTGGACAGGATCTTAAACGAGATTTCCTTGTTACCCGTGATGTTGGGGACCGGTACCTGGACCAGGAAGTTTTGACGGAAGCATATCAGATTAGAGCCGGTCACGGTTTCGTGCTGTGAATTATCTTGGCCTTGAGGCTGAAATAGATGACACGGCAAGCGAATGGGGACTGGCAACCCGACGTCAGGGCAAGAACTTCGACCTCGACGGCAATATGATGCCCAGCCTGTGGAAAGCACTGCTGTAAATTTTGCGCCTGGTCCAGGTACCATCACTATCAATTGCGGCGATCTCTGTTTTTGACAGAAACGAACTGTACCCCAAAAACTTGCCAAACAAATACTAATAACCCCTAAGTAAACCCCGGCTATTCGCCCCGCGATTTGCGATCTGCATCCAGAGTGATTAGAATCGAAATTCGGATATATTTATTATCCGGAGACGACGATGAAAAGTACATCAGTTTGGCGGCATTTTGACCTTTGGTTAACAGCCGCCGTATTTCTTTTAACTGCATATGGCATCCTGGTGATCAGGAGCTCTGTTACCGGAGCGCCGGCCTTTGAGGATTTCCCTCAGCGGCAGGTGGTGTTCGCCTTCATAGGTATCATTGTCATGCTGACCATAGCCGCCATCGATTACCGAATATTGACTTCCTCCCATTGGTACATTTATATCTTCATCGTCGTATCTCTCATTTTCGTCTACCTGGTCGGGGTCATCAATAATGATTCCAGACGTTGGTTTGACTTGGGCATCGTTCAGCTCCAGCCCTCCGAGTTCGGCCGCATCTTCCTGGCGGTCACCTTTGCCCAATTTTTAGCCAGCCGAAAACACTTGATGAGCCGGTTTTCCAATACGCTCCTGTCGTTGCTTTACGTTGGCATCCCTGTTGCCTTGATTTTTATTCAGCCAGACCTGGGCATGACCATTCTCTTTTTTGTCGTATGGTTTGTGCTGATTTGGCTAGCAGGTTTGCCTCTATCCCATTTCGCCGTGCTGGCCACGGTAGCCATCGTGCTCATCATCGCCCTATTCCCCGCACTGGCAGATTACCAAAGGGACCGGATCATCGCCTTTCTAAACCCGGAAGCACTGCCGGAACAATCATTCAATATCGAACAGGCGCTTATCAGTATCGGCTCAGGAGGCTGGTTTGGCAAAGGTTATTTGCAAGGAACCCAGAGCCAGTTGGGTTTCCTTCGCGTCCAGCACACCGACTTCATATTTTCGGTTCTAACGGAGGAATTGGGCCTGATCTTTGGCTCGGTGGTCGTGTTGGGATTAATGGCGTTTATCCTCTTAAGAATCTTGCGCGTGGCCAAACTATCACCCGATCCGGCCGGACAGTACATCGCCGCCGGCGTGGCTACCGTTCTTTTCTTTCAGACGGTCGTTAGCGTGGGCATGAACCTGCGTGTCTTGCCGGTAACCGGGCTTACCTTGCCTTTTGTAAGTTACGGAGGTAGCTCTTTGATTACCTTATACATGGGCATCGGCGTTGTGCAATCAGTACTTATGCGCCACCGCAAACAAGAGTTCGGTTAGTTGGCCGGCTTCTTCCAAATCAAATCCCGCCGACAGATCAAGGATAAGTCAAACACCTCTTCAACAAGTCAATTAACTCAAGTTTTAACCAAATAATCCCTGAAACCTGGAATTTATCATGAATGTACGTGTACGTTTTGCGCCAAGTCCCACCGGATATTTGCATATTGGCAGCGCCCGCAGCGCGCTTTTCACATGGATGTATGCCCAACGATATAACGGCAGCTTCATCCTGCGTATCGAAGATACGGATTTGAAGCGCACCCGGGAAGGTGCCCTGGAGGACTTCAAATCTTCACTCGATTGGCTTGGGATCACCTGGGATGAAGGACCCGACGTCGGCGGAGCCCACGGCCCCTATGTCCAGACCGAACGGGCAGCTCTATACCAAGAATGCGCTATAAGGCTACTGAATAACGGTTTTGCCTATAAATGTTTCTGCACGGCCGAGGAATTAGCCCAGAGACGGGCTAAGGTGCAAGGCGCAAAAGAATCATGGCTGGGCTACGATCGCACCTGCCGTTACTTATCGGCCGAAGAAATCGCCGCCCAGGAAGCGGAGGGAAAAAGCTTTGCCATCCGCTTTAAGATGCCGCTGGAGGGCACGACGACCGTACCTGACTTGATTAGGGGAGACATCGTGTTTGAGAATAGCCAGGTGGCCGACTATATCTTGTTAAAATCCAATGGCTTACCGACCTATCACCTGGCCCACCCGGTTGACGATCATTTCATGGCGATCTCCCATATCACCCGGGGGGTAGAGTGGATCAGTACAGCGCCTTTGCACGTCAATGTGTTCCAGGCTTTCGGTTGGGATCTGCCAATTTACGTTCATATGCCGCTTATTCTCAATCCAAGCGGTCAGGGTAAATTGAGTAAAAGAACCCAGGCCTTCGACGACTCCGGGCAACAGGTATTCGTCAGGGTGGAGGAATTTCGGGAAGCCGGGTATTTACCTGAGGCGCTGGTCAATTTCCTGGCCAATGTCGGCTGGTCCTTTGGTGATGACAGAGAAAAATTTACTGTGCAAGAAGCTATCCCTCGCTTTGATTTAGCCGATATCAATCCGGCCGAAACGAGGCTGCCATATGATAAGTTGGACTGGCTTAATGGCCAGTACATTCAAGAGATGGCGCCGCGAGAAATCGCAGAAGCGATCAAACCATACTTGGAAGGTGAAGGTTACGAAGTTGACCTGGAAGCCCTTCTTCTCCTGACGCCGACATTGAGCATGCGTCTTAAACGCTTCACCGATGCCGTGTCTTTGCTACGCTTCCTGTATGTGGACGATCCTCTCTCGGTCACGGTCTCAGATTTGACCGATAAAAAGCTAGAGCAACCAGCAGCCCAGCAGGCCTTCCGCCATGCGCGGGAGTTTGTGGCTGCCATAGAGCCCTACGAGAAAGAGGTCATAGGTGATGGCTTGATTGCTGTTGGCGAACAAAATACGAGCAATGGCAAGGCTGGCCCATTCTTGGGCCGTATGCGCCTGGCGGTCACCAATCAAAAGGTCTCTCCCCCCCTGTTTGAGTCGATGTTGGCTATGGGTCGCGAACGGGTCCTAGCGCGGCTAGACGAAGCTATCGCCATTCTTGACGAGCGGAGCTAACGGATCCTTTCTCGAAGCTGCGCTCACCGGCAAAGAAATCAAAAACGAAGTTGATGGAACAGATGGATGACTC
>JAHEJP010000422.1 GCA_024638855.1 Chloroflexota bacterium
CTGGACGGCGTGCGCCGGGTGGTCCTGGACTCAGTCTACCAGGCCCAGGGCAAAGGTTGCGCTCCCGGCGTGCTAGGCGTCGCCATCGGCGGCGACCGGGGATCATCCTACATCAAGTCCAAGCAGCAGCTTTTTCGACCCCTGGACGATACTAATCCCGACGACGACCTGGCGGCTCTAGAAGATCAACTTTACCGGGAAACCAACGAGCTAGGCATCGGTCCCATGGGCTTTGGCGGTAAAACCACGGTTTTAGACGTGAAAATCGGCGCTCAGCACCGCTTGCCGGCTTCCTATTTCGTTTCCATCGCATACATGTGCTGGGCCAATCGCCGGGCCAGCATGGACGTCAGCCTGGAAGGGCAAGACGCGGAGGTGACATATGCATAGGTTAACTATTCCCATCCCCGACCAGGAGATCCGGGCCTTACACATAGGCGACACCGTCTATCTCAACGGCATCATCGTCACCGGCCGGGATGCGGCCCACAAATTCATGGTCGAAAACTATATCCGCCAGGCCCCAACTCTTGACGACAAACTGTATGCCGAATTGAAGCGCCTGCTCGACGGTGGGGTCATTTACCATTGCGGACCGGTGGTCAAAAAGCATGACGACGGCCGCTACTCCTTCGTCGCCGCCGGCCCCACCACCAGCATCCGCGAAGAGGTATACCAACCCGACGTCATCGCCCACTTCAACCTGAAAGGCGTCATCGGCAAAGGCGGCATGGGCCCCTACACGCTCCAGGCTTGCCACGACCAACCGGCCGTTTACTTCCACGCCATCGGCGGCGCCGCCAGCCTCATCGCCGAATCGGTCAAGGAAGTAGTGACTGTCCATAAGATGGAATTTGGCGTGCCCGAGGCGATGTGGGTGATCCGGGTGGAAGATTTTCCTGTGGTGGTCACCATGGACAGCCACGGCCAAAGCATCCACGACCAGGTCCAGGCCCGCTCCCAGAAAAAGTTGGCCGAACTCCTGACCGCCTGAGCGCCAGCCGGTCTGACCTTAAAATGACCTCCCTGGGATCGTTCCAGACCACGGCCACCGGTAGTTTTCCCCATCTTGACGGCCGCGCCATTAGCGAACAATTAGTCGCCGCTCTGGATATCCCCTGCTGGCCCCAATTGCCTCGCCGGGATTTCCGGGAAAGTATGTATATCCAATACGGTGCGACACTGCCGGCCGTCCGCCTGGACAAACACCGGGGGAAGATTTACTTCGACACCTCGGCCGACATCAGCGAAGAACTGGAGCGCTTCTACAGCCATTACCTGGATGACGACCTGGATGCTTTCGCTCTGGACCCGGTCTACGCGGCCGGTTTCCAAGACATGATCAGTGCCCTTCGACACGCTCAGGGCACAGTCGATAGCCAGTGGGTCAAAGGCCAGGTCACCGGACCCATTAGCTTCGGCCTGACCGTCACCGACCAGGATTTGCGGCCCGGCCTCTACAATGAAATACTGGCCGAAGCCATCGTCAAAAACATGGCCTTGAACGCCCGCTGGCAGATCAGGCAGCTACGTTCTGTCCGGCCAGAAGTGCTCTTCTTCGTCGACGAACCCTACATGGCTGCCTTCGGATCGGCTTTCATCAGCCTGTCTCGAGAGCAAGCCATCGCCTACATGGACGAGGTTTTCGCCGCCATTCACCACGAAGGAGCCGTTGCCGGCGTGCATTGCTGCGCCAATACCGACTGGTCGGTACTGTTGGCCACGACGGTGGACATGCTCAATATCGACGCTTACGGCTACCTGGACAACCTGGCCCTCTACCCGGCCGAGCTACGGGCTTTCTTAGACCGCGGCGGGCTAATCGCTTGGGGCATCGTGCCCAACAACGAGCAGGTATTGAGTGTCCCGGCCAAATCGTTAGCCCAACGACTCTTGGCCGGGCTGGGCCTCATCCAGGAAAAGGCCGCCGCCCGTGGGGTGATCATCACGGCCGCCGAATTGGCCGGCCGCAGCCTGGTCACCACCAGTTGTGGTCTGGGTCCGGCTAGCATACCTCTGGCCGAGCGGGCCATCGCCGTCCTGGCCCAGACCGGCGAAGCCTGCCGCCAACATCTTCACCCGGAAGCTCGTCCAGAAGAGGACTAAAAAACTGGGGGCAGCAGACCGCCGGCCGATATCTGCTACGCAACTACAAGATGGGTTTCTATTTTTTCCAGACAGATCGCGGATTGACCTTTGATTGCTCCTGGGCATATAATGTCCTCTGATGGAACCACACCGACCTGAACATCCACCCGAATACGCTCAAGTATGCCTACAAGCCTTGGCGGATCATGGTCTGGGCAACAAAATTTCCCTGGGTGGCGCTTTCGGCTTGATGCATTATTTTGAGTATCGTCACACACATGACATCGATGCCTGGTGGGAGCCGAATGCCACTTATGCTGAACAGCGGGAAGTTGTCGAGGTAGTGGAAAGAGCGTTAAAGTCTTTTGGTCCGGTGAGAACTCGATCCTGGGGTGATGTCATAAGCGTCGAAGTTCAGCCTGCTAATGAGCAAGTGTTCAGCTTTCAAATTGCACGGCGTTCCGCTCAACTGAAGCCATCTGCTCCTTCACCATGGGAAGGTATTTTAATTGATAGCTTTGACGACTTGGTAGCTGGCAAAATGCTGGCTCTAGTCGAGCGTGGCGCGCCCCGTGATTTCCTGGACATCTTTCGACTATGTGATGAAGGAATTGTAACACCTCTACAATGTTGGCAACTTTGGCGAACGCGCCAGGAGCTTGCCAATAGCGACTCCGATCTGGCAAGAGCACGATTGGCCATAAGGACCCACTTAGCCCGAATTGAACAGCACCGGCCGCTGGAAAAAATAGCTGATGACAGCCAGCGTACTGAAGCTCAACGACTGCGTACGTGGTTCAAGGAGTTGTTTGTATATGCCTTCCCATGATCCGGAATTCGAATGGTTTGACCACTCACTATACCCCGATAGAGAGCCTCCCGAAAGACTTGTGACTCTGGAGGAGCGGATCGATTTTATCGCCCGTCTTTGCTCATCGTGGGACTTTGGCGTATTGCCAGAGCAAACCACGATTAACGAGATTACCAACGTCGAATGGCGTGACGCCGTCGATCTGTGTCTATTGCTGACTTCGCCAAGCTATCATTTGCTACGGGAGTGGCATGGCTTAAAACGCCAACCATACCTGGGCCAACAACTGGCTTACATCCGCGACGATCCCTGTTTAGCTCATGTTTAGATAGCTGTGTGCCGTGTCCATCACTGTATACAACAGGTAAACGTACAATTTTTTTTTGGTCATTTCTCAGCCGGTCAACTATTAGGTTTGATTGACCCAATTAAGGGCCGGGATTGAGTGAAACAGTCGTTGAAATTTAAGGCCCGGCCGTGCAAAAGTACTGCAATTCGCTGGTCGAAGCAGGATGGTAGACATAGGCCAGACCGGTGAAGCCGTGCCCGCCAACAAATTGGTCGGCCAGGCCTTGCTGCGGGTCGAATTGGTACAGGCCACGGGTCAATTCAGCCTCCGCAACCAGGTCGGACACGGCGATGGACAACGATTGACCTTCTCCCGCATCCGACAGGAGCGTCGCCTCGAAGCGTAGATCGTCGAAGTCGAGCATCTTCCGATCGCCGGCAGTTGATAGAGTCAGCTTCGTTCCCTCTAAAGGCGTTCCGGCCGCCGGCCGGTAATAGACCTCGCAAGAGACCGTATCCGGCAATTCCCCCGCCCCACCACCACTGGCGCTTTCCCCGGACGGCGATCCACAGGCGACCAGGGTAAGCAGGACGACCAATAGTCCAATCCAGGCCCGATGTATACCTTGTTGCATTTCACGCTCTTTTCAATGAACAGGACGCATAACGGCACTAAGTCTAGTACCACACCTCTACCATAGCGCTATCTGAGGTAACCATCAAATTAGCCACCTAGCCAATGGCAAAGATCGCCTGTTTGACCAATGCAACAAACAGCCAATCTATGAGAAAATGAAGGCTAATACTGTCCAGAGGCAATCCTAATTAATTCGAATCTCATGGAGGTGCCAAATGCATGCCAATACCTCGGTAGAACGGAACAACAGAAAAAATGAACTGAATAAAGGGATTGCCAGAGGGGCCCGTCAACTGCTCATCCAGACCCTGGCCATCGGCGCGATTCTTTCCTGTCGGCCGGGACTTTTCGCTGGCCTGGCGCCTGGGCTATGATCTCCAACGCCTACTTCGCCACCACGGTCAGCATCCAGGAAGATCGCGGCCATACTGTAGCCACAGGGGGACCTTACGCCTTTGTGCGCCATCCTGCTTATAGTGGTTGGGCGCTCAGCTCATTGGCAACGCCCCTGGTACTGGGCTCGCTGTGGGCATACATCCCGGCCGTCCT
>JAHEJP010000079.1 GCA_024638855.1 Chloroflexota bacterium
GATGGCCGGCGCCTTGTATGGTTTTCGCCCATTATGCTGTTCGTTCTTCACGTTTGATCTGGGGTCTTGATTCATATTCATTAAAAATACCCTGCTATTCAAAATGACGAGAGAATAAATTATTATTAATTTAGATAGTTGCGCAACTTGGTCAGAATTGACGACGCCCAGAACGTTTATGTGATTAGTTTACAACAAGGGATCAAATTTTACAATGCTCTTTGATAATAAGCCAAACAACAGGCATTCCTTACAGTTAAAAAAACTAGCTAAAACCGCTTACGGTTTCTATTTGAAGAGAAGGCTGGAGGCAGTTGCTGGTGCCTCCTTAGCACTCGCTAAAACCACAACTATAACATTTCCGGCAGCCTTCCTCATTGACCACCGCTGCCTCACCACATTCAGGACAAAGATCGCCAAAGAGCAGATTTCCAGACTGTTGCGGAACATGACCGTTGGATTTTAAACTAGGCAATTGACTCTCCTGTAGGTATTCAGCCAGAGCCTGAGCAACGCCATCCGGTAAGGACAGAACACGATTCGAACCAAAGCCTAACGGCCGGCCTCCGCCGATTCCGCCAAGTTGTTTGACGACTTCGTTCATCCGTTCTCTAGGCGGGATTGGCGAAGACAACCTCAAAATATAGCTAACCAGCCGGCCGATGGCTTCGGACACAGCCGCCGTATCGCTACCGGCCTTAGAAGTTTGAATGAAAACTTCAAATGGATGGTCGTCGCCATTTTCATTTATCGTTACATAGGTGTTGCCAAGTGGCGTTGTAACCCTATGAGTTTCCCCGCGCAAGGTATTGGCTCGCGGCTTCTTTGATTCAGGCCACAATGGCTGCTGAGTTGCCTTTATTCCTTTGTCGGCCTTCGTCGCATGCGTCTCCAAAACCACTTTCTCGCGCGAGCCTGTCACGTATACCGTTAAGCCTTTACAGCCCAACTGCCAGGCCAATCCATAGGCTTCGGCAATATCTTCTTCCGTCGCTCCTGATGGAAAATTACAGGTCTTCGAAATGCTATTATCGACGAATGCTTGTATAGCCGCCTGCATTCGGACGTGTTCCTCGGGAGATATATCGGCCGCAACCACAAAGGTATGCCGAATATCTTCCGGTATGCCGGGAACATCTAGGCAATTTCCGTTTTCCATCACCGCTTTGATGATCAGATCTCTTTCGTCAGCATTCAGATTGGCTGCGATTAGGCTCTTTTCGAAGATAGGGCTGGTGTACTGCAATTCCAAATCCGTTCCGTTATCGTTGACATGGCGCACATATGCTAGGGCAAATACCGGTTCGCAGCCATAGCCTTCACATCCAGCTACGGTAGCAATCGTTCCGGTAGGCGCCACTGTCGTTTGGGCGGCATTACGAATACCGGCTTGTTTCATTCGCTCGAGCAAGGCGTCCCAATCCAAATTGGGACGCTGGAAATCACGGCTGTAAGGAAATAGCGGCTGAGGAGGCTGCCAGGTTAAATTCTTTGGATCATAAATACTACCGGTGATTGCCGGAAATGGTCCCCGCTCTTCTGCGAGCAAAATGCTGGTCTGCATACAGTGATAACGAACAAATTCCATGATCTGTCCGACAAATTCTTGGGCCTCCTCCGAACCATATCGATTACCCGTATGGTACATGATATCGGCCAAGCCCATGATACCCAAGCCAATACGCCGGGCTCGAAAAGCCGATTTCTGCAATTGTGGAACGGCCGGCACATAAGCATTGACCGAAACGACATTGTCCAGGAATCGGGTGGCCAACTCAACTGTTTGTTGTAAACCAGTCCAATCAACCGTGCCGTCTGGTCCCATATGTTTGGCAAGATTGATTGAACCAAGGCAACAATTTTCATAGGGACCAAGCCACTGCTCCCCACACGGATTGGTGGCTTCCAATTCATAAAGATGGGGCACTGGGTTTTGTTGATTTGCCTTGTCTAGGAAAAGTAAACCTGGTTCTCCGTTATGATGAGCCTGCTTAACGATTAGCTCGAATAGATCCCGGGCCCGTACTGAATCCCAAACCTCTCCATCTTGCGGGTTGATCAGTTCAAAATCACCGTCATCGGCAACAGCCTGCATAAATTTATCGGTTACCCCAACGCTAATATTGAAGTTCGTTATCTGATTTTCATTAGTCTTCGATGTAATAAAATCAGCAATGTCGGGGTGGTCGACTCTTAATACAGCCATGTTTGCGCCACGTCGAGTGCCGCCTTGGGCTATTTCTCCGAAAGCTTGATCATAAACGCGAAGGAAACCAACCGGACCGGTTGCCTGTCCGGCCGATGACTTTACCAAAGCACCTTTTGGCCGTAAGCGGGAGAAGGAAAAACCATTGCCGCCACCCGTCTGTTGAATGAGAGCTGCATCGCGAAGAGACTGGAATATCCCTGACTCGTCACGTCCCATGTCATCGGTTATTGGCAATACAAAGCACGCTGCTAATTGACCTAACGGTGTTCCCGCTCCGGTAAAAGTCGGGCTGTTAGGCATAAATCGAAACTCGGTCAGCATTTCATAGAATTCTTTGGTCACTGATTCGATGTCGCCACCACTCTCAGCCTCGCCTCCCGCAACATGACTGGCAACTCGATAGAACATTTCCTCGACGGATTCGACAGGCAGACCATCTTTTCCTCGTCGCAAATAACGTCGTTCTAAAACAGCGCGGCTGTTCTCAGATAACGCAACAGGTTTCATGCTAATCGTTCGATCTATCGTAGCTGACATTTGCGCACTTCTCTCCAATACATATCCATTAGGCAAGTAATCATTTCTACCCAATGCATGGACAGTTATTCTAAATTATCGATAAGCAACTGATCAATCTCATTCCGCACAGATTCAAGATCGCCTAGACGAAGGTAAACGATGGCGTATCGTATATAAGCCACTTCATCTAGTGCCTTAAGTTGGCGGATTACGCGGTCTCCAACCAAACGACTGGGAACTTCAGACTTACCCATCTGTTGTAATTCGGCTTCTATTTCGCCTACCATCCGATCGATGTCTACTGCTGCTACCGGCCTCTTGGCACAAGCCACCCGTATTCCACTCATCAATTTATCGCGTGAAAACTCTTCCCTGGTACCATCTCTCTTTATTAGAAGAGGCGTAGCCAGAACAGCGCGCTCATAAGTACTGAAACGCTGTGAGCAATTGACGCATATTCTTCTTCGACGGATACCGCCGCGTGTATCATGACTCGTGTCAATCACACGTGTTTTTTCGTGACCGCAATATGGGCACTTCATCGGAAACCTTATTCTACTCCATACAACAATAATAGTACGGAAGTACCCTATATCTAGGGTATACTCCCGGGGCAACCCCCACATGTGGTGCTCGAGAGAAGTGGATTATAACATAGCCTGAGGGCATCGACAAGACAAAAAAGTTGAATTTACCTTAAAAAATTCAGGTGTTTAGAATACGCGGTCACGGCTGCGGGACGAGGCTTTTTGTTAAACAAAATTATCCCGCAGCCGGCCGCGCTTGGGAAGAGGATGAGGACGTATAATTCAGATCTTAGCCTCGTTGTTTCCTCAAAAATGTAGGTATTTCCAGATCGTCAATTCTAAAGGCAGTACGATCACTTGCCTGGCTCGTTTGCACTGGCTCTTTGCGGCGATCCCGGGATTCCGGATGGCTTTCGCGCACAGGTCGTCCCATTGGTCTTGGGCGTTCCACACGTTGCGCTATTGGCCGAATATGAGGGCCGGTGTGCTCAAAACCGGTGGCTATGACAGTGATCCTGACTTCATCATCCATCGACTCATCAATTACGGCGCCAAAGATGAGGTTGACATCGGGATGGGCCGTCTCGCGAATTATGGTGGCGGCCTGGTTAATCTCGTAGAGCCCTAGATCATTGCCGCCGGTAACATTGAAAAGGATACCTCGGGCGCCATCAATTGTGACGTCCAGCAGGCGGCTAGAAAGAGCTTGCTCGGCCGCAATACGTGCCCTGTCATCACCAGTCCCATATCCGACCGCCATGAGCGCTGCACCGCCCATGGACATGATTGTTTTCACATCGGCGAAATCCAGATTGATCAATCCGGGAACGGTAATGAGTTCACTAATGCCCTGGATACCTTGACGCAAAACATCATCCGCAGTCCGGAACGAATCCATTAAAGTCAGCCGTCGATCCCCCATTTCCAACAATCTATCATTGGGAATTACGATCAAGGTATCAACGTGTTCTTTTAATCTTTCGATTCCTGCTTCGGCGACGCGAGATCTTTGTGCTCCTTCAAAAGTAAATGGCCTGGTGACCACACCAATGGTCAAAGCGCCCTGATCACGCGCCACCTTTGCCACAACGGACGTCCCCCCGGTACCTGTACCACCACCCATACCGGCTGTGACGAACACCATGTCGGAGCCTTGTAACAGATTATACAACTCGTCAATTGATTCTTCTGCTGCCCGCTCGCCGATCTCTGGGTCACCGCCCGCCCCAAGGCCTTTTGTGGCCTTTTCACCAAGGCGAATCCGCTGAGGCGCCTGGCTCCGCATCAAGGCCTGGCCATCGGTATTCAAGGCAATGAACTCGACGCCACTGATGCCCTCATCTATCATCCGGTCAACGGCGTTGCTCCCGCCACCACCGACGCCAACTACCTTGATCAGCGCTGAACCCTCAATATCGGGGACTCTCTGCATTGATCGTACATATTCATTTTCTGTGCTTCGTTTATTCATGTTCCACCCTCTCCCAGGGTAATTTTTATGCCCTATATCCAATTAAAATACATTCTTTATCCAATACAACACCTCCTGATATGCCCGAATCCATCTAGCCCGGTAATAACTCTTTAAGAAACCGGGTGAGTTTTTGTCCCAAGTCACCCTGGCGCGAACGAGGCCGGTACATATTCTGCCCGCTCGTTGCCCAATTCAGAAGGCCGACACTGGTGGCAAATGCCGGTGTGTTTAACGAATCTACTAGGCCAACCAGGTTCTTGGGCTTTGCCACTCGCGCCGGAACACCCAGTATCCGTTGCGCGACCTCACAAATACCGCGCAGCTGAGAGGCGCCGCCTGTTAGCACGATTCCCGCAGGTAACAGCCCCTCGTAACCAGACCGTTTAATGTCCTGGAGAATCATGTTAAATATTTCCTCGACTCTGGCTTCGATTACGTAAGCCAGATCTTGCCTACCTACTTGAATCTTTTCTCCCCCGAAAGGCTCGACCGTGAAGACAACCTCAGGATCGATTTCACCCGGCCGGCCATCGCCGTATCTGATCTTCACTTCTTCGGCTACGTCATAAGGCACTCTCAAACCAATGGCTATATCATTTGTTACATGAAATCCACCAACCGGCAGCACGCGGGTATGCCATACGGTCCCTTGCATAAAGAGGGCTACATCTGTGGTGCCACCACCAATGTCGGCAACTATTACGCCCATTTCTCTTTCGGTAGGTTCAAGAACAGCTTCGCCAGAAGCCAGAGAATTAAGGACAAATTCTTCAACGCCGATACCCAAATTATCAATAGTCCGGCTGAGGTTCATGAGTGCTGGAGTTGCCGCTGTAACGATATGCGCTTCGACCTCCAAGCGATAGCCATGTAGCCCGATTGGGCTGCGTACCTGTTCTTGATCATCCAGGGTATATGAACGAGGAACGAGGTGAACGATTTCTCGGTTATGAGGTACCGATATCGCCTGCGCTGCATCAAGCGCTCTTTCGATATCTTCGTGGTCAACACCGTCCCCATTTCGTCCGATTGCGACGGCTCCACGACTATTTGTCGAGCTAATGTGCTCGCCAGCCATGCTGACAAAAGCTCTCGACAGATCATAGCCTGAGGTCTGTTCAGCTAATTCCACTGCCTGGGCAATGGCCACCGTGGCCTGGGCTACATCCACGATCATGCCTTTTCGCATCCCACGTGCTTCTGTTTGGCCCAGCCCAACAATCTGTATACTGCCGTGGCGAAGTTCGCCAACGAGAGCACAAACCTTCGTCGTTCCAATGTCTATGGCAAAAACTACTCCATCCATCAAGAAAACCTCTAGACTTCAGCTAATAAAATATCCAAAAGACGATTTATATATAAATGACTGTTGATCGGATTCGAGTTTGAAAAACCATCATCCGCTGATTACCAGAATACATCTTGTCTTGACTAGCTACCGTTTGCCATGTAGTAAGGCTTTGTATGGTTACGGACACTGATATAGGCCGGCATGACCGAACGTGCGACCAGCTCTTCGACAATCGTTTCATAGACTGCTAGTTTTTGCTCCATATTGGTGCCACTGCCAAAATATGCCCGCCACCCTCGTCCATCCTGGTAACTGAGCCCACTTCCTGGTAGATAGTACAATCGATCGATGTTAGGCCTCAGCATCTTTAACTGAAGAGCACCACCGAGAACATCATCGCCGACAAAGGTGGCCTCACCTATGGGTTCTTCCTGCTCTGATTCAATCAGCAAAAGCCCGCTGGCTTCAGCCCTCGCCGGGATCAACGTGCCACTTTCATTTATCCAATATCGTTCGCCAGATTGAACCCAGACAGCGACTGGCGTATCTTCGGCAATTTGGATGTTTACTACATTGGGCCATTCAATGGATACAGTAGCTGAAATAACCCCCGGCAAATCGTCGATTCTAGTAGCCACATCTCGCGGATCCACGCTAAAGATATGCGCGCCGGCAAGACCGCTTCCGGAAACAATATCAGAAGCAGAAATCGATGCATTTCCGCTGACGGGAATATTTGTCAGATAAAACGACTCACTTTGTCCAATTAGGTAGAAGGCCCAAACCGTCACCACAAGCAAAGCAAGACTGAGCCAGCGAGCGGAGGATACGACCCGTTTAATAGCTGCAAGAGGCAAACTGTATTGACGACGGTTGCGTCGTTTCCGCTTCTTGGCCGCTTTGGGAACGACAACATGAGGCAAAGCAGACGGCCCAGCTGCCTTTACTCGACGTAGGTTAGGTTGTTTTCGCCTTCGTTTACGCTTGAGCATTATCTTCAACCTTAAATGAGGTATCTAACCCTGATTTTTCTTGATGTCTCTCTAAAGCCAATTCAATAAGGTGATCCAATAATTGTGAATACTCGATACCTGATGCCTCCCAGAGTTTCGGATACATCGATATTCGGGTGAAGCCTGGAATAGTATTGATTTCATTGATATACAGTTGACCTTCTTGCTTTTCGAGAAGAAAATCTGCCCGGCCCAATCCGGCGCAATCCATAGCTTTGAAAGCTTTAATGGCTAGCTGTCGAATCTGGTCAGATTGTGTTTGGGAGAGTTGAGCCGGTATGATTAGTTCTGAATCATCACTGACATATTTTGCCACGTAATCATAAAAATCTCTTCGTGGTTTAACCTCGCCAACAACGCTGGCAATTGGATCATCATTGCCCATAACTGATACTTCAAGTTCCCGCGCATCAATCCCCTGTTCGACAATTAATCTCCTGTCATATCGAGCAGCAAGCGCTAAGCCTTCTGCCAATTCTAAGTTGTTATTGCACTTACTAATGCCCACGCTTGAACCCAAATTGGCTGGCTTAGTAAATATTGGATAAGTGAGCTTTGCCTCGATACGCTCCAGTATTCCCTCGCGTTGGCGATGCCAATCCGAGCTCAGTACCATCATCCAAGGCAATATTGGAATCCCATGAGCGATCATGACTGCTTTGAAGATTGCTTTGTCCATACCAACCGCGGAGCCGACAACACCCGCTCCAACATAAGGTAATCCCGCCAGTTCAAGTAGACCTTGAACTGTTCCATCTTCACCGTATGGCCCGTGTAAAACCGGAAAAATGACATCCAATTGGGCAACTTCCGACATGGTCGTCTGTTGAGCATCACTCTCATCAATTTGAACCAGGATTCGCGCCTGGGGATCAGGTAATAATGTGGCCCGATTCGCCGCATCGAGAACACCGGATTCAAGGGCAAAGGCAACATCACCGGTCAGCCAGCGGCCGGATTTTGAGATGCCGATCATGACGATTTCATACTTGTCAGGATCAAGTGCCGACACGATCGATCGAGCTGACATCAACGACACTTCGTGCTCGCCAGACCGACCGCCAAAGATAATGCCGACGCGCTTTCTTCGATTCTTATTTATCGTATTGTGGCCGGATTCATTCATGATTAAATATCACTGCTAACTCTTGACTGGGTCAATGCCTTTCTAGGACCTACCCATCGTTCTCGTCAAAGTCCCACTCGCCGACCAATTCCACTTCTAAATCAAGTTCAACGCCAAAATGCTCACGAACGCTATTCCATGCCTCGGCAATGAGCCCTCTTATGTCTTCAGATGTAGCCTGTTCATCATTGACGAAAAAATTGGCATGTTTTTCCGAAATCTTAGCGCCTCCAACTCGGAAACCTTTTAAGCCCGCGGCCTCGATGAGATATCCGGCATAGTAATTTTCCGGATTCTTGAACATCGATCCCATGCTAGCACCACTTGGCTGGGTCTCCTTTCTCCGGGCAACAAATCCATCAGCTCGGGCCATCAGTACCTCGGTCGCTTCCGGCCTCAATTCTAATTCGGCCGACAGGATGACCCGACGCGATTGTTCGGCTTTTTGTTCGCGTTTTAGAATACTATCGCGATAGCTGTAATCCATTTCTTCATTACTGTAAATCCGCAAACCGCCTCCTGGTTCCCAGATAGTGGCTGAAAGTAAATTGGAGGCCATGTCAGCCCCATGGGCTCCTGAATTACCTACAACAGCGCCACCAACAGTTCCCGGCACGCTAACGGCCCATTCGAGTCCGCCCAGGCCCTTAGCGATACATTGACGAGCCAGCGAAGAAAGATTCATCCCTGAGTCCACTGCACAAACCACGCTCAGTCCTGTATGCCTGAAATGAACCTCTTTTGCCTTGTTTAGGATCACGAGTCCTTCGATTCCGCGGTCAGAAACAAGAATGTTTGAACCGCCGCCAATTACCATATACGAGATATGTTGAATAAAAGCCATTTCGATGGCTTTCTGTAAGTCAGTCGTATTCCCGGCGACGACAAACATTGAAGCAGGGCCCCCTACCCTTGCCGAGGTATACCGGGCCATCGGTTCATTTAACTTGAAGTTTTCACCGAATACTTCTTGAAATCGTTTACGAATTGCTTCGATCACTGTTGTTTCCAGGTCCATCCTATTGCCCATTTTCTTCCTTCTTTTTTTTCAACAATGACTTACAGTTTTTAAGCTTGCTTACTCAATTCATCATTTCCGGTTGTGTAAGCCGAATTGGTTTCAATCATCCGGCAAACCTTTGGTTCATATCGTTACGATTCTTCAGTGTCGTAAGAACGAGTTCGCCGACAAGATTTCCATCTCCCGCCGAAAGTGTTATGACCACGTCTCCCGGCCGAATTCTATCAACGATGAATTTTGCGGCCGATTCCATGCTAGCCAAATAATGGGCATCTGGATGATCGATTGTCTCGGCCACACGATTAATATCGATCCCCAGCGAGTCAACCTCGCGACTTTGATATATATCCAGGATAATCACCCGGTCGGCATCGTCAAAACTCGCAGCAAACTCAGCCAGCATACTCTTCGTTCGGCTAAAAGTATGAGGCTGCCAGACAGCCCAAATTCGCCGTCTTCCATACAGCTGCCGGGCAGCAGCCAGGGTTGCTTGAATCTCAGTAGGATGATGTCCATAATCATCAATAACGATTACATCTGCCAATTTGCCAACGATTTGAAAGCGACGGCTGATGCCGCCAAAATCGGCGAGCCCCTGCCGAATGACATTGAAGTCGATTTCTAATCTCGTGGCAACGGCAATAGCCGCCAGTGCATTTTGAATATTATGCTCGCCTGGAACGCGCAAGCGAATCAGGCCCGCGGTTTTCTGTTGGTGAAGGACCAAAAAATCATTGCCACCTTGTTGATTTGATCTTATGTCAACCGCTTGCCACCTTGCTGGGGATAGACCGAATGTCTCTAATCCAACTCCCGCCGGTTGGCTGGAACTAGCCAGATTAACCGTTGCCGCATCATCTTGGCAAACAACTAATGTGCCACCAGCGATTACAGCCCCAATGAATTGCCCGAACGCCTCCTGATAGACGGTTTTGGTTGGATAAAGATCTGGATGGTCATAATCAATGTTCGTTATGACAGCAATTTTTGGCACCAGTCCCAAGAACATATGATCATATTCATCAGCCTCGATGACGAAAAATTCACTGTTTCCCGCCCGGCCGTTGCTTCCCAAAAATGGCAGAACGCCACCGACGATAATCGAAGGATCTAATCCTGACTGAATCAAGATTTGGCCTATCATTCCCGTCGTCGTCGTCTTGCCATGTGAACCGGCAACGGCGATAACGAAATCATCGACCATCAAGGCTCGGAGGAATTCCGCGCGTTTATAGACTGGTATTCCTCTTTCCTTAGCAACGATAACTTCAATGTTGTCATCCGGTATCGCGGATGAGATCAACAAAATGTCAGCGCCTTCACAATGTCTGCTTTGGTGGCCGTGATATATTTGACAGCCAGCATTAGCTAGTTTGAGAGTAAATTCGTTCATCTGCTCATCAGATCCAGATACCTTGAAGCCCCTACCCAGCAGCACAAAGGCTATTGCCGATAATCCTGAGCCGCCGATACCAACAAGGTGTATATGCATACCCTCTTCAAGTTTAAATGCGGACACTTTCATGGGCGTTTCAACCAGCATTGCGTCGATCCAGAATATTTGTTGATGTCTGTAATACCATCCTTATATTAAGGCCACGATGACAATAAAGAATGTCACAAAGAACAAGATTAACCACAAGGTTGGCGACATGATACCTAGCGGCAAAAATTCAGTAAACGTGTAAGCAATCGTATCTGCAGCAGGGCGGATGATTAGATTGGGATCAAACGGATACGTTAAGCCGACTGGCAGATGTTCATAACCATCTGGAATCGGAATATACTCCAGTAGACCCCACAAACCCCCAACGACCAGGTAGCCGTTAAAGGCGCCAATAAGACCTCCGACGATTCTTTTTTCTAAACCAGCGCGAAGCCGGTCACCTAGCCGCCCACCAGCAATATTAACAGCCAAGCTGGCCACCACTTGGTAGCTAAAAAAGGCGACAAAGCTAAAAAAGACGCCCTGTATGAGAATCTGGGTCTTTTGCACGCTTTGGAGTTGCTCAGGCGTCATATTTTCGGCCGGTACAGCCCCAAATAACGATACCATTTCAAAGCCAAATTGCATTAAGACAGCAATAGCGCCAACCAGGCCTGACATAGCTATGACTTCTTTTTGCCAACCGCGCATGTAACCTATGACGGTAAATAGCGCAACCAGCATCCAAAAAAGTAAGAATAGATTTATCATGTGATAGTCCTCTGAGCCAGACTCACCAATAAGTTTGCCAGTTTCTCTTCGGCATGAGGTTTGTCTAGTTTCTTTGCATTTGCCGACATTTCGACGAGTCGGTCTTTATTTTTCAGCAAACCCATGACTGTTGGTAAGAGTTCGGTCGGCAACTTCTCATCATTCAATCGAATTGCAGCGCCATTCGTTACTAGGTAGTCGGCATTGACTTTCTGGTATCGCCAGGCATAAGGATAAGGAATCAAAATTGAAGGCAAGCCGAACGCTGGGCATTCTCCCAACATACTTGCTCCGGCCCGGGCAACGACTATATTCGCTGCCCTAAATGCCGCACCCATATCCTCGTGAAGATATGGATACGGCCTGTAATTCTCCTTCAGTTCCGATGGCAGAGCCTTTGCATTCGCCTCAACTTCTGGCCATTCAAGGTTGCCGCTCAGGTGGATGATTTGCATTTCATTTAGTAACTCTGGCAAGATACTCATCAGCGAACGATTAATACTTCTCGCACCTCGGCTGCCGCCAAAAACAAACAAGGTCGGCCGGTCACCTGTCAGGCTAAAACGGGCCAATGCCTTCTGACGACTCAGTCTGGTCGCATCGCGAAGATCTTGGCGGATTGGGTATCCTGTCACGATGCCCTTCCCATCCGGAAAGTAACCTAAGGAAGCTTCTGCCGTGCAGGCTACCCGTTCGACAAATTGGCTCAATCTCTTAATAGCCAGTCCAGGTTCAATATCTGGCAAGAAAATGGCCGCTGGCAACCGTCGCAATCGAGCTGCGAGAGCGACCGGTCCATTTACATAGCCACCGGTCATGAATAAAACATTCGGTTGAAATCGATCCAAGATTCCAATAACACCACGTAAGCTTGCCGTCAACTTGGCAGCGTTGGTTATTCTCGTCCGCCAGGAGACGCCGACGATGGCGCCACCTCTGATGGTTTCTATTTGAAGGCCGGCAAGTGGCACGAGCTTCTCCTCAATCTCACCTTGGGTGCCTATCCAAAGAAAATCTTCGGTCTGCAATCCCATTTGTTTTAAGCTAACGACGACTGCTAGCGCGGGATATATGTGACCGCCCGTTCCGCCGCCGCAAATCAAGACTCTCACGTATTGACTCTCTGATCGGTTTCCAATTTTGAACTTTTACATTTACGGTGGCATCTCTTGAAACATTTAGCAAGATGCCAATGCCGATTAGCGTCATGAAAAGGGATGAACCACCATAGCTTAAGAAAGGCAGGGGCATGCCGGTAAAAGGCATAATAGCTGTGATAACTGACAGATTTATGAGCGATTGAATTAACAGCCAACTAGTAATCCCAACTGCCAGCAAAAAGCCATAGCTGTCTCTCGCGCCTAGTGCTGCGCGTATCCCGCGCCAAGCCAACAAAGCCAGCAACAAAATAACTAACAGGCATCCAAAGAATCCCAACTCTTCACCTAGAATCGCAAAAACGCCATCGGTATGGGCGGCCGGCAGTGGACCAAATTTTTGGGTGCTTTCGCCAAGCCCTACCCCAAACCATCTGCCCATGCCCAAGGCTACGACTGCCTGCTGAACTTGCCATCCGGCTTGGATAGGATCCTTCAATGAAACCTGCCATGATTCGATTCGCGCATGCGCATGAGGAAGTGTATTAATCAGGAAAAGAAATACGCCACCTCCCAAAATGCCGGCGATGGCAAACTGTTTCAAATCGGCCCCAGCGATGAAGAAAAGTGTTAAAGCCACCATAGCAATTAATGCAGATGTACCAAGATCGGGTTGAAGGACTATCAACGCACAAACGAGGCCGGTGATAACCGAAAACGGCATGAGGCCGTAGGTCAGATTCTTAATCCTGTCGCCTTTAGTAGAAAGCCAATGGGCTATATACAAAATGACAGCTAATTTGGCGATTTCGGAAGGCTGGATAGAACCAGCTATGAGACCACGCCGTGCTCCCAGAATTCTCTCGCCAAAGATCAGGACGAATACTAGTAAAATTAATGTGCCTAACAGGAAAGGCACGGATATGCGGCGTAGGCTATGGTAATCAAACCTTAAAATGAGCAAAATGCAGACAAGGCCAGCAACCAAGGCCCTTACCTGTTTCTTGAAGAAGAAAGTGGCTTCGTCATGCCAGATCAGACCGAGATCGAAGGTTGTGCTATAGACCATCAACATGCCGATGACGAGAAGACCAGCCACTGCTAACACGAGCCAATAATCGAATAGAAACACCTGTCCAGAACGGACGCGACTTCTATTTTTGCGAATTACATTTAGTGTTGCCATTTCGTTTTAGCCTTCTCCATATCCACTACTCCGAAAGTACATCCTTCATACAGTCTTCTGAATGCCAATTTGATGGACCAATCTCCGGAATGCCTCACCCCGAGCCGCGAAATCAACGTAGGCATCAAAACTGGTGCCACCTGGGGCCAGGAGGACCACATCGCCTGGCATAGCCAACGTTGAGGCAGCGAAAAGCGCCTCACTCATGTTGTTAAATCTCAATATGGGGGGGCGGGCATGATTCGCTACACTTGTGTCTAGTAAAACGCTTTCCAAATAGTCAGCGAGATCCCCAAATAAAACAATTGCCTTTGTCGTTGCCAGTGCACGTTTCGCCCATTCATCCCAGACCATGTCCTTATCGCGTCCACCTGCGAGCAATATCAATGGCTCGGAGAATGAATCCAGAGCAGCTATGGCTCGCTCAGGTGCTGTAGCTATGGAATCATTTATATATTGAACATCGTTAATGACCGCCACCAACTCCATTCTGTGTTCCACAGGAGTAAATGATTTGATAGCCTGGTTAATCGCTTCATTTGGTATACCGACCGAGTTTGCCAAGGCCGCGGAAGCGAGCACATTTGAGACATTGTGACGACCCCGCAATGGAATATCGTCCAGGTCACATACCACCCAAGCTTGACCACCGTCAGCCAGCCAGATTTTTCCTTGGCGAATGTAGGCGCCATCTTCCACCATCAGCTCAAGGCTAAAGTGCCTGAGCCTTCCTTTGACTAATTCCTGCAATGCTGATGCACCGGGATCATCGGCCGAAATGACCGCCACGTCTTCAAATGTCTGATAGCGCAATATATTACTTTTTGCTGCGCTGTAAGCTTCCATTGTCCTGTGACGGTCCAAGTGGTTTGGTGTAATGTTAAGAATCGCAGCCACATGGGGACTGCGAGACCATAATTCCAATTGAAAACTCGATAGTTCCTGAACGACGATGTCGTCCGATTCCATGTTATTGAGTTCATCGATGAGCGGACGTCCTATGTTGCCTCCAATCCAAGCCTGTCTACCACCTTGTTCAACCATCGCTCCTGTTAAAGCAGTTGTCGTCGTTTTCCCGGCTGAACCGGTGATGCCGATGACTTTTGCTGGCGTTCGCTTAAAAAATTCGAGCGAGTCATTGGTAATGACAATTCCCCGTCGTTTGGCTTCCTGAACAATCGGCAATTCAAGAGATACTCCGCCGCTCACAACCAGCATGTCAATATCGTCCAACAAGATTAGTGGATGCTGTCCTAGTACGAATTCAATTGGCAAAGCAGCAAGTTCCGTCAACTCGGCTTTCAGTTCATCCTTTGGCCGGAGATCAGAGACAACAACCTCAGCTCTGGCGCGACAAGCAAAACGAGCGATAGCCTTGCCTTGTCGCCCAAGTCCAAGAATGACAATTCGTTTTCCGTTGAATTCGTCTACCATATTTAAAAATGCAATAATGATATTTAATTAGATCAGCGCAAGGGCAATGCCAACCATTGCCCCTAGGATGCCGATTAACCACCATCTTTGAACAATCTGCGTTTCACTCCAACCAAGCAAGACAAAATGATTGTGTAAGGGTGCCATCTTAAATGGTCTAATGTCACGACCTAAGAAACGCCGGCTGAGAACAGCCGAACCAACTTGTAGCATAGTTGAGAGCGTCGTCGCTAAAGGAACTAAGGCGATCACCGGTAAAATTAGCCACTGATTGGTCATTAATGCCACCGTACCCAGCGCACCGCCCAAAGCCTGGGAGCCCACGTCTCCCATAAACATTTGCGCGGGATGGGCGTTGTACCATAGGAAGGCGAAACAAGCGCCTACGACTACGAAAGCAAACGTCACCAGAAATTGCTGGTCCTGCAAAAAGGCGATGATTGAATAGGCGGCAAACGCTGTGGCAGCAATGATACCGGCCAACCCATCTAACCCATCGGTCAAATTAACGGCATTCGCGCTTGCAGTGATAATGAAAGCAGCAATGGGCACATACCATATACCGATATCAACAAGGAATGGAACAGTTGGAATGGCCATCCAGCCGTGTTGATCATTGACGCGCCAATACAGCAAAATAGCGGCAAACAAAGCGATAGCGAGCTGGTAAATTATTTTGTAGCGGGCTAACATGCCGATCCCGGGTCGCCGCTTGAATCCCTGGTAATCGTCTATGCCGCCCAATATCGAGTAACTGATCAATACACCGAGCGGGATAATCACGCTTTCGGCGATCTCAAGGTTGCGAAATATGCGTACTGAATTGACCAGTATCGTGACCAGGACCACCCAACCGATGATCAGTACCCCGCCCATGGCAGGTGTACCCATTTTGCTGAAATGAGTTTTTGGTCCCTCAATCCTGATTTGTTTTCCTAGCTTTAGACGGCGCATCAGTTCAATAAGGGGGCTACCCCAAATCACCGCTAACAAAAACGTCACGCCTCCTAAAGTTAATGCAAAGGCCATCAATCTTGTCCGAGGGCTGCTACAATGCGATCCATCTTCACACCTCGTGAGCCCTTTACGAGGATAACGTCGCCTGGTTCAATTATCCGTTCCAACATTGGTATGGCTTCATCGGAATCTTCGGCTATGAATACTTG
>JAHEJP010000080.1:0-6317 GCA_024638855.1 Chloroflexota bacterium
GGGCATATCATTGACCATTCGACGAGGGGCTTTCGTTTGCCTGGTGGGTACCTCGGGAGTCGGTAAATCTACCCTGCTTAAGATTATAGGCGGGTTGCTTAAACCCACATCCGGGCAGGTATTTGTTCGCAACAATGGGGCAAATAGAAATGGCGAACCCATCGGCATCGTCTTCCAACGCGACAACCTGATGCCCTGGCGTACAGTGGTCGACAACATGCGCCTACCACTCGAATTACAGGGCGTACCAAATAGCGAGGCCAAGGAGCGTGTGGAGGAGTTGATTACCTTGGTCGGGCTTGAAGGTTTCAAGAATAGTTACCCGTCCCAGCTATCCGGCGGCATGGCCCAACGGGTTGCGTTGGCCCGGGCTTTAATCCATCGGCCATTGCTCCTTCTGTTGGACGAACCTTTTGGCGCCTTAGATGCACTGACCAGAGAGCGAATGAGCGAGGAACTTCTACGTATTTGGCGGGCGATGCCGGTAACGGTATTTATGGTCACCCATAGCATCCCCGAAGCGGTCTTCCTGGCTGACGAAGTACTGGTCATGACAGGACGACCAGGCACAATAACGGGGCAAATCGCCATCGATTTTGCGCGGCCCAGATTATCGGATATTCAAGGCTCACCCAAGTTCCAAGCCTATATGAATGCTATCCGGGATGGGATTGAGTAACTTAGATTTGCTGGGGTCAGTTGTCCAGTAGAGCAATATCAGCCAACAGTGACGAATTTACCTGGGCGATTCAGGAGACGGCGATGACCCAATCGCCTTGATCTAGGCCTCGTTTGATGAGGGCAAATACTTGCCCGTTGAAGGTGCGTAAGAAAACAACTTCATCGCCAAACTTATCATAAGCCTGTTCTTGATAAGCCGCCTCAAATGCTAACTCGACGCCTACGGCCCACCCCAATCGATTGCGAACTTCAGGCCGTTCACGCCACACCTTGCCAAAACCACGAATCGGTTGAAAGCGGCCATCTGGTGGCTCGAAGGTCGGATCGCTTTCCAGTTTCCCCTGCTCGAAATCATCGTCGAATCGTTGCCACATTTGCTCATCTTTATAAAACACATAGATCGAATCGGCAGCGGCTAGCCAAATCATGACCCCATCTTCGAAGGATTGTTCGGCGGCAAACGAAACAATCGATTGACCTCGGGGACATGTGGCAGGCGCCGGCTCGAAAAAGTATTCATACGAACACGGTCTGGCTGGCTCAGGACTTCCATCGTTATCCTCAGGAAAGAACTCGGTCGTAGGTGGGACGAGCGTAGCGGTTGGCACTAAAGACTGAGCGATAGCAGCCTGCGTCGCCGTGGAGAAAGGCGTAGGGATCACGATGGCCTCTGTTGGCGACCCATCAGCCGAGGGCTCCAGCCGGCAACTTGCCAGGCACAACAAAGCAAGAAAAATCACTGGCACGATCGGCCAGGCCATATAACCCCGAGCTCTATTCGGATTCTCCAGCTTCAGTCTCGCTGACCATAGTGCCAGATACTGCTTCAGAATCATCTTTAACATCGTTTTCGGCAACTGCTTCGACCGCTTGTCTAACTGCTGCCCGCTTTCGGCGACGACGAACGAAGAAACGAATGATGAAGAAGGCAGGGATACCAAATATGATGATGAATGGTAGGCAGAAGATAACCGACCAGATTAGGATGTCTGCAATGGCCTGAAAAGCCGAAATCGTGGCTTCAAGAGCCGACAAAGCCACTCCTTCGGGTCGCCATCCACCGACCTCGATGGGTTGGGACAATTTGTCCGGCGTTACTTGAACGACGATACGGGAAAATGCGGCCGATTGGCTGAGGAACTTCATGCGGGCTTTAAGGGATTCGATCTCACCCTCGAGGCGGCTTAATTCGGCGTTAACGGCCAAGGCTTCTTCCACAGTCTTGGACTCATCCAAAAAGCTGCGCACCCGATCAGCCGTCGCCTCTAAGTTCGCCACTCGTGCTTCTAAGTCGACAAATTCTTCGGTGACGTCCTGGCTATTGGTTGACTCGGAACTCACCTCAAAAGCAAGCGAACGAATCTCTTCCATAGCCCGGTTAAATTGGTCGGCTGGCACGCGAATCGTAATAGTGCCTGATTTGGCTTCGTTAATCTGATAGACCTCACTATTGACAACCCAACCATCTTTCGCTTCGGCCAGTGCAGCGATTTGCTTGAGGCCCTCTTCAGTATCTTGAACGACGATATCCATTTGGCCATTACGGATGATGAGACGTTCCTGAACCTGATCTTGTACCAGACTCGTTCGGGCAACATCCGCGGCGATATTTCCCGCGGCAGATGGCGCGCCAGGCGCCTCCATGGGAGCTTCTTCCTCAGCGAAAGATTCGAAGGATTGGGGCTCTCCGGGAGCTAGTGCCATTGAGGCTTCGTCGCCCATGGAGGCACAAGCTCCTGCCAACAAGGCAAAAACGACAAGCATTATGATGGCGGGTATTTTCCTGAAATACAATCTGACAATCATCATTTCACTCCACTAGTGCTCATCATTTTTTACTCTACAGTTCAGTCTGTTATTGACGATGTTGTTCATCATCAAAAAATAAAAGTTTCTTTAGTCAATCGTACGACTATACCTTACAAACGTTAGACAACCGACATTAGTTCCCTTGATTAAATGGCGGATATTGTTCGGTCCCCATTAGATCCGCCTACCAAATCTTGGCCATCACCAACCAAATTGAAGCCGGGCAATGAGCCTAAAAGGTAGGCCGGACTGGCTCATCCGCTCTTGGGTCTCTACGATTGGATATTCTATGCGGCGGTGTTCCCAGGTCATTTCGCCAGTATCGAGGATTGCGTAAGCTGCCCGGGGATCGAAGTCTCTTGGCTGCCCAACACTGCCTGGGTTGATGATTAATCGCTGACCGTTTAATGGCAGTGGCTGTTCATACACAGGTAGATGGGGAACGACATCGCCATCGTCTACTAGTTCGAAGACTACCGGCGAATGAGTATGCCCTACAAGACAATAAGGGGTCATAAAATATTCGAAATTGGCCGCGGCAGTGGGCGAATCCATGATATATTCCCAGACGGGCTGTCGCGGGCTACCGTGGGCCAAGGTAAACCCGTCCTCTTCAGCGCTGGAAGGCAGTTGTTCCAGGAAAGCCCGGTTATCCTCAATCAATACACTCTGGGTCCAAGCAATAGCCGAACGAGCATCTTCATTGAAGGTATTGATATCCAGACGGCCTAGAACAGCCCAATCGTGATTGCCCGTTAAGCAAAGGTGCTTGGTTTGGCGAAGAATGGCCACGCATTCATTGGGGTCTGGACCGTAACCGACGACATCGCCAAGGCACCAGATCATATCCCATTGCCCTTGAGAATCCTTGAGGACACTGTCAAAAGCGGAAAGATTGGCGTGAATGTCGGAAATGACGAGGTATCGCATGATCGGATTGAGATTACCCTACCTAATTCTAGAAGCAGTTTCGTTCACTATCTTTTTTCTGAACCAACTACGATGACCGCGATGCATATTGGCTCCGGTCAAGATTGGTGTATGAGATCCAAAAACGCGACTATTTTTCTCCAAATAATGATACCATGTTCTACCGAGGAAGGTATAATAGGCTTATGGCCATTTTGGATGATCAGACCCTCGACTTCATAAGCACCAGTTTCGAGCAGACGGTCCGGCTTGGCGTCCGTCTGGGCGAGTTGATGGTAGTGGATGATATCATCTGTTTAAACGGCGAATTGGGCAGCGGGAAAACCGCCCTGGCGACGGGCATCGGCCGGGGTTGGGGAGCCGGCCTACAAGTGACCAGCCCCAGCTATACTTTGGTGAATGAATACCCGCGTCTTCGCGATGGATTACTGCTCTATCACATCGACTGCTACCGGCTTGAAAGTTCAGCCGAAATAGTAACGGCCGGACTGGCAGATATTTTCGATGATGGTGGCGCAATAATGGTGGAATGGCCGGAAAAGATTGAAGGGTTGTTACCAGAAGATCGTTTATGGATAGAACTGCGCCATATTAGCGATACACGGCGAGGCGTGAGAATGAAGGCAAGTGGCGATCGACCGGAAAGATTATTGAAACTGTTCCGCCAAAGCGCCTTCGGGGTGTAGGCTAAAGAAGCATTGGATAAACGGATAGTAAGATGATTCTAGCAATAGATACGGCAACGCGTTGGGCCGGGCTGGCACTGTATGATGGCCGGACCTTGTTGGCTGAAGAAGGCTGGCATTCAAAGAATAACCATACGATGGAATTGGCCCCAGGTGTGGACAATCTCATGAGGCGGACCGGGATCGCTCCAGGAGAGCTGGCGGCTGTGGCTGTGGCTATCGGTCCTGGCTCCTATACGGGTTTACGAATCGGTTTAGGTTTCGCCAAAGGGTTAGCTCTGGCCAACAAAATTCGCCTAATCGGGGTGCCCACCCTCGATATTTTAGCCGCCGGACAACCATTTTCAGAAGGAATCCTCGTGGCCATTGCCGAAGCAGGCCGGACTCGAGTGTGCGCTGGTATTTACGAATGGAAAGGGAAAAAAGGCTGGCAAAGTGAGACGATGCCGATTATCGTTAGTTGGGAAGAGTTTCTAACCTCATTGGATGGTCCAGCCACTTTGGCAGGCGAGATTTCTCCGGCGGCCGCAAAAAAAATCCGAGCGGCTGGGAAATCTATTCGGGTGGCCAGTGCCGCTACCTCGGCTCGAAGGGCCGGTTACCTGGCCGAGATTGGCTGGGAACGCCTCCGCCGCGGATGGATCGACGATCCGGCATCATTAGCACCCATCTACTTGCGGGATCCGGCCGGAGCCAAGGTTGGGTAGGCCCTCTCGACCAAAGATTCAGCCGGCGGCAATCGTACGCGGTCGCCGATTACGGGCAGATCTTTCCCGATGTTAAAACCACCAAAACCTTATCATTTACGGGCCATGCGCCTAGCGGATATTTCGGCCGTTATGGCCATAGAGCATGCCGTCTTTCCCACGCCTTGGAAGGCCAGTGCCTATGAGTATGAGATAACCAGCAACCGTCTGGCCAGCTACCAGGTTCTAACCCAACAACAAAGTGACCGGCCGTCACAGCTCATTGGCTATGCAGGATATTGGTTGATTAGTGGCGAAGCGCATGTAAGCACAATTGCTATTGACCTGGCATGGCGCGGCAAAGGTTTGGGCGAATTGCTTTTTATAAGCATTTTGGATCTGGCCTGTGCCGATGCGGCCCATCTGGTCACGCTAGAGGTCCGCAAAAGCAATTCAACCGCCCAAACTCTATATCGAAAATATCGCTTTCAGGCGGTAGGCGAACGGCCTCGCTACTATGAAAAAAGAGAAGACGCCCTCCTCATGACCATCGAACCGCTTGATGATGATTTTCGGGTGTTTTTAAGAGGGATGCGGCGAGATTTATTTCAACGATTAGGTCAGAAGAAGGAAGGCAGCTCTAGCTATAAATGACGATTTATAGGCCCGAATTGCATGGTGGCCTGAATAGCTTCAGAACTGCGGATTTATACGGATAACTTTGGATTGATGATTAGAGAGATGGAGAGATCGGCGATATGAAAGTATTCGTTACTGGCGGGGCCGGATTCATAGGCTGTAACTGCGCCGCGCACTTTATAGCCCAGGGACACGAAGTTGTTGTGTACGACAATTTGAGCCGGCCCGGCGCCGAAGCAAATATCAGTTGGTTACATGAACACTACGGCGATAGCTGGTCATTGATCATCGGCGACATAAGAAATTACGATCGATTAGTTGGAGCGATCCAAGGCGCCGACGTTATCATTCACCTGGCCAGCCAGGTAGCGGTTACGACTTCGGTGGCCGAGCCGCGTGAAGATTTTGAAATCAACGCCCTAGGTACATTCAACGTATTAGAAGCTGTGCGCCAACACTGTCCAGAGGCAGCCGTCTTATACGCCTCAACCAACAAAGTTTACGGTGGCATGGAAGGGGTCAGTGTGGTAAAAGACTCAAGCCGCTACTGGTATACAGATTTTGTCCACGGCATACCGGAGAATTATCCCCTGGACTTTCACTCTCCATATGGTTGTTCCAAGGGAGCAGGTGACCAGTACACGATCGACTATGCTCGAATATACGGTTTAAGGACTGTCTCTTTGCGCCAATCGTGCATCTACGGCCGGCGCCAATTTGGCGTAGAGGATCAGGGCTGGGTGGCTCACTTCGTCATCGCCGCCTGCCTGAGCCGGCCGATCACGATCTACGGCGATGGCAAACAGGTACGGGATATCTTGCACATCTCCGACCTGATCCAAGCTTACGAATTGGCTATCCAGAAAATCGATGAAATAAAGGGGCA
>JAHEJP010000080.1:6327-16204 GCA_024638855.1 Chloroflexota bacterium
ACCTTGGTGGCGGGCCTGACAATACCATCACCATCTGGTCAGAATTCGAACCATTATTGGCCGAATTAACGGGCGCGCCAGTGCCAGTATCATGGGCCGGATGGCGGCCCGGCGATCAGCGTGTCTTCGTGGCTAATATTCAACGGGCCTGGGAACGATTGGGCTGGCAACCAAAAATTGGACCTGAAGTTGGGATTCGGGATCTCTATAGTTGGGTTTCGACCAACTCAGAGTTATTCCAGGCACCTTAAACATCGAGAAGTACATAGACATATTGAATGAAGAAGGTGGCGTTATAATCAATCTTTCTAAACTAAGGCTGAAAGAATGAAACCCAGGTTCGAATGGAATGCGGCCGATTATGCAGCTCATTCGTCAGGACAGTTGGTCTGGGCGAGGGAACTAATTGATAAATTAGATCTACAAGGTTGGGAGTCAGTTCTGGATCTAGGTTGTGGTGATGGCAAAGTTACAGCGTTGCTGGCCAAAGCTGTGCTTAAAGGCCAGGTCCTGGGCATTGATATTTCCAGCGCGATGATCGATCTGGCCCGGGATCGATATCCACTATCGAAACACACCAACCTAACCTTTCAGGTGTTGGATGCGGTCGAATTGCCATTCGACAACCACTTTGACGTCATTTTTTCTAATGCCGTCTTACATTGGGTGCCTGATCAAATGCCTGTTTTGATGAGTACGAAGAAGGCGCTCCGACCAAATGGGCGGTTACTGTTTCAAATGGGTGGTCAAGGAAACGCGGCCGGCGTTATAGCATTGATGGATCAAATGATCGCCAGTGATCCTTGGAAACCGTACTTCAATGATTTTTTCTTCCCCTATACTTTCCCCGAACCGGACGAGTATTTACATTGGTTACGCCAGGCCAGTTTGACGCCCATTCGAGTGGAACTCATCCCAAAACAGATGCACCACCTAGGAAAGACTGGATTAGCCGGGTGGATCAGGACGACATGGCTGCCTTATTTGGAAAGGCTGCCAGCCCGTCTCCAAGAAGCGTTCGTGGAAGAATTTGTTCATCGTTATGTCAAATTATGTCCAACCGATAAAACTGGTAGCATCGAAGTTGGGATGGTTCGTCTAGAGGTTGAGGCGAAGAATTAAATCAAAGACCTAACGGCCCCTGACTTCACAGGTGAAGAAATCTTACCTATTCAGATTATTCAATTGGCTCACTTATTTCTTGAGTATCTGTCGGAGTGGGATCTTGCTCATTATCAGTGGGAAGAGCCTCTTGTGAACCTTCATTAGCCAACCCGGTCGGATCCTCATTGCGCACGGCGAAGTATTGTGTGTAAATGTCAATACTGGTTAAAAACAGGATCATGATGACCGGGCCGTAGATCATGCCTAACAAGCCGGCCAATTGAATTCCACCAAATAGAGCCAGCAACATCAGGGTGAAATTAAGGTAGGCTTCCTTGGAAACCAATCGCGGGCGCAAGATAATATCCAGAGGATTCACAAAAACATAAAAACCGATAAGCACAAGGGCGGCTGATAACGCGTTGCCGGTGATCAGGAAAACGAAAGCCATAGGCAAGACGACAAAACTGATGCCTACCACTGGCAATATGGCAAAGGCCATGGAAAGAATGGTCCAGAACATGGGAAAAGGCGCCTTTGCCAACCAGTAAAATACACCCATGATCAATCCCTGAAGAATGGCCAGCAAAAAGACACCTTTGATAACCGAAACGATCATGACTTCAGTTCGTCGCATATAAAGGTGACTGATGCTCACATCCATTGGGCTGATTTCTTCGATGCGTTTATTGACATCGTCAAAGGCAGGTAAGAGCGAAGCTACCAAAACCAGGAATATGATGGCATTGATGAAAAGGTTTGGTAAGGAGGTACCTAAGCTGATGGCAAGGCCAGACAGCCAGGAAATGATCGCGCCTGTCCCAGTTTTCAGGCTTTCAACCAATTGTTCCTCATCGATCGAAAAATTACCGGAAGGGGAAAGTTGATTAAGGAAATCCTCAATTGACTGGATGATGCCGGAGAGAGCTGTGGCGACATCAATCGAGTCTAGTTCAGTCAGAAAATCACTGAGCTGTGTATATGTAAGCCATCCGATAAGAATTATGGGGACGATCAGGATCAGGAGAAAGAAAAGTAGCGATAGGCTCGTAGATATACTGACCCGGCCCTTAGTCCACTTAAAACGCATGAAGAAAACGTAGACCGGCCGCAGCAAAACGACGGTGATTATTGCGACAAGAATCACACTGATGAAATTGCGAATCAGGACCAAGGTCGCAAATGCCAGCAAGCCGAATATGACGTAAAAGAACATCCGGCCTTGATTCCCTTGTGATGCCATTAGTACAATCCTCGATGTCAGACTGAAGATTCGCTCCAACCAGGAGTGTTGGACCGGATCTTGATTAATTTGTAGTCACCAACCGGAAATTGGCACAATCCCAGGTTGGGGAAGAACAACTGACGAGGGCATGAATGCTCTTGTGAGCAAACTCTTGCACCCCGCAAGTCGCGTCATTTTAACTATTCTGCCTGAAAGGACAAGGAAGCGATCAAGGCATCAAGCTGTGATAAGTCTGGAGACCACTCCGCGGGTCCGAGGGCATTGAGATCGGATTTCAATTGCAGTTCGTATAGGTCATAACTTTCGCGGCTGCCGCCCGCCTCTTCACGTAACTCGGGTGATGCGTCATCAATGGTATCAGGCAACAACCCAGTAGAAACAGGCCATTGGAGAGAGATGTAAAAGCGGCCATCGTCGGTTAAGCCCTGATAATAATAGCCCATCGCGCTATTGGTCCAGACACCGATGCTTTGGCGCAAGGGGGAGTCGGAGACGTAACGCACCCCTTTACCTTGCTCAAAGTTCAAATCGGAGAATTGGACCCAACGTTCCATCAAGCTATTCGGCGGAGGTAATAAGGGCATAAACCCTTGCGGCTGGCCCTGGCGATCATCGGCTCCGGTCACCAATTGCTCTAAACGGACAACTTGATCGGCCACAACAGAATCGCCGTTAGCCTGGTACAGATCGATATAGGCTTCCGTTGGGAATATATACATAACCCATCGCTGGGTATAATCAGTCACCATGGGATCTTCGCCATCGAATCCGACCACGATATGGCGAGGGAAACCTTTCCCGCCAGGACCAGGCGGTATAGGTGAAGCGTCTATAACCTGCCATTCATAAGTCTTGGCCAAACCTTCTACATCCATCTGGATGGTGCTTGGAAAAAAGGAATCGTCCACTTCTTCATCGGCAGAGCCGGCGGAGGCTGTTGAGTCATCCTCATCGTTGAAGACCATGTTGCCCGTATCTAGCTTTAAATTCAGGTACAGTTTGCCGCCATCAGTCACGTAAGTGACGGTCTCACCTAACAAGGTCAAATATTGTTGATTAAGCGACTCTTCGCCACAGAAGGCCAGCGTGGATGGGCCAAGGGTATTGAAGGTTAGGCTGCTGCCTTCCAGCTCGTAGGTCCAGCTAACCTGGTTACAGTCGGCCTGGATGGAAGCCGTGCCATCAGGATTGAGGGTAAAGGTGTAATTGGCTATATCGGGAACGGTGATGTCATTGATTTCGGCTGTATCTTGAAACGCTTCCCATTGCCAGGAAGTGCCCACGATGCCTTGATCCTGGCCAAAGACCATATTGCCTGAGTCGAACTTCAAGTTGAGATTAAGTTTTCCATCCGCGGTCACGTAGCTGACGGTTTCGCCTAATAAAGCCAGGTATTGTTGGTCCAGAGATTCCTCACCGCAGAAAGCCAGGGTGGATGGGCCGAGGGTATCAAAGGTGAGACTGCTGCCTTCCAGCTTGTAAGTCCAGCTCACTTGGTTGCAGTCGGCTTGGATGGAAGTCGTGCCATCGGGATTAAGGATCAGGGTGTATTTGCCCGGATCGAGAACCGTGGTGTCATCGATCTCGGCCGTGTCCTGAAATGCTTCCCATTGCCAGGTAACGCCTATGATGCCAGAGTCTTCAGATTCACTCCCCACTTTGCGAAAAGTATCCACCGGGCCACCCGCAACCCAGTTGAAGGTTAATATATCGTCCCCTTCCTCAAAACTGTAGCTTTGAGCGGGACCGAACATATTGAGCATTTCATTAGACAAAGAGTCTGGCCCGCATTCGGCCAATGAAACAGGACCAAGCTCCATAAAGATTGCGCCCAGACTAGCCGTAGCGTAGCTACCGCTGCCGCTATTGCAATCCAATTTAGCGTTGAAAGTCCCGTCTTCATTGAAGATCAAGGTGTAATTTTCAGGATCGGCCACTTCGATATCCTCTACCCCACCGGTTCGACTTTCCCACAACCAGCTGAAATCTACCAACCGTGGATCAGCTTCATGCTCCATCGTATCCAACAGTGATGCAGGAGTAGGCTCTGCCGGAGTAGTGGGTTCGGCGGCCGGTTCTTGGGTGGGCTCCTCCGTGGCAGTGGGCTCTTCGACCGGCGCGGCCGTGGGTGCCACAGTAGGAAATGTTGTCGGCGTTTCCTGGCCGCCGCAAGACACTAACAAAATCAGCGCGACTATCATGACGACCCAAAGTATGATCTGTTTCATGAACTTCTCCTCACAAGCTTTTTGATGGTGCAAGAGTTTTATTTCTCCAATCTAAAAACGTAACTAGCCCAGTTTTCTTAGATCTACCCATTTTGATCTCGATCCCGGTGATCTAATTGATATTCTGCATCCGCTATCCGCCAGCCAGCCAAAACCTTGATATTGTTATAGACAAGTTGGGCATAACTGTTTGGCAGGCTAAATTTGCAGACGCCTTCGCGGATCTAAACGTCGTGTTTGTTCCGATGGTGAACGAATAGCTTGAATAAGGAGCGTTGGTCAGCTTAAATAGTTAATCCGCTTTTCTATAGGCATTTATAAGAACCACCAAAGTGATACGGTCTCGATGTCAAATAGATGAATTGGTTTGTCAACGGCTGTTATCGTCAGCCATGCAGGGACAGGATGCTTACATCAAGTCGATTGCGACGGTCGCGATCAGAATCAGGAACTCACTTTGTCCGGGAGCTATCACCACCCTATAGGAATCATGGACACGGAATCATTTCTTAGATACTTGGGCGACTTTCGTCCGGCCGTCTTCGATCTTGTATTCGTGATCGACGATATTCACAGTCTGTCAAGATCCGGGCCAACTTCAACGTCAATACTGTGGCGATCATGTACTGGCGAAATGATGGCCTGTTTTATGGTCGCCAGTGTCTCCCCGTTCGGACCTTCGATCTTCATCGTATCTTTAACCCGAACTTATCTTTGCTGAATGTTGTACAGTTCATTACCTTGATGGTGTTTGAATATGAGGGTGTGGCGAACGCGCAGGGCCACGCCATCTACTTTATACACTTTTTACCAGAGGATTTTCGATCCAAAAATCGTCGCCAATTGAAACTAATGTTTCACGCATCTGGTAGGGTATCGGGCCACCGCCGTGCCGCACGCCTCGTCTATCCAGGCGGGCTTTTATACGCATGAGCAGACCTCCGAAAGTATAAATGATTCATCCATCTGATTTGTTGGTTTCGCGGGATATCGTTTATCCGTATGTTATGCTTCCTCCTTTTCTGAAGGGCTGCTTTCGGTTTCTTCTTGTGCAGGCTGCTTGCCATCGCCACTGGATTCGACCTGCTCATTCTTGAGACCAGGCAATTCCTGTAGCGCAGCCAATAGGTCAACACCGGTTAATGCTTCGAGCGTCGCCGGCACCTGGGCGACGATGTCGGTTACGTCTCGCGTTACCTTGGAAGCGCCGGCCCCACCCTCATCACCACTATTGTTAATGACAACGATCCTGTCGGTCTTGGCCAGTGGCGATGCAATCGCCGCTGCCACCTCAGGCAAGGCATCGATTATCTGCTGGATAACAGCCGCCTGAGTGTATTCCCGCCAGGCGTCGGCCTTCTTATGAGTCGCTTCTGCTTCCGAAAGGCCTTGCTCGAGGATAACCTCAGCCTGGGCCAGGCCTTTGGCTTTTGAGGACTCTGCCTCGGATTTACCTTGTTCACGAATGACGTCTGCCTGAGCCAGACCTTTGGCCTTGTTCACATCGGCTTCACTGGTACCCCGCTGGCGAATGGCCTCAGCTTCACCAGAGGCTTCAGTCTGCAACTGGAATTTGCGGGCTTCGGCCAAGGTTCTGACGCGGAACTGTTCAGCTTCAGCCGGTTTGCGAACCGTGGCTTCCAGCTCTTTTTCCCGACGCAGTACTTCTTGTTCTTGGACCTGAATTCGTTTTTCTTTTTCAACGATCTCGATTTGAACTTCCTCAGACTTGACCTTTTGATTTTCGATATTTTGTTGTATCGTGTAAGCCAATTCAGCTTCTGCCTTCCTGCGGTTGACTTCGGCTTCGTAAGATGCCTGCTGAACCTCGAAATCCTTGCGACTTTCGGCGATCAGAGTCTCAGCACGATACTTAGCCGCTTCTCCTTCCTGGCGCGCTTCTGCGCTGCGTATCGTTGCATCTCGGTCCGCTTCTGCTTCGCCAATTGAAGCATCACGCTTCACCTGGGCGATACGCGGACGGCCGAGAGCCTCAAGATAACCTTCACCATCGCTAATATCCTTGATGACAAAGGAGACGATCTCCAGGCCCATGCTAGCCATATCGTCGCCGGAAACTTCTTGAACCTTTTGGGCAAAGGCTTCCCGGTCGCGATAAAGTTGCTCCACAGTTAATGTACCCAAAATCGCACGCAGATGACCGGCCAAGGTCTCATGGGCGACATGTTCGATCTCTTCCTCCGTTTTCGATAAAAATTGAATGGCAGCAGTGCGAATGGAGTCTTCATCGCTGCCGATTTTCACCTGAGCGACCCCATCGACCGTGACAGGTACACCCTGGCTCGTTGGGACATCAGGCGTGGTAATATCGATGGTCAGTATTTCTAGTGATAAGTCGTCAACACGTTCCAACACCGGCCAAACAAAGGAACGCCCACCTGTAACAATACGGAAATTGCTTACCATTTGACCGGCATCTTGCCGACCTTCGCCACGACCGGAGATGATGAGCGCCTGGTTGGGACCAACTTTTTTGACCCGGCCCGAATAAACGGCAACCAGGGCAAATAAGGTAAACAAGAAAAGGAAGATTAAGATAGGAATGAGCAACGTCATGTTACCGTTCTCCATGGTAAATAGGTGAATGTCCAACGAATGAAGTGTAGCCCAGTATTCGAGATCGTACCGGATGCAGACGCAACAACTGATGGACTAATCACGACTCGACATCTGCCGGCCGGACGATGGCCGCCCGACCGACAATACGTTCAATAACCACAATCTTGCCAGTAGATATTTCTTCGCCTGTCGCCGAGCGAGCGCCCAGTTGAACCCGGCCGCTGACATTGCTGAAAGTAATTTGGCCCTGTCCTTTGGCCGGGACAGTGATGGTCACCTGGGCTTCGATTCCAACGGCATCTTTTTCAAGAGAATAGTGGCTGGATTTACTCGGCGAAAGCACATATAGGAAGAGCAATTGGGCAAGGCCACCGATGACGATGCCCGAAACGGTAGAGATCAAGATGCTGGGAATTGGCTCCATCTCGAACCAAATAAGCGTGATCAGGCCGACCAAGCCGAAGGTCGCACCAAAAGTCGCCAGGGCAAAGGGGCTAACATTGGCAAATTCGAAGCCCGTGTCTGCATCGGCATCGACGTCGAAGTCCAAGGCATCCCCAAAATCGGTGCCAATGAGACTCATGACAGCGAATAAAAAACTAACGAAAGCCACTAGGGCGTAAACACAACCCAACGCACCGGCTGAAAACAAATCTTGCATAGGATGGTCCTCTCGTTGTCTACCGAAGTAGGCAGCAGAAACCAAGTAAACGAGCAAATTCAAGAATGTCTGTTCAGATTATAACGGTGATGGCACTAGTAAATCAATAAAAACAGTAAATCAAGCCAAAACCGGATCTTATCTATCCTCTATACGAAAGATAATTGTCTGTAGTCGCAGTAACTGGGAAGGCATTTAAAACCAAGCGTCTGGATTGTTTTTATTAATGGTGACCGGTCAATTTGTGTTATACTTCAGAGCTTGCGTGCGGAGATAAGATTATAGATTAATTCACCAGATAACCGAGAGATAAGTATTAGTTATAAAAATGTTGGTATCTGAATGGCTTATGAATCGTTCAACGGGCTGTTGCCGGTTAGCTAAGTTCCGGCAAACGAATGAAAAAAGATGAGAAGGAGTTGCAGTTAAGCATGGCAAAAAAAAGTCGTAAGAGAAAACGATCGACCAGTGAGAAGGTTATGATCGTCCTGGGAATCTTAATCGCCATCAGCATGTTACTATCGCTGTTCGTCGGTCTTGGTAGCAGTGGCCGAAACAATGCCCCATTACCAGAAAACGAACGTTTTGAACCGGCCCTTGAGGGAGTCAATGAGCCAATCGGCGCAAATGACGCCGGATTTGCCCTGCCGGTTGCTGGAATCCCGGTTGGGGCTCTGGCCCCGCCTTTGGCTTAATAAGCCTGAAGGGGTCAGCAGATGTTAAGCTCCCCAGCCTCAGAATAAGGTCATCAATAATAGGAATCCAAGGATTGCGACCACAGCATATTCCATGACTGTCCGGCGGCCAAAGCGACCGTCGAGATTTTGTTGTATCAGCCCAACCACGGCGTAAAAGAGTAAGAAGAGCGTCAAACTACCTTGAAAGGTAGAGATAGGCCAGTAGTTAATGACCCAGGTCATCAGGCCGAGCAGAATCCCAACGGTACTGCCGTATAAGAATGCATCCCCTGTTTTATCAACGGAAAAATACAAAAATCGGGCAGCCAATAAGGTCGTTACGACTATAACGGCCGGACCGCTGAGTAAGGTTCGAGCTCGCTGATCGAATATGAGGGCATAAAGCGTAACCGTCACAAGATAAATCAGCGCGATTTCAGACCAATGGATCAGGGGACGTTGTCGTTCTTGGGGATCAACATGGGCATACTCGACCGCCAAAGCCACAGGTACCAACAAGGCGCTCAATACAAAGCCGGCCACCCATATTCCCTGATTTCCGGCAGCCGCTAACCAGCCTGAGAGGCCCACAACCAATAAAGCAGGCAGAATCCAATAAATGGTGCTCCGGCCGAGTTCTCCCGCCAAGGCTATAGGGTGGCTACGTACGAAGGCTTCCACCGCAGTGACGGACAAACCAGCCAATATAAGTAACATCAAAGTCGTCGCCGACAGGTTGATGCCCAATGGTGAACCCAAAACGGGAGCCGACAGTGGTCGGACCGGCGTCTCCACAAATCGGGCCAAAGTCAAGCCAAGCAACAGGGCTCCGCTGAAAATGCCCAGACGATTACGGCGGATTTGATTCGACTGATCCATAACAGTTCAATTGTGTCTGGTGAATTGTTTATTGTCAATCAAGGTAAAAAGAGACTAATGGCCGCGCAACATTAACGGTTTCACCTTGATAGCTACGGTATAGGTTTGGGCGAATTGGGCTGGGGTCATGTTGATGCGCTCGATGCCCCAATCATACTTTTCAATATAAGCCTGAACTTCGTCGGCCGTGGGTGGCTCTTCCATTATCGTTGCTCTTCCAATGATGACCACGATATCTCCGCCGGATCCATCACCATCCAGGTTCAAGGCTACGGCCGGGTTGGCTTCAATATGGCGCAGCTTAGCCGTGCCCGGCCGACTGTAAATCAAGAAGGTTTCGCCGTCCCATAAAAACCAAACAGGCCTGGGCTGGGGTGTTCCATCTCTTCCGGCCGTCGTCAACCAAATGATTGCCTCATCTTTCAAGCGGCGGTCTACGCGTCGTCCATACTCACTTTTCAAGTCAATCATCCTGCACTACCTCCGGGTGATATCATAGAAC
>JAHEJP010000423.1 GCA_024638855.1 Chloroflexota bacterium
AATCTCCTCAAGGACGCAGGTTTGGAGCCTTCAATACAGGAGCTTCGGGCACGGGGCGCAGGTCCTGGAGCCGGGATCGTGTTGTGGTTGATCCAGGCAGGCGCCAGTAGTCTTGGTCGAAAGGGATTACCGGCCGATAAAGTCGCCGAAACAGCTGTTGCGGATCTGCTGACTTTCGTAGACAATGGATTCGCCGTCGATCATCATCTGGCAGATCAATTGCTTTTACCCATGTCTTTGGCTGGCGGCCAGTCCAGCTTTACAGTGAACCGGCTCACCCGTCATACGTTGACCAATATCAAGCTTATCAGCCGTTGGTTAGACCTATCCATGGGCGTTGATGGAAAAGTTGGTGAGCCAGGGATCGTAACCGTGCAAGGCATTAAGTACAGCTCTGGTCAAACAAGCAATCATATATATTGACATAAAACAAGAACGCATACTCCGATCATAGAAGCCATAAAATGTTTGAAGTTGTTTTTCTGGGCACATCAGCCTCAACCCCTTCCGCTTATCGTGGGCTTTCGGCCCACATGATCCTACACCGACAGTATCGCTTCCTCCTGGATTGTGGAGAAGGGACGCAGCAGCAGATATTGCGTAGTGGTCTGGGTTTTAAGCGACTGGGAAAAGTTTTGCTGACCCATGGGCATCTTGACCATATATTGGGACTTGGCGGCCTGGCTTCGACCTTGGGTCGCTGGGAAATGCTGGAAAAGATGGAAATCTACGGTGGCAGATCAACCTTGGCAAGGGTAGCTAAACTTATTTTCGGCGTGGTTTTTCCTGAAAAATATCCACCAGACGTAATTGAGCTAATTCCTCTAAACCATGGCGATATCATCCTGGAGGATGAAAATTTTCGTCTAGCGGCATTTTCTGTCACCCATCGAGGACCTGATTGTTATGGCTTCTTGTTTGAAGAGAAACCTCGACGGCCATTTATAGCGCAGAAGGCTGAGGCATTAGGCGTACCCTTTGGTCCGGAAAGATCTAAACTCGTCAGGGGCGAAGCGGTACAACTAGCCGACGGAAAGGAAATTTTACCCGATGACGTTTTGGGTGCGATTATCCCGGGCACAAAATATGTCCATATTGGGGATACAGGAAAAACAAGCGATTTAGTAGAGGTTTGCCGGGATGCCGATGCGCTTACGATTGAGGCGACTTACCTGGATGTGGATGCTGAAATGGCCCGTCAGTTTGGCCACTTGACGGCCGCCCAAGCCGCTCGGCTGGCCGTTGAAGCGAATGTCAGCAGTCTTATTCTCACCCACCTTTCCCGACGCTACTATGAGCGAGAGGTGATTCAAGAGGCGCGAGCAATTTTCCCCAATACCTATGTGGCTCGCGATTTTGACCGTTTTCAGATTACCCGGGATGGTACAAAGCGCCTGGAGAAGAAGCAGAAGGATTAAGCGTTGTGAGTGCGCAGGAAACAGCCTTTTATTAGGCGGTAGGCAGCATTTAGATAAGACGAAAAGGAAAGATCATGGCAACGGCAGATATTGTTATTTGTGGGGCCGGCCTAGCCGGCATATCGGCTGCTTATCATTTGACGGCGAAGCGGAGCATCTCGAATGTATTGGTGATTGACGAGCGGCCGCCGATGACCTTGACCAGCGATAAATCTACTGAATGCTACCGCAATTGGTGGCCAGGACCGGGTGATACGATGGTCCGTTTTATAAACCATAGTATCGATTTATTGGAAGAGATGGCAGCCGAAAGTGGCAATTTTTTCGGCCTAAATCGCAGGGGATACGTATTCTTAACAGCCGATCCGGCAAGAGTGGAATCATTCAAAGAAGCAGCTAAGATAATATCTGGTTTGGGGGCCGGTCCTATTCGGTACCACAAACCGGGCCAATCGACTTACCAGCCTTCTTCGCCGGAGGGTTTTGAGAGCCCACTTACCGGCGCTGACTTGCTCTTCGGATCGGAACTCATTCGCCAATATTACCCTTTCGTGACCGAAGACGTGATTGCGATGCTTAACCCTCGTCGATGTGGCTGGCTCAGCGCCCAACAACTCGGCATGTACATGTTTGACCTGGCAAAAGCCAACGGGGCCCAATTTCTTTCAGGCAAGGTATCAGGCATCAGTGTCCAAGGGGGGAGGATTCATGGTGTGGAGGTAGAAAGTGAATCTGGTGCATCAATGGTTCACACCAACACTTTCATTAATGCTGCCGGTCCTTTCGTCAAAGAAATTGGAGAGATGATGGGGATTGATCTACCGGTCTTCAATGAATTACATGGAAAGATCTCTTTTGCCGATCCGTTAGGAGTCGTGCCTCGCGAGGTGCCGCTCATGATCTGGAGCGATCCCGTATCTTTACCCTGGTCGGATGATGAACGGCAAGATTTGTGCGCTTACGAAGATACGCAATGGCTTCTAGAGGAATTTCCTGCAGGCGTCCATTTTCGGCCAGAAGGGCTGGGTCATAGCCGAGTATTGCTGATACTTTGGACCTATGATGTGGAGGAGCAAAAGGTTGTGCTGCCGCCTCAGTTTGATCAATTTTATCCGGAGATCGTTTTGCGCGGATTAACGCGCATGATTCCGGGGCTCTCGGCATACATCAATAAAATGGGCCGGCCGGTTGTGGATGGTGGATATTACTGCAAGACACAGGAAAACCGGCCCCTGATTGGACCGTTACCCCTTGAGGGCGCTTATATCCTTGGCGCGGTTTCTGGATACGGTGTGATGGCTGGTCCTGCGGCTGGGGAGTTGTTGGCTGCTCACGTGGTTGGCGCCGATATACCTGATTATGCACCTCAGTTTCGTCTCGAACGATATAACGATCTCGAGTATCAAAAAATGCTGGCTAGTTGGGATGCCACATCAGGCCAACTCTAGACCAGGAGCATCAGGCGACTAATCACGGACAAGACAGACTTCGCCATTGATTCAAATTATTAGAGTTTGAAGATCTGACCAGTCCGTGCTATTTGTCCCCCAGCTAGTTGTAGTAGGTAACGAGCCTGACTCTCCCTATCTAAGGCTGGATTGGTGTGATTTAAGTGAGTAAACCAAAGTTGGGCGTCGATTTCCACAAAGAAGCGTACAGTATCGGGCATGAGAGGATGGGCGATAGGCTTGCGACCAGGCAATTCATCCTCGCTGAAAAAGCTGCCATCTACCAAGACTTTTTGGGCTTTGGCTAGGACATCTATGGCCTCTGGCCAGGCCTCCCAACTATCGATATCAGGAATGTATAACAGCGAACTGGCCGGACCGATAATATGGTAGCCATAGGTGCCCGCTCCTAATTCATCGCGGTGAGGGACCGGAATCGGGGTAATGGTCAGGTCCTCCCCCAGGCTGATAGGCGAATTTGGTGCGATTTCGAGAAGCTCGAACATAGATATCACCGGCTGCCACATGCGTGTTTGCTCGAGTACCTTTATTAGTTCGGCCGATGCGTGGACTGTCAGGTTAAAGGCTGCCATGGCCTCTGGCCCGAATTGTAATAAGCCACCGGTGTGACCCATGTGGGCGTGGGTTAAAAATAGTCCTGTTGGCTGGCGCAAGCGCTCTGGCCTTGCTGGATTTGGACCTAGAACGGTCGATAACAAGTTAAGCTGAAATTTTATATCAGGCGTGGCGTCGATGAGCCAGACACCGGCAGGCTGCTGGCGCGTGTCAACAATTGCCAGGCAGGCCACATACTCGCTTAAAGACGGGTCGTCGCTGGCCACCGAGCAGTATTGACATTGGCATCCAATATGCGGTAGGCCACCATCTTGCATGATGCCTAAGACGACAGCATAAACCCCGTCATCTGCTAATTCAACTGTATTCAATTTGTTAATGGCTAAGGATATTCTAGAATCCACTAAAACCTGCTAGACAATGTCCAACCCTTTGCTAGAATTACCATCCAATCTGACCCAGGATTATTGTTAATCCTAGAACTAATCAAGAAATCGGAGAAATAATTATGCGTGAACTCTCTCGCATGTTGGTCCGAATTCCAACGTCCGCGACGATGGCAGTTAATGACAAAGCCAAGGCACTTAAGGCCGCTGGCGAGGATGTCGTCGCCCTGGCCGGTGGCGATCCGGATTTTGATACGCCGGCTCATATCGTCGATGCGGCCATGGCGGCGATTAAGAGCGGGAAAACCCATTACCCATCGCCTACCAAAGGCACCGTCGAACTATTGCAAGCCATCGCCGACAAGATGGTCCGTGATCATGACGTACACGTCAAGTATGAATCTGATATTGTCGTCACGCCTGGCAGTAAATGGGCTATCTATCTTGCCCTGGCGTCGGTGGTGAATCCTGGTGATGAGGTTCTTTATCTCGAACCTGT
>JAHEJP010000424.1 GCA_024638855.1 Chloroflexota bacterium
CGCGGTTGGTTTCCGAACTGCGCCAGGCCGCGGCCGCCGATCCAGCCCTGGATGTGTGCTGGGCCGAAGGGCGTTCCCTATCGTATGAAACGAATACGCCCTATGCACCCTTTGTGGATCTGTTCGAAGATTATTTCGATCTGTTGCCAGGAGACGCCGACGCGCTCCAGGTGAGACAGCTTAAGCAGCGCCTTGAGACATTGATGCCTGGTCAGGGCGAAGCCATGAGCGCCTTCTTAGCTACCATGTTGGACCTGCACCTGGAACCAGATGACGCAGAACGGGTTGAGTATCTCCAGCCACCCCAACTACGGGGCATGATTTTCGGTGCCATTAGCGCCCTGATCGAGCAGCATGTAGCCGGCCAACCGCTGGTTCTCTACCTAGACGATTTGCACTGGGCCGATCCGACCTCGCTGGAATTATTGAATAGCCTACTGCCGCTAGTCAATAGCACGCCGCTGCTGATTATCACCGCCTTCCGGCCGCGGCGGCAAGAGCCTTCCTGGGCCTATCACGAAGCGACCGAACGTGATTACCATTATCGTTACCAGGCCATTTCCCTCAATCCCCTGGACCAGGACCATTCTCGCCAGCTCGTAGCCAGCTTATTAGAGGTTGAGGACCTGCCGGAACAGGTGCGCCAGAGCATCCTGGACAAGTCGGAGGGCAACCCCTTCTTCGTGGAAGAGATCATTCGTTCGCTGCTGGATGCCGAGTTGATCGTTCGCCAGGACGGCCATTGGCAGGCCAGGCAAGAGATCCGTCAGATCACCATCCCGGACACGCTGGTGGGCGTCATCAATGCTCGCCTGGACCGGCTGGATGAGAATTGCCGCCAGATCACCCAGGCAGCGGCCGTGCTAGGGCGCGATTTTTCATTCCAGTTGCTGGCCGATGTGATCGAGAGAACGCCGGAGTCGTTAGAATCGATGATGGTTGACCTGCAGCGCCGGGAAATTGTCCGCGAAAAGAGTCGCTTTCCCCGGCGAACTTATACCTTCAAACATGCCCTGACCCAGCAGGCCGCTTACGGCTCGATCCTGCTCAGCAATCGCCGCGAACTGCACCGCCGGGCGGCCGAGTCGTTGTTGATTTCAGATCCGGAATTGGCCGGCGAGATCGGCCGGCACTGGTTAGAAGCCCGCCAGCCGGGCAAAGCCATGCCTTACCTGGTGCAAGCCGGCGACCAGGCTGCCCATACCTACGCCACGGCCGAAGCCATCGATTACTATGGCAAAGCCCTGGAACTTAAGGCGAATGTGGGCGACTTCAGCGCCATCCGCCGGGGCTATGAAGGCTTGGGCAGCGCCCTGGTTTTTGCCAACCGCATACCCGAGGCATTGGAAACCTACCAAGCACTGCTGGCCTTGGCCGAAGATGAAGGCGACGTAGCCGCCCAAATTTCAGCCCTGAATAAGCTGGCTTCGACGGCCGCCTTACGTATGGGCCAGTTCCAAGAAGCCGATCAATACCTGGCCCGGGCCGACAAGTTATCCGCCCAATATCAGGATCAAACGGGCCTAGCCGAGACCAGCCTCATTCGTTGCCAGATGTGTACCGCCCAAGCCGACTTCGAAGGGGTCGTCAACCATATGAGCGAATTGGCAACCGTGGGCGAGCGGTTGGGTTCTAAGGAATATATGACCATGGGCCTGGAGCACGTGGCCAGCAGCCTGATGTACTTAACCCGCTTCAAGAAGGCCCAGGAGGCTGGCGATAAGGCCCTGAGATTAGCGCGGGAGATCGGTGACCGGGAGCACGAAGCCGGCCTGCTGGCGATGACCCTGTCACTGTTGGCCATCATCAACGGTGACTTTGAGACAGCCAAAGCCAACCTGGAAGAAGGCATCCAAATCGCCGACAAAATCGGGGCCCTCGCACCGCGAGTGTTTGGTAGTTGGATCCAGGGTGAATTGGCCGGCTGGCAGGGAGAGTATGGATTGTCCCTCTCCTGTAACCAAAAGGCGCTAGATTTGGCTCTGCCTGTCGAACAGTTCATGCCCTTCATGGTTGTGCCGCCTCTGGGCTCGCTGGGTACCGCCTATCTCAATATCAGCGAACAATTCCGCGATGAAGTCACCAAATTCCACCAACACGCCCTGCGATTACTCGAGTCGCCAGCCGGGACCATGCTTGGCGGCGCCGCTTGGGCCGATTTGGGGTTTTGCGCCTTAAGATTAAATGATTTGGAGCTGGCCGGGGATGTGTTCCAAAAAGGATTGAACAATCCTTCCCTATTCATCCTACTGGAGAGGCCGCGTTTGTTATCCGGTTCAGCGCTCTTGGCCTTGGACAGAGGGCAGTTAGATGAAGCGACGCGCCTGGCGGCCGAAGCCCATACTTTCGCCCAGGAGAAGCAGATTCGCCATCTGTTGCCGCTTACCCACCTGACCCAGGGCAAAGTTTTTGCCGCCCATGGTGATGATGGGGCAGCTTTGTCGGCTTATGAACAGTCGGAAGCCGAAGCCCAGGTCCTGGAGATGCGGCCTCTTATCTGGCAGGCTCAATTGGCGGCCGCCGCTGTATTGGAAGCGGCCGGGCGAGTCGAGGATGCCGGGGCCAAACGGGCTCAGGCCAGAGAAGTGATCCGGGAGATCGGCGGGCTGCTCGACGACGAGAACCTGCGCCAGGCCTATTTGCAGAGCATGTCCAAGGTCACGGCTTAAATGAACTAGGGTTGGGAGCCCTTGAACGTCCTGACTTACGATGTCCGGGATGGATGAGGCTCAGGAGGGGGCATTCTCAGATGCGGCACACCTGAAATCTTTGGACAGCGTTCTGGCAGATGACTAATAAATTGCGGGGTTTCAACCTGCGACCCGGTACACAATTGAAATCCCCAAAACCCCGTAACTTTCTGTTCCATCTTTATTGGAACCCTAAGCTATCACCGCATTCTTGGTTTAACGATGCCGGACGCGAGGGACAGATAGACGTTATCATATGATATAATTGGCTGGTATGAGAATGGGTATTATTGAGCGTCGTGGAAAACTTGAAGACTTGGACAGATCATTTGATCTACAGTTCTGGCAATCCCAAGAGCCCCAGGCCAGGTTCTCGGCCGCATGGGATTTGATCGTGTACGCTAGTGGCCTCAAAGGGAAAGATGTTCGTCAACTCCGACTTCAGCGATCTGTTGCGACTTTTCAACGACAACAACGTTAGATGCCTGGTTCTTTCCATTTCTTGGCCGACTTTGCCTCAACATTGAGCCATCACTGCCGCCAGCACCAGGTACAACGCCAGGCCATTAAACAGCGCGTGGGCGATGAGCGCCAGCCAGTAATTCTTCGTGCGTCGGCTGATGTAAGCGATTAACAGGCAGACCGGCAACAAACCGGCCAAGTCCCACCACTTGAACGCATGGAAGGCGGTCCAAAGAGTGCCGTGCACGATCCAGGTCCAGCGGCCGTGGGTCAATTCCTGGCGGGGTAAGATGATGCCCCGCCACCATAACTCTTCGCCAACCACGTTGAGGGGCAGGACCAGCAGGAAGAGAAAAACGATCTCCCAGCGGCCCTGGACGCTGATGCCCAGCACATCGGCCACGGAAGTGATCACGCCTATACCTGGGGCCAGGCTCTGACCGGCCAACGTTGCGCCCAATTGTGAGAAGAGGCCATAAGCGATGTTGAGGGCCATAAAGGTGACCAGCCCCAGTAAGACGGCCTTGAGCGTTATTCGTGGATAGCGATAGCGTTGGCTGAAGGCCGCCCAGGTCAGCGGTCGGCCTTCTAGCCGGTGAAAGACCGCCAGCGCGGCAGCCAGCATGATGGCCATGGGTGCCACGTGGGCCACCACAAAACTCTCGGCCGGCGCCAGCCCGGCTGCTTGCAGCCGGGGCATAAAGACATGGTAGCTGAAGATCATGAGCAGCGCCGGAAGGCCAAAGGCAATGAGCGAGCCCCAGAAGGGTAGGGGTTGGATCGTTTCCTGGGAACCTGCCGGTGCGCTGTATGCTTGGTTAGAAGTTGTTATTGTCGTCATGAGAAATTCTCTTTTCTAGCTGCAATGCACTTAGAAAGTGCGTCGCACTTAAATATACATACTGGTACGTATGTAAAATAAACAAAAAAATCCTTTATCTCACCCGGCCACTAGACCGCGCATGAAGATATCGGCGAAATCGGCCGCTTGTTCCCCCAGCGAAAAGGCCAGGCGGTTGGTCAGCCATAGCGTAGCCACGCCATTCTGGTAGGCGATGAAGGCCCGGGCTACCGTTTTTGGATCCAGGTCGGAACGCAGCTCTCCGTTGGCTATGCCCTGGGCCATGATGCTGGCCGTGTTGCTGACCAGAAGTTCGGTTTGCTCCGC
>JAHEJP010000425.1 GCA_024638855.1 Chloroflexota bacterium
CTTCCCAGTCACACCAATCCTTGGCTGCCTTCATGTGTACGGCAGGATCAGGATTTTGCAACAGACGGTGATAGGCGTCAACCAGGTCACCGTCACGTTCGCCTGGTGGGACGCCAGCGCGAAAACGAGCCCATTGTTCCGGGAAGAGCGGGGCCACGCCGCGGTAGAGCCAATCAATTTCTGAAGAGCGGGTCATGGTCACGCCGGAGAGGATGATTTCCGTCACCCGGTGGGGATAACGTTCGGCGTAGGCCAGCCCGAGCGTGCAGCCCCATGAGCCGCCAAACAGCAGCCAGCGTTCAACGCCGAGGTGCTGCCGGAGGCGTTCCATATCGGCCAGCAGGTGTCCGGTGGTGTTGGCCGAGAGGCCGGTCGAGAATTCGCCGGCGTGCGGTTTGCTGCGTCCACAGCCTCGCTGATCAAACAAAATGATCTGATAGGCAGATGGATCGAAGTAGCGACGCATATCTTCCGAACAACCCGATCCAGGGCCACCGTGGAGAACAACGGCCGGTTTGCCGTCTGGGTTGCCGCAAGCTTCCCAATAGACGGAGTTATCATCGCCAACATCGAGTTGACCATGCTTGTAAGGTTTGATTGGTGGATACAATGCTGTCATGTCGTTTGTCCCCTAAACGGTTTGCCAGCCGATAAAGGCCGGAAGACCGGCCTGCCAGTAAGAGAGGGGGTCCTATCGTTGTTCAACGGGAGATCGAACGGGAACCGGGATCGTAGTTTCCAGAGGTAGTCCCGGTGATTGTTTTTCCGGTGATTGTTTTTTTTGCTTTTTCCGGAAGTGTCGATAGGGTTGGTGAAGCGGCCGGGTTGGATGGGCGTCGCCGGGGGGTTGATTGGGGCGATTGAGGGTGGGGCGGATCGGGTTTGGGAACATGGCGGCTGAACCAAATGGTTGAGCCATCTGGCTTTGGTTAATTATAGCACAAACGTTCTGATTCGGCATCTGTGGCGGGAACGTGCGGGGTCTTGAAGTCAAGATTTAACAATCAGTAGCAAGTAAAAAACCCGCGCGTTTAGATAGGAGCGCGTGAAAACGGAAACGGTCGAGGATGCCCGCAGTTGGAGATCTCGTGTTGGATATTGGCCTGGTTTTCTTCATGACGGGCGAAGGTGATTCTCATGAATTGTGGTTTGAAGTCCCGTATAATAACTATCCGGTCTTATTTGTAACTTTCCACTCAAATTCATCACGGAAATCTTCAAAGCACTGCCTGCATACCCATCTATAGTTATCGTCTGTAGCATAGCCTTCAGTCAGAATATCTTGGTCAGCTGATTCCATAAATTTTGCACCACAAAATGCACAATGATCATGATCCCATCCTTTTCGATACGGGATATATTTTCTCCAGCCAAGGGCTACCCTTTTAAGATAGCGTTCCTGTCCTTGGCGTCGCCAATCATCTGGTGAAGGCATTGATTGTTCCTTGTGACCTCAATTCATCGATGCCGAGTAACATTTAATGGTCCGGCAAGATATATTGCAATGTTTTACGATATATCGCAACATTTCGCTCATGAAGGATTAAGTCCAGTTGATGATCTGTGTTGGGGATTAGTTGGAAGCTGATAGGGCAAAGAATTGGTAGGAAAATCAGTGATGGCTGTCTTTCCTAATTTTGATTTCTCGACCGAGTTTCTTTACCGGTGACCTGGCTTGTAAGGTTCGAATTTGTATGACTGCTTTTCTTCAGAACTAAGTGACCCACATCGTGGCCGCTTTATCATCGACTCAGGTCCTTGCCAACAGCTCCGCGGAACTGATGCCAACAAGGAGTAAAACGAGAGTCCACAATAGAACAGAGCTATAGAGGGGAAGAGACAGATCACCAAATATGAGCCATCCAGCAAGAACGAGTCCGCCGCAGATGTTGATAGCTGCGGCACCATTCAATCCAAGCCCCGAGCCGAGAGGTCCCTGATTTCTTTTCTCGAGGAACAAGGCGATACCTATACCGAAGAGCACTCCTCCCAGGATATTGGGATAGAAGCCGGGAGCATCAGGAATCCCAAGAGCCTCGACTAGTGGCGTTGAAAAAGCGATCAGGAGCAGCCCCAGTACCAAATTGATGATCCCATCGATTGTTAAAAGAATTGATCTATTCATTGTATTTGTTACGGTTGATTAGCGACATAATAGCGCGATACTCGCCATCTCACTTGAATTCAGGGCCTCGGCCGGCTGCGCAGGTGTTAGGCAGTGCGCTCTCAGCCAATTGTACCTACCATATCCCGGGCAGCAGCCTGTACCTAACCTTCTCGGTGTATTCGGCATATCCGGCCAAGCCGTCTATCAACATTCGGTCTTCCAGATATGTTCGATAGACAAACAATCCAACGATCACAAGGCTCGGGATCATCGCCCACCAGGAACCCAAGGCCAGGGGTATCCCCAGAAAAGCCAGGATGATGCCGAGGTACATTGGATGTCTTATGCGCCGGTATAACCCTTCCTGGACGACCACTTGCCCACGGTCCTCCTGTATTCGCGCCCAGCTCGAGAGATAGGCATTCGTCATCATCACGTGCCAGACCATCACACCGGCCACGACCAGAAGGACCCAGCCAATCATTTGAAGGCCCAGGGGGACGGCCGACCAGAGAAACCTGCCTCCATCCAGAGCGGCTACGATCAACAATGCTACCAGGAACAGGGAATAGATGCCCATCAACAGCCGGTCCCAGGCTTCAGCCTTATCGGCCGGGCGGTAACGCTCTCGTACCAGATCGGGGTTCGACTTTGATAGATGCCACATCAAGATACCCGTATAAATGATAAAGGTAAACAGAAATGCCCAGCCTTGCCACCAGGTCAGCCGGCCGGCGATCCCAAACCAGGCCACGGCAAATACGGCCAGCCCTAATATCCCGGTCGTAATCCGGGGAAGGAGCTCCTTCCATAGTGGTTCATTCAAATCTGCCGGTTTTGACATCTGGTGATTGAGTGCAATTGCGCAAATCTTTATGGGATGATGTGTAAACCTTCGAGCGCAAATGCCTAAAGGTAAACCGTCGCTGATAAGTTTCATTCCCGAAGAATTAATGGCGGTTTACTTTTACAAACTGGTTTCTATAGTCCAAGTGGCGATCATCGAAATGAATAACACAAATCATGATCAACACTCCCTCTGGTGATCATACTTGAATATGTCCCGTCCGCGTTGGCATCACGGGCACCGGCTTCGTTTCGGCGCCGGCCGAGCCTGCCTCGTCTAATTCGGCCACTCGATTGCCGTACCAATTGGCCAAAGGCATGGCACTAATGCCGTGAGCCAAGACGCTGACAAAAACCGTGATCATGACCACGTTGAAGATAATTTCTTTAGTCGCCAGGTCCTCGTCTAGAATTGTCAAAACATACAAGATCGAGGCAATACCACGGGGTCCAAACCAGCCCAAAAACAGCATCGTCACCGGCTGTAACCTGGTGCCAATCAGGCTGATCGCTACCGGCAATAAACGGACCACTGTCAGGCTTAACAGCGCATACAGCGCGATGGTCAGGTTGAAGCCCTTGAGCGCCGGAACCAACAGCACCATGCCGAAGATGATGTAAGTCACCAACATGAACAAGGTATTTTCTACCTCGGCGAATTTATAGAGGGAGTCACTCTCTTCCTGGCTGGTGGTGTTGCCCGAGGTGAAGCCAAAAACAAAAGCGGCGATAAAACCATTGCCACCGATGAACTCGGCAAGGCCATAGGTCAGCAAGACCAGTGCCAGCCAGCCGATCTTTTGAAAATTGGATGACATCCAGCCGCTCTTCAAGCCCCAGTGAATGTACCTGGCGCCCAGATAGCCCATCACGACCCCCACCAGAAGGCCGAAGCCAATTTGAACCGCAACCAGTCGCAGGAAATATCCATTCCCGAGAGCAAACTCACTAGAAACTTCTAGGGAGACGGCCAGGATCAGGAAGGGCATGGCAATGCCGTCGTTCAAGCCACTTTCAATATTCAGCGCCTGGCGGATGCGAACCGGCACTTTGGGATTTTCGACCACGCTTTGTCCTAGACTGGCATCGGTAGGGGCCAGGATCACCGCCAGGATGGCCGCCCCCCAAATGCCTAGCTGGCCAAACAGAATAAAGGCCACGACCGCGCCAAGAACGATGGTTAGCGGCAGGCCGATGCCTAGCAGGCGCAGCGGCAAGCTGTGAAAACGAAAGAGGCTCTTGAGTTTGATGCGCGAGGCATCCGTTGCCAGCACAAGAACAAGCGTCAATTCGGCAATGAGGTGTACCAGTGGGTCATCGACG
>JAHEJP010000081.1:0-11793 GCA_024638855.1 Chloroflexota bacterium
GGACTTCTCTTGGTTGAATATTGGAGTGGGCAGTTTCCGGGAATTCCCACAAATATAAACCCTTTTTACGAACAACTCGCTGATGATCCCGGTGGCTTTGCAATTATTCAATTACCCATGAACCGGACCAGTTCGAAACGTTACTTATTTCTCCAAACCATTCATCAGAAAGCAATCGTAGAAGGACTGAGTGCTCGCACGCCAGTTGAATCATACCAATATATTAGAAGCAACCCTTTGCTTCTAAACTGGTTTAAGGGTGCATCATTGGATTGTAGCATCCGATCTCGGCAACAAATGATATCTGCTCTTGACGAATTGATTGATGATGATTTTCGTTATGTGATCATTCATCACACAAATTCAAAAATCCCGGGCAAATATCGTGATTACTTTTTAGAGGAACCCTTCTATCAAGATAGTAAACTCACAGTCTTTAAGCTAGCCGATATGCGGCGTCAGTTACCCTGTCAAGATGTTTACGAGCGAGTGTTCGATCTACCTTCGCCAGAGACTCCAACATCTATTTTGTGGGATCAAAAAATCAACCTACTTGGCTACGATCTTCACAACATCGATCCGGATTCAAGCGTGCTACCAATCACAGTGTATTGGCAAGCTCTAACAGAAATGGAAAAATCTTACGTTTTCTATTTTCACCTGGTAGACTCGGAAACTGGCTCCCTTGTTGCCCAGGGTGATTTAATTCCTAGGGGTTGGAGCTATCCGACAAGTTGGTGGATGACAGGTGAAGTCATCGAGGATGCTGTGGAGATTCCGCTGGAGAATGTCCTTCCCGGGCGTTATGATCTGCATATTGGTTGGTATGATCAGGAAACTGGCATACGTTTACCGCCCAGATCAGATCAAATTCGGCTTTTACCTAACGACGGCGCCCTGCTAATTGTCATTGAATTGTGACATTTCCTCGAGCAGGGCCAAGTATAAGACCCTAAGGAATACGCTGGATCAATTGACGAGCCGAATCATTGGGCTACTTCTGACAGGTTATCATCAATGTCAAGATTAGGTTGCTTGCCCCATTCCGCTCAGGGAACCGGGATTGTCGAAGGTCTGCTGGCTATTTCAACTAATAGACAGACTGTTTTGATCAGCACAGTTTGCGTGATAGAGAAGGGTATATCCTCAGGTTCAGCGCGCCTGGAATCTGCGGATACCAGGCTCCGCTTATGTCCAACTGAGAATATCTTTCTTTTAGCTTTTCACGATTTGGGCCCCGCAGCAGGGTTAATTTCCAATCCATCTCGGCCTATGCAGGAATTCCTCGCAGTATTTCATCTAGTTTGCCATTAGATGCTGTCTCGGCAACGCAGTTGACGCTTGGTTTTCATCCCTTAGTTTTACCAAAAATTAAGAACCGATTTGAAAGAAAACGCTCCTCGTCAGGTCGCGGCCGATTAGTTTCCATTAGTAACTATCCTCAGCAAATCAAGTCCAATCCTCTCGTAGTAACGTAAATACTTATAGACCGCTAATATGGGCAGCAGGTGTTGGTCACTTTTGCCTGCCGGTATTATCATTTATGCATAGCGACTCGCCGATCAGGACAAATGTATGGCGACCCTGTTAGAATGACCTACTGATGCGTTCACGAATAATCAAGTTAGGCCTACTCGTTCTTCTTCTCGTTCTCCTTGCAGTCTCCATTTGGTTAGTTGGCGAGGGCAGAGCCACTATGTTCATTGAAAGCGGCGTGATTGTGTCTGCGCCGATCCCAAGTCCGACGCCAGAAGAAAGTTGGCTTATCTTGCCGCCAATGCCAGCGGACGCAACCGAGGCCGACATTGGCGCCGAGATCTATAGACTGGTCTGCCGGGATTGCCATGGCGATAGGGGGCAGGGCTTGACCGATGAATTTAGGGCTACCTGGAATCCGAAAGACCAGAATTGTTGGCAGTCAAAATGCCACGCCCCAGTCCTCTTGCCTGAAGGTTTCATATTGCCACATTACATTCCGGCGATCATCGGCCCAAACACGTTAGCTCGCTTCGAAGGGGCGGTCGATCTGCAAAAATATATACGAGAGAACATGCCCTGGCATGACCCCGGCTCACTGACCAGTGAAGAATATTGGTTATTAACAGCCTTTATCCTGCGTGAGAATGAACTGGATCCTAACATAAGCCCCGATTAGACCAATCCACCATCGATGCCATCCCTTATCAGTCGTTTTCATGACTAATATCATGTCCTGTATATGTCACCTGTCACTGTATGTCCAGGACAGTATCATTTATACTGCCCTGTGGTCGTGTCGTATCGTTGCTAACATTTTACCCTGGACACGACCTTTTCAAGGGGTTTAACAATGAAAGTCGGTTGTTTTGCCGTGATGGATCCCTTCTCTCCGGTTGACTGCCAATTGGAGCGCGTGGCCAACATGGGATTCAAATATGCCGACGTGACCGCAAATTAGCCCGGCAGCACCCATGGCTTCACAGTTTCTGCTAACCTGGACCATAATCCCCAAGACGTGATCGACCTTTTCTACAAGTACGAACTCGCGCCAACGAGCGTCTACGCGCACGCCAATTAACTCGATCCCACTTCACCGGCCCGCTATTCGACGGCCGAGATCATGAAAGCGATCCAGCTTGCGGCCGGATTAGGAGTACAGGATGTGATCACCACCGACGGTGAGCCACGTTCAATTTGGAGTCGACGCTTAAGTTACGAGGAGAAGGTTTTCATCGTCGCCGGAAAATTGTGCCGATCCGTTTGGCCGAACATTTCGGCATCCGGCTCCTATTAGAGCCCTGTGGCGAGCTAACAGACACCATCGAGGGCATCGAGGCTATCTTCGACCGGCTGGATAATCCGGCCAACCTGGGCCTGAACCTGGACACCGGCAATATCTGGCTGGGCGGCGACGACCCATTGGAAATGGCCGAAACGTTCCGCGATCAGATTTACCACGTTCACTGGAAAGATTTGCCAGCCGACTGGGAAAGACAACGCTGCGCTATGTTCGGTTGTGGCTTGGGGCCGATAGCTCTGGGCGAGGGTGTGATCGACATCGAAGGTATTTTCAACGTGCTCAAGGATGGACCGGTCGAGTACAGCACCATCGAAGTCTGCAGCGAAGAGAATATCCTGGAAAGTTATTCATACCTGAAAAAGCTGGGTATCGAATAGTCGCTGGCCAACATTAATTGAATTGGTTGGGGGGAGCCAGTCAAGGCCGCAGGCTGAGAGCCGACGAGAAACAGCAGGTGACCCAGCCCCCAGGCCAGCCAGCAGAACACGTTTTTTTCCTGAGCATGCGACCAGACACCAGGTGACCCAATGAGTTGGGCTTGGAATCTTCCAGGGTCTTGACAGCGCGATACTTTCAGCTTAGCCGGGTTGAGGGGTTTTTAGGAAGTAGGCAATAGTAGTTTCGATCTCGGCCGCAATATCCGCCGGCACGAGGCCGATGCCCGGTGGCGCTCCCTCTTGTTGGTAAGCCACGAGACTTTGGTCGAGGAACTCTTCGTCGGTGCAGTGACAGCCGACCAGACCGTACCATTGGAAGCGGCCGCTCGCCGGGTCGAAGCTCACGCCCCGCACCTCGTAACCGTCTAGCCACATCCAGGTTGTTCTGATTTTTTCCTCAACCATGCCATCCTCCAACTCTCGCTTCAGGATTTTTCCAAGCGTAGCGCAGGACGGCTCTTTATGCCAGTGTGTTACAATCGATAAAGTGGTACAGGAATCGTGAAACACCTAACCAGTAAGAGATCAAAAAAATGTTTGAACTAGAGCAATTGGATCACGTGGCCATCACGATCAGTGACCTGGATCGATCAAAAGAATGGTATATGGAAATGTTGGGGATGGAACATCGATTTCCAGGCCTATGGGATGGCGTGCCCGTCATGCTGGGTCTGGGCTCAACTCTGCTAGCCTTATTTCCGGCCAGGGGTCAAGATCAGCCTGACGCCGCCCAACCGGCCGTGCGGGTGGCCCACTTCGCCTTCCGGGCTAACCGGGCTAATTTTGAGGCCGCCCGCCGGGATTTGGCAGCAAAGGGGATCAACGTCTCATTCCAGGATCACGAGATCAGCCACTCGATTTACTTCTCCGATCCGGACGGCCACCGGCTGGAGATTACGACCTATGAATTTTAATGAGGGTTGGGGTAGATTCAGCGCGCGTCCGCTTTCGGTGGTACGGCCGGCGTAGCAGGAAAACGGGCGCCCCAAAAGAGATAAGCGCCCAGGGTAACGATGCTGAAGAGAGAGACAACCACCAGAGCCTTGAACATCAAAAAAGGCGAGTTCATATGGGCCAGGATATCGGCCGATAAACGCCCCGGGTTGGCGAACACATCCCAGCTATTCCAACGCAGGAAGCGGCCGATGTAGACGCCAAAACTGCTGAGCACGGCCGCGCTGAGGACGAAGAGCCAGCCTCCCAACCCGCCCAGACGGCCGGTGGCGATGCTGTGCATCAAGGATAAGGAACGCAAGGCCAGTAGCAAGCCGCAAAGGGCGAAGGAAAAGAGCAGGATGGCATCATACCAGATAGGAACGGGCGCATACGGCCGCAGGTGCATCAAGTCGGTGATAAGATAGGGCGCGTTGGGCAAAAAGAGCAGCCATAAAAGGCCCCAAAAAATCACCAGGGGAGGACGATGCCGGTTGGCGGCGGCTGCAATCGCGAACAATAAGGGCAGCCAGGCCAGGAACAAGTTCCAGACAAGGTAAGCGTGGATGATGTAGCCGCCGAAGAACACCCGGGCGATCAACATGACCATAGAAAAGAAGGACAATGCAGTCAATAAAAGAATGGGCGAATGGCGGCCGGTAAAACGGTTCAGCCGGGTAATCATACTGTTTTTTGATTCGTATAGTAATTCACAACACCAAACACAAACAAACCCAAACAAAAACTATTTCACTAGTATTTCAGTTTCACGCAACATTGTAACAGCATAGGCTTTCCCCCACCCTCCTGGCGACCTCCTAATTGCCTACATCCAGGCACCTGAGTGCTTGACACCCTCCGCGGCTCAATTCAAGATACAATAGCATATGGGTATGCAACTATTACTCGTCGAAGATAACGAACGATTACGAAGCGCCTTAGGTAACGGGCTTGAGGCTACTGGAGATGTCCAGGTGGTCCATTCCTGCGGCAGCGGCGAAGAGGCTTTTGATTATTGCCTTGGCAGTAGCGGCGGCCGCTCGCCGCAGGTGATCTTGATGGATGTCCAGTTGGCTGGAGAGATGAACGGCATCCAGGCGGCCGTGGCCATTCGCCGGGAATTGCCCCGCTTACCGGTGGTTTTTTACTCCATCCAGGATGACGAAGCTTATTACCGCGATTTCCGGCGTTCGGGCATCCTCAGCCATTACGCTTACGTACGCAAATCGAACTACCTGCTGCCGCAGATGATCGTGCCCTTGCTGCGGGATGCGGTGAACGGCCGCAGTTTCATCGACCCGGATATCGAAACCCGGGTGCAAGAGGTGCGTCACAAGGATGAACAATCGCCCATGGCCTTGTTGGAACCAAACGAACAAGAAGTAGCCTTGCTACTGGCCCAGGGCTTGAGCAACGAGCAGATCGCCGGCCGGCTGGGCTTCCGGGATAAACGGACTATCAGCCGGGTCAACGGCCAGATATACGCGGCCTGGGGGCTCAGTGAATCGGCTACCGACGAGAAGATCGCCCGCACCCGGGTGGCCATCATCATTCAGGAAGGACGGCTCATTTATTGGGATGAGGCTGGCGTGGGCCGGGTGATAAACGAACGGGGCGACTGGGTGCCCTGGCAAAAAACGATCTCCTGACATGTTGACCAGTAGCCCCTTCCTCAACTGGGCGCTCATCGCCGTCTCTTTATTCAATACCATCTTGCTGGCCTGGTTGGGGCTGACAGTCTTGTTGAATTCGGACCGGCGAGCCTGGGGCATCTGGTTGGGCGGTTTAGGGCTGCTATTGGGCGCGGCCTTCTTCCTCAGCCACACCGTGATCCTAGGCTTAGGGCTCGACAATTTCAGTTGGAATGCCGTCTTCTGGTGGCTGGCGGGTATGGTGCCGGCCATCATCCTACCGGCCGCCTGGTACGTGGCCATGCTCTGGTACGCGGGCTTTTGGGAAAGGCCTCACTCTGACCTGCGCCGCCGGCAGCGGCCCTGGCTAATCGCGGCGCTGGCGCTACTGGCCCTGGGCTTGCTGGCCCTGGCCTTGAGTTTATTTCTGTTGGCGACGCCGAGGAGCCTGTTAGCCCAAATTCGACTGTATTTTCGCTGGTCGATCGCCGGCGTGCCGCTGCTGGCCCTGGGATATTCGCTCTATATAGTCCTGTGCATTGGACTTTCGCTGGACGCTTTGCGCCGGCCCGGCCCTTCATCCAGGGTAATGGGCCAGTTGGCCCGCCGCCGGGCCCGTCCTTGGCTGGCAGCCGCTTCCGTGACCTTGCTGGTGGTCGGCCTGCTGGTTTCGGGAACGATGGCCTGGCTGGCCGAGGAGACGCAACGGGCGCTCTTCGCCGATGTCTATGCCCGTTCAGCGGAATTGGTCGCCTGGCTGGATTTGATCATCGCCACGCTGATCGGCATCTCAGTCTTATGCCTGGGCCAGGCCGTGATTTCCTATGAAGTGTTCACCGGCAAGGTCCTGCCTCGCCGGGGCCTGGCCCGCTACTGGTACGGCATGGTGGTCCTGGCGGCCGGTTATGGCCTCCTGGTGGGCGGCAGCCTAGCCTTGGGCTTATGGTCCCTCTATATCGTCGTCCTGGCTACGCTGTTGATGACCCTGGCCCTGGCTTTGCTGAGCTGGCGATCTTTCGCCGAAAGGGAACGCTATATCACCCTCTTGCGACCTTTTCTGACCAGCCAACATCTCTATGATCGTTTGCTGGCTCCGGCCGCGGCGGCCGAGGTTGATATCGCCGCGCCTTTCGCCAGCCTGTGTGGCCAGGTGCTGGGAGCCCGCCGGGCCTACCTGGCGCCGTTGGGTCCCCTGGCGCCGCTGGTGGGCGCTCCCCTGACCTACCCGGCCGGGACAGAAACCCGGCTACCATCGCTGGGGGAACTGGCCGGCCGTTTCGAGTCGCCGGAGACGATGACAGTGGCCCTGGACCCTGATCACTATGGCGGGGCCGGTTGGGCCGTGCCGCTGTGGAGCCAACGAGGGTTGAGTGGCGTGCTGATGCTGGCAGACAAGCGGGATGGCGGACTCTACGCTCAGGAAGAGATCGAAATCGCCCGCATCAGCTGCGAGCGTCTGCTGGATACCCAGGCCAGCGCCGAATTGGGCCGCCGGCTGATGGCTTTGCAACGAGAGCAATTGGTGCAGAGCCAGATGGTGGATCTGCGGGCCCGGCGGGTCCTGCACGACGAGGTGCTGCCCAATCTGCAGGCAGCCCTCATCGAATTGGACGGTTACCAGGTTGGCGACGAAGCGGCGACTTTGTTGAGCGACAGCCACCGGCTGATCTCCGATCTATTGGGCGAGATCCCCACGGTGACAGCTGCTGAGGTGACCAGACTAGGTTTTATGCCCGTGCTGCGACGGGCGGTGGAAAGTGAATTCGCCGGGGCATTCGACGAAGTTAGTTGGCAGATCGAGCCGGCGGGCGAGAAAGAGGCAGCCCGGCTTCCGGCGGTGACGGCCGAGACCCTCTTCTACGCAGCCCGAGAGGCGATTCGTAATGCCGCCCGCCACGGGCGGGATGAGGAGCAGGACGGTCTCTATTGTTTGCAGATATCACTGGAATTGCATGAAACCCTGGAAGTGACGGTCGAAGATAATGGCCAAGGCGTGCCGGTCTCGACCGGCGACAAGGAAGCGGGAGGCCAGGGCCTGGCCCTTCATAGCACCATGATGGCAGTAGTGGGCGGTTCGCTTACCGTGGATAGTTCGCCCGGGCATTATACTCGGGTCCGCCTCAGCCTGCCCCAACCGGCAGTCGCTGATGAGGAGTAACCCCTTCTAATTCCAGGGCCTGCAAGCCATTGCCCAGGCAACGATAGAATCCATTACGCCTACTCATCTGGCATAGCAGGCCCGTAAGGCACATCAGGATCCATCTGCAACACCATCCGACCTCCCGAGAAGGCGCGCACATTGCCATCGGTTGCCGAAACAACAACAGCAGTAGCTGCGGTATACGCGGTGACGGCCGCGGCGGCCATGTGCCGTGTTCCCAAGCCAACGGGAAACTGCATCTCCACATCAGTCGCTACTAAAAAAACGCCCGCTGATTGAATGAAGCCATCCCCACGAACAACAAAGGCGCCATCAAGTTTAGAGAACTCAACGAGGGCATCATGAACATCGGGATTGGTGATTTGCCGGAGCCGATCCTCATGGCCATGAAAAGGGTTAGGGACCAATTGTCTAGACTCCTTTAGTACATTAAGGGAATCACCCAGGATAAAGATGGCGCCAATACGCTCACCGCCACGACGAACCACACGGCCAATTCTACAGGCAATCACCAGGGTAGCCTCCAGCACGTTAGGGCGGATACCGTCAGTGAGTTTAAGTAGGTCCGTGATCACTATGCGTTCGACGCCAGGATCGACATCGGTGAGCACAATGAGATCTCCTTCTTCCGGATAGACGTGGCTTCCAATGGCACAAATGATGCATTCACCGACTGCAATCTTGCCCGATCTGGTAGCAACGGAGAGAACATGCCGCACCTGACTGAACTTATCGGCCGCGTACAGTGGAAGGTGGATAACATCCAACCCTGCTTCTGTCAGCGCGTCGTATGTTTCTTCGTTGACGGTGGCGGCTACAAGCCGAGGTTGCAGTGTTATACCCGCCAAGTATTGGGCCAGTGCGCCGCTTTGTGTTACACAGATAATCGCATCGGCCGGGACTGCCCTGGTCACTTGCTCCACCATTTGAGCAAGATCTGTTTCGGATCGGCTGGGTACTCCTGAATCATTCACCTATGCGCACTTCGACCTCGTTATTCTTTATAGGCCACAATTGATGGCCAGCGCCATTTAGCACACGTCGCCCTCTTCGGAGCGCCTCAATCTGGCAGGGACAGTGGCAAAAAGTCCAACAACTATGAACATTTTACTAGAAATTGGCGCGAAGCGACATAGTCATTTGACCAAAGCCGTTTACAACATTTGATCGATTCAGAGAAAGCGATATTGGACTATCCTACGGCCATTGTGAAACGGTGGGAAATGTGCCTCTTAGGTGATCCTAGCCCCATCTGATTAGTAGAGGTAGGATAGGAAGGGAAGCATTGCCGGTTGGACGACCATACGCGACGGCCGGCCATTCACCATTGGCGGCCGCATCGAAACTGGCGGCATCCGTGGTGATGTGCTGGCTATCGTGCAGTTTCCGTCAACCATACCTTAAGAGCGAGACATATCCACTGTGATGCGTTCGGAGGAGGGATTGTCACTATGACCCTCGAAATCGCTGCTGTCCTAGCCATTCTAGTAGCAGCTGTGGTCATGTTTATCACAGAGTGGGTCCGGGTCGACGTAGTAGCCCTGATGGTGTTAGTCAGTTTAACCCTGACGAGCCTGATTACCCCCGCAGAGGCATTGTCCGGTTTTGCCAATCTGGCTGTGGTTACGGTCTGGGCGGTGCTCATTCTCAGCAGCGGTCTGGCTCGCACGGGCGTTGCTGGCCAGATCGGACGCCCGGTGTTGCGCCTGGCCGGGGAAAGCGATGCGCGACTCATCGCCTTGATCATGCTCGTCGTTGGCGTACTGTCGGGCTTTATGAATGACATCGGCGTGGCGGCTCTCATGTTGCCTGTGGTCGTGGATATCGCCCGGCGCACAGGTCGTCCACCTTCGCTTCTGCTCATGCCCCTTGCCTTCGCCGCGCTGCTGGGAGGTTTGAACACCCTCATTGGCACACCGCCCAACATCTTGATCAGCGAAGCCCTGCAGCAGTATGGGCTGGAACCTTTCCACATGTTCGACTACACGCCAACGGGTGTCGTCATTATGCTTGCCGGTATCGCCTTTATGGTCCTGGTAGGACGGCACTTGCTACCGTCTCGGGACATCAAGGATCTATCGGAGGACGCAAAGATGGCCCCGGGCGAGTTTTTTGGCCTGCGCGAGCGGATGTTCGTCATCCGTCTGCCAGAAGACTCGGTCCTGGCCGGCAAGACACTGGCTCAAAGCCGCCTTGGCGCAGCTCTGGGTTTGAATGTCCTGGCCATCCTGCGCACGAACCAAAATCGATTGGCTCCTGACCCGGCTACCCATCTTCGCCCTGGCGACCGGTTGCTGGTCGAGGGCCAGCCCGATCTCTTGATGGAGCTGTGGAATCGGCGTGTATTAATAGTAGAAGAAGACCAGGTGGCCGCTGAGAGGCTGCAATCTGCCGATATCGTCATGGTCGAGCTGGCGCTTTCTCCCCAGTCGTCGCTGCCGGGCCAGACGCTGGAGCAGATCGATTTTCGCCGCCGGTTTGGCGTGGTCGTGCTGGCCATCCGCCGGGGTGGCGGTGTGGTGCGAACCAACCTGGAGAAACAACCCTTACAACGGGACGACGTCCTGCTGGTACAGGGAGCACGGGAGCAACTCGATGTGCTGCGTACCGATTCAGAATTCATTCTTTCCAGCGCTGAAATTGCGGATGAATACTTCTTGGAAGAGCGGCTAGTCGCGATGCGCGTGCCCGATGACTCGATCCTGGTAAATAAAACACTGATCGAGAGCCGTCTGGGCGACGCCTTTGGGCTGGGAGTGATGGGCATCGTTCGAGAAGGGAAAACCCACCTCATGCCCGAGGCGGAAGAAAGGTTGGCTGCCGACGACCTACTACTGGTTAAGGGCCGGTCTGAAGATTTGTTAACCTTGGAAGGTCTACAGGGCCTGGAGATTGACACAGAAGCGCCGCCGGAAATTGCCGAGCTTGAGTCCGAGCACGTTGGTCTGGTAGAAGCAGTCCTGTCTCCTCGCACTACGTTGGCGGGTACAACACTGCGGCAGATTCACTTTCGAGATAAGTACGGCTTGAGCGTGTTGGCGATCTGGCGTGAGGGCCGGGCCTATCGTTCGAACTTGCGCAACATGGCCCTGCGCTTCGGCGACGCCTTGCTCCTTTACGGACCTCGTGAGCGTCAGCGGGTTTTGGGTCTGGAACCGGATTTTTTGGTCTTGAGTGAAGCAGCTACGGAAGCGCCACGTTTGAACAAGGCACCCATTGCGCTGTTGATCATGGCTATCGTGCTTGTACCGGTCATCCTCGATTGGATGCCCATCGCCATATCTGCCCTGGTCGGTGTCGTATTGATGATCTTAACGAGCTGCCTGACGATGGATGAAGCCTACCGGGCTATCGAGTGGAAAGCCGTCTTTCTCATCGCCGGCATGCTGCCCTTGGGCATCGCCATGGAGCAGACTGGCGCAGCGAACTTTCTGGCCGAAGCTATGGTGGGATTGGTAGGACCAGGGGGTCCCTTGGCGGTTATGGCAGGCCTGTTCGTTTTGGCTGCCCTGGCTTCCCAGGTGATGCCCAACCCCGCTGTGGCTGTTTTACTAGCGCCAATTGCGCTCAACACGGCTAATGATCTGGGGATATCGCCTTACCCACTGATGATGACCGTAGCCGTGTCTGCTTCTGCGGCGTTTCTCAGTCCCGTCGGCCATTCGGCCAACGTGTTAGTCATGGGCCCCGGTGGCTACCGGTTCTCCGACTATACCAAAGTAGGCATACCGCTCACACTGATAGTACTCGTGGTGGTCATCATCATAATGCCGATCGTCTGGCCTTTTTTTCCCTAGGATCTGTAACTTTAGCCGCCAAGCATATGAAGGAAATAGATCAACCAGGCTGGTT
>JAHEJP010000081.1:11893-15927 GCA_024638855.1 Chloroflexota bacterium
TTCGGTCAGCAATAGCCCACGTACGCCTCCACGTACCATGGCGTGATCATCGGCATGAAAAACTGTAATTGTTTGACCCATCACGATAACCTATCAAAGTAAATCTAATAAGTTGAAGGAATCCGAGAATTCGCTAACCTGGTCTAGGTCTAATTCTACTTGAATCCGACTGCCTCCACCTACTTTTGTGTCGATTTCGAGATCCCCTCCAAGAGAATCGACGCGTTCATGCATACTGGTCAACCCCAGACCGCCGCTGTCGCTCAACTTATCCAACCTGAATCCCTTTCCATTATCGGAAATCGTCAGGGAAACTTTAGCCCCTTGCTGTTGCAATCTGAGGCTGATCTTGGTAGCAGCGGCATGTTTAAGGGCATTGTTCAGCGATTCCTGGACAATATGGTAAAGGGCTTCCTCAACACCGGCAGGTAAGTCGATCTCGCCTACGACTTGATAGTCAACCGTAACACCAACCCGTTTCTCCACCGCATCGAGTCTCTGCCTGATAGCTTTGACCAAACCCAATTGCTCCAAGACGGACGGCCGCAAATTGTGTACCAGTAGCCGCATTTCCCGCAACGCCTGTTGTGCCGTCTCTGCCACATGTTCGTTGTATTCCGCGGCCATATCGAGTTGATTAGACTGGACAAAACGCTTGCTTGCTTCAGCATACAATGTCAGGCTGTAGAGTGACTGCGTAACCGCATCGTGTAATTCTCGGGCTAGCCTGTTGCGTTCCTTGACAATTAATAACCGCTCGTTATCCAGGTGCAGTCTGGTGTTTTCTATGGCTGTGCCAATCTGGTCAGCCACGGAATCAAGAAGTGATATATCTTCTTGGCTGTATGGACGCTTCGCCCGTCGATATACACTTAAGATACCAATAATTCTTCCATGCGTGGTCATCGGGACGCCCACATAGGCCCTGAAGCCACTCTGATGGACCAACTCGGATGTTCGTTGATCGGCCGTGATATCGGCCAGAACCAAAGGTTGCTGCTGTTTGGCAATCCAGCCAGATAGACCGACATAGGCGGAAGTGACTCTAAGTTTATTGGCTAAAGTCGGGACAAGTCCCTGGTGAGCAACCAGAAACAAGGTCTCGCTCCTACGGTCCAACAGTTGGATGGCTCCCGCCTGAGCGTGAACGGCCGCCAGCACATGCTGTAATGACCGCTCCAGTTTATCTTTAAGCTCTACTGGTTCTGCGGCAACGGTCATCACATCATAAAGAGCCGACAACTTCTGTGTCCGGTCTATAACTTTGCGATCTAAGATCTGACGAGATAACACCCGCTCAGTCACATCCGTCACAACCAGCAAAATACCGGTGAGGTTTTCTTCCTCAATCCAGGGAACAAAAGAGGCGTCCCAATAAAAGATATTGTTGTTACTGTTCAAGCGTAAACTGTTTGCAGTGGTCATCTCGCCCGCCAAGGCGCGATCGATATAGGGTTGAATGGCGGCTTCTATTCCCGGGAACAGGTCATAGATATGAGTGCCCGGCTCAACCAATACCTGACTGATGCCTTCGACATAGTCGATCCAGGTGGGATTACACCGGCGCAAGATGAGCCCTTGATCATATAATGCCGTCCCCATTGGCAATTGTTGGAAAAAAATATCCATTCGATATTCAGCGGACTTCATGGGTTGATTATCTGTTTTAGCCAATCGTGAGACAAGCTTTGCTAAAATAGGGGGAACGACTGCGTTTAAAAGGTTTTAAGATCCCGCGTCGAATTCGCCGTTTTCAGGCGACCGGGAATTATTGCTCTCATAAGGGCGATAGTAAATTCGCTGCGTGGGGTAAGCGAATTCAATATCCGTCTGCTGATCAAAAGCAGCGAGAATGTCTTCCCAGATGTCATGCTCGCTGTTACGTCGCTGCTGTGGCTCGCATAAATACCGCACTGTCAAGAGCACGCCACTTGCCTCGACACGAGTATAGACAGTGGGGTTTAGCTTTTCGTAATTAATCATATAGCGCCTTGCGGCCTCACGGACTCGCTCTCGTGCATCCGTGCTTAGATGAGCTGCATGTTTTTCAGCGATTGCCAGCAAGATCTCCCTGGCATTTTGCCTATCACTTTCAAAGGTGATCTGCACCGGTATTTCATTCCAAATATATGCAAAGCCCTTACTATAGTTGGCCAGAGTTTCGCTAAACACCTTCCTATTGGGGATGTGAAGCACACGCCCTGTGCTCTGGTCGGCATCGACCCAGTTGCGGATTTCCATCGTGGTGAATTGAAAATATCGAATGTCGACGACATCTCCCGCGTTTTCTCCGATTTGGATGCGATCTCCCACTTCAAAAGGGTGGCGCCATATGATGAACAGCCAGCCGAAAAAATTGGTGATAGGATCCTGCAAGGCGATGGCTAGCCCGGCCGAGAGCAAACCAAGGAAGGTGGCTGCAGATTGCAAATCTTCGATCCAGATGCGGCCGATCAACAGCGCAATTAGCACCAGGGCAACATATTCGGAGTTTTTTCGCCAACGATACAAGGCACTGGCATCTTCCGTGCGACGGCCGACCAGAGCGAGCACTATTAGCCTGATCGCCCAAATAATGGTCAGGACGATCAACGAATAAAAAAGTTTTTCCTGCAGGCTAAGGGAGAGGTGCAGGTTTTGCTCTATCCATTGTGTTACTGTTTCCATGTTGCTGTTCTTGTTGACGACAATTTACCAGAATATGTTTTCGAGCTAGGCGCCCTTCGATTGATCAGTTTGGGCAGATGATTTCTAAATTGCTTTTCAGGCTTAAGCCCAACTTATCTTTGCAGACTCATGAGTTAGAAGATTAGGAGTGAAAACCGATCGCTACGGAAAAAAGCATCCAATTCAACAATAGAGAATGTGATGAAAAATCTTTCGTTAGCTTATTTCATCGCGAGAGTGGTGCCGGTGGTCGTCATGGTCCTTGATATCCCACGGATCTTCATCTGCCCAATTAAATTCGAGGGGTCGGGATGAAACCACTTCGAGTGTTTCCTCGCATTCAGGGCAGACCACAAGGTGGCCCACCTTAAGAGGCTTATAGAAACGCAGTCTGGCCTGACATTCCGGGCAATCTGACATAGACACTTGAGACAGAGTAGACATTGGTGGATCCTCCTTGTTCTCACCAATCTTCTCATGTGAGGATTGGGTAACAACTTTATCCTTCGTCCGCTTCTTTTCTGCTTTATCGTGACCATTACCCGGTCGTTTATCATTCGCCAGAACCAACTCCAAAGGTTCCCGTTCCGTTATTACAAGGGTTGAGCCACACCGGCGACACGACAGTTTCTGCCCGACGTGCAGTTTTCCGCTGAGTTGTATTGAACCATCACACTCAGGGCAGTTAGTAACGTTACCACTCTTCTGTTGTGACATCAATATCCTCCAAAATGCTTCCTTGTCGGGGCATCAAACAGCTCCCAATGGAATTCTCGTCCATTCTTAAACCTCAAACAGGTCACGATTTTTGTACTGTATATCGCACCATTATGCGGCCGCTGAAGGTTAGAGAAATCGATCAATTGACCACTTTCATCTACTACAAATGACTTAACCGAACCAGAATTCCCCGATCGTTCCTCAGGTCTTTGAAGACTTTCCTGCCTGCGCCCGTTCCCTCGCTCCTTGAAAACCAACGACACGCGAAACCGGCAGCACGAATAGCACGCCCGTATTCGGTCTATTGAGATCGCCCAAGATCTCTTCGGTGATTCCAATCAAGCGGTCGACCATCTCCTCGCCTTCCACCACTGAAAAGATCGTCCGGTGCCGGTGTTCCCGGGAGCGGAAAAGTTCGCTGATGCTAGGCAGCATAGGAATATCGTCTCGAATACTGCCCCGGCGCAAATTGCCCATCCCTGTACTCTCCAGGATGGTGATACCCGGCACTTTGGCGCTATCCCAGGCGTCTAAAACGTTGGGATAGATATTCAGATCGTCTATAACGAGCAGAACCATATAGTACATCGTATCCACCTACTCCTTCTACGCTGTGCCGCTCTCGGCCGTCGCCTTTAACGCTGGTT
>JAHEJP010000426.1 GCA_024638855.1 Chloroflexota bacterium
CTACTTCTGCCACCGCCTCCTCAGCAGCCTCTTCCACTTCCTCGGCAGCTTCTTCTACTTCTGCCACCGCCTCCTCAGCCGTCTCTTGCACCTCTTCTGCCGGTGTTCCACCACCACAGGCAGCGAACAGCAGGCTGAGAATGACCAATAAACCCATAATAAGCCAAATATTTTTCTTCATTTTATCTCCTCCGATAGTTAATGATCTGTTTTAATATGTACGGGATCACTTACCCGTCTTCAACTCATATTGCAATCAGTATGTTGTAGGCGATAAACACCTCCTTTAAAGCAAAACGCACCCCTAGCACATAATAGCGCTGTATGGGGCACGTTTCCTACGATAGATACCAAATGGGTCACAAAAACATTGGCGCACCAAGCAAATAACTCATTGCCGACACTATACTGTATGAGAATATTTTCACAAAATACAATAATGTGGCAGTATTTTATGAAATCGGTTTCAGAGAGCATACCATAATGAATTACGGTTGTCAACTGTGTATTGCGCTTTTTTTATTTGTTGCTAGTTGGCCAAAATGTTGTCCAGTAGTCCTGTCAAGTCATTGCAATCAAGCTATAATTGGCATGGGCACTGGTAAAGAAAGTCTTTAAGAGCCGTCTGCCCTTGACTGAAACCGATTTCAGTGTATAATTACAACTATGAGGGTTTAGGATGACCGAAGAGGTAAAAGTTACAATCGATGATATTGCTGAGAGGGCGAGGGTTTCCAAGAGCACCGTTTCTCGCGTTTTGAGTGGTAGCGCGGTCGTGGCCCAGCCAAAACGAGCAGCCGTCTTAAAAGTCATTGAGGAACTCGATTATCGACCCAATATATTTGCCCAAAGTCTGGTCAGTGGGCGCTCCTTCACCATTGGCGTGCTCACCCAGAATATTGGCAGCCCTTTTTATGACGCCGTTTTGGTCGGTATTCATGAGGGTTTCGGTAACAGTGACTACTCGCCGATTGTCGCCGACGGACGCTGGCATCTTGCGACCGAGCAAACAGCGCTGCAAACGCTTCTGGACCGCCGCGTCGATGGCTTAATCGTCATTGGAGGGTCGGTGCCAAAAGAAAAGTTGCTTAGGACAGGCGAGCAAGTTCCACTCATCGTCGTCGCCCGCCATGTGCCCGAATTAGGCAGTCGCTGTGTTTACCTTGATAACTTTGAAGCAGCCTATAAGGCCACAAAGTATTTAATAGAGCAGGGTCATCGTGAGATCGCCCATATAACTGGAGCGCTATCCCAAAGCGATGCTGTGCGGAGACATGAGGGCTATTTGCAGGCCTTATCGGACGCCGGCATAGAACCGGACCCAGACCTTGTTGTTGAAGGCAATTTCAGAAGACAATCGGGCACCTTGGCGGTTGAGATGCTGATTACCCGCGGCCGCATGTTCAGCGCCATCTTTGCCGCAAATGATCAGATGGCGTTTGGGGCGCGTCTGGCTTTGTACCGTCGGGGAATTCGGGTGCCCGGGGATGTTTCCATTCTTGGCATGGATGACGAGCCAGCTTCAGCTTACATGACGCCGCCACTGACGACGATGCGTCAGCCGGCGATAGAGATGGGCGAGGCAGCAGCGCAAGCTATTTTGTGCCTGCTGAATGACGGACCCTTTCCGAATCTGCAATTTAGCATGGAGCTGATTGTCCGAGAAACGGTAGCCAGACATATTTAGGCCTTAATGCGTTATTTGACGATGTAAAATTGGTTGTGGATTGATGTCCATGAATCTTGAGCCGCTATCGCACTCGCAGATAGTTCTAATAGAAGTCAATCCTTGGTTGGATTTACTTATTAATGACCGTTTTAGTTTTTTACCCAACGAGTTGATAGGGAGAAGGAAATGAGTAGTGATACTGAAATTGCCATTGTGACCTTTGATGACACGGAAAAGGCTAAAGAGGTGCTTGCTTCTTTGAAACATATGGAAAAAGAGGAGTTGGTGGACCTTGAGGACGCCGTCGTCATCGTCAAGGATGAACACGGCAAAATAAAAGTGAAGGAAACGAAAGATCTGACCACCGGTAAAGGGGCTGCCAAGGGTGGGATCGTCGGTTTGGTCGTCGGCTTGATGCTGGGTGGCCCCATTGGTGGCCTGCTACTTGGCTCGCTGGCAGGAGCTCTGGCGGGAAAAAGCATTGATCTGGGGGTTAGTAAGGAAAAAGTTGAAGCTGTCAGCGATTCAATGGCAAATGCCAGTTCAGCTCTCCTTGTTCAAATCAAATCAGGCAATAAAGATGCTCTGTCAGCTATGATGAGACAGTCCGGCGGTGAGCTTCATGAGGTTTCTGTTACCCATCAAGTAGCAGCAGAGGTCAGCGAGGTTGCGGCCCAGGCGCAGCACTCGACCGGCGGTATGGATCAGCACATGTAAAGGGCATCATCGCGCTTTCGTCGTATCGCAATTCCATCCGCGATTCACCGAAATCCTCCAAGAAACAGAGTTTCTTTTGCCTTTCTCAGGATGCCAAGTAGCTTGCATGAACATGGTCTTTTTGGCCAACTAATTCCAAAGGTCAGTCCGAGAATCTTAATACCAAACAGTTAAAAAGCTCGTGCATTTGATTGGATGTTGACCTAAAGCGACTCGCCGGCCTTAATCTGTTGGTACAAGCGGCTGGTTTCAGCCATGGGTTCAATGCCCAAATCTTCAGCCAGGTTACACCGGCATTGTTCGTAGGCCCGGAGGGCTAAGGGCCGGTTGCCACTGGCCATATAAGCCCGCATGAGCAAGCGATAGGCATCTTCCCAACAGGGATCGGCCGCGATTACCTTCTGGCTCCAATTGATGGCTTCCAGCTCAGCGCCTTGGGCCAGCAAGAGGCGGGCCAGCCGGTTGGCCCCTGATAGGTACAGAGTTGCCAGCCGCTCACGTTCGGCGCTGGACCAATCTTCATAAATGGCGCCGGGCAAATATTCTCCACGGTAAAGATCTAGCGCCTGCCGGTAAAGGTCAATGGCCTGGTCATGCTCCTCGCGTTCGGCCGCGCTGCCGGCGGTGATGCCGGCCTCAAATTCGAGGGCGTCGATCTGTAGGAGCGCGTCGGGATTCAAGCCGTAACTAGCGGCCTGGCGGGTGATATAAACAGAAGGCGCTCGGGCAGGCCGGCCGGGTTCCAGGGTGGATTGCAGGGCATTGAGGGCCACTTTGAAATCTCGATCAGCCCGTTCCAGGTCCAGTTCAGGCCACAACTCGGCCACGATACGCTCTTTGGGCGTGTGGCGCTGGCGGTAAGTCAACAGGTATTGGAAGAGTTTTCGGGCCTTTTCTCTTCCCCAAGCGCTATCGGGTAACTTCTCTTCGCCCAGCCATACGGCGAAACGGCCTAGGGTCTGGACCCTGATGTGCTCCACCGCCCTTTCCGATTCCGGCCGTTCGTTCATGGTGTCCCCATTATAGTGAATCGGGGTTTATCCCACGAGTTACAAAGCAATCACCAGGCATGCTACAATTTGATACCATCCTGAACCACGATCAAAAACAAAGTATGAATCAACTGGTCATTTACGAACAAAGCGGTCCCATCGCCATCTTGACGCTCAATCGTCCTGAACGTCACAACAGCCTGGTACCGGTCCTGTTAGCGGAACTGTTGGGGCAGATCGAATCCGCCGGTGCTCAGCCGGGTTTGGGTGCGGTCATTCTGCAAGCCAACGGGCGATCATTTTCCACCGGTGGCGATATGGCTGGCTTTTATGAACATCTCGATCACATCGATGTCTACGCTCACGAGCTTGTGGGTCAGCTCAACCAGGTGATCTTGGCTTTGCGGGCGCTGCCGGCGCCGGTGGTAGCGGCCGTTCATGGCATCGTCAGCGGGGGATCGCTGGGCCTGGTCCTGGCGGCCGATAGCATACTGCTAGCCACGAAAGCGAGCTTCACCCCCTATTACAGCCTGGCGGGCTTCAGCCCGGATGGCGGCTGGACGGCCATGCTGCCGGCCCTCATCGGCGCTAAACGAACGGCCGACATCCTGATGCATAACCACACCATCACGGCCGAACAAGCGGTCGCTTGGGGCCTGGCCGGCCGGATCGTTCCCGCGGACCAGATTCGCCGGCAGGCTCTTGTCGATGCGGAGGCTATCGCCAACAAAAAAAGGGGCAGCCAACGGCATACGAAACGCCTGTTAGCGACCGGCGACGGCGGCCTGGCCGAACGGCTAGAAAGGGAACGGGTCCGGTTCGTCCAACAAATCACGACGGCCGAAGCCCGCCAAGGCATCCTGGATTTTGTAGCCAACCGTTCAGGGCAGTC
>JAHEJP010000082.1 GCA_024638855.1 Chloroflexota bacterium
CGATGCCGGCTACCAACATCATCAGCAGGCTGCCGCGCCAGACGTTCCTGAAGCGCTGGCGGTCGAAAAGCGCAAGAAATACTAACAGGGACGGAAAGAGAAGCCACAAGATTCTGGCTGGAAAGTAAGTATAAAAAGTGATGCCGAGTATTAGTCCGGATAAAAAGTAATAGATAATTGGCGAACGGATGGTTGACAGGAATGAAAACCAGGTCCTTTTCGCTTGGTCCAGTTCGTTTCTTGCTCCTCGCTCCCGGCCAGACCATTTACTTCGCTGCCTGATGGCCAGCCAATAAAGCAGGACAGCCAATACAAAGAGGGCAGGTAACGAGATGGATCGCAGTGCTTGCCGGCCAGTCATGACGGGCCAGAAGCTTACAGCTAACCCGGTGACCGTCAGCAAGGCGGTTTTCTCTCCAAACGACTTACGAACCCAGGCATAGGTTCCGGCGATCATGATCAAGCTGAGATAAGCAGCAGTCAGGCGACCAGCCATGAAGGACGGGCCTAAAAATGTCATGAGACCGGCCGTAGCATAATCAAAAAGAGGTTCACGCCCATAACCGACGGTAAAATAAATCGGCCGGATGCCGTTGACCACTCCCCATGCAGCCAGACCATGATCGGCTTCATCGTGAGTCAGGCCGGGTGGAATATCGCTTAGTTGAACCAGGCGCAGCAAAGCAGCTGCAAAAAGAATGAGAAGAATCCAGATGGTATGCTTCGGCATGATCAGCGGATGATACTGAATGGCCGGATAGGTGACAAGAGCGCTAATCTGAGAATTAGTCGATAAGTGTCACGTGGCTCCATCTAAATCAAAAACGCCAAGCCTGATTTTCCGGCTTGGCGTTGGGTGCCCGAGGCATGAGTGCCTTGGGCACTTAGCTTAAGAAGTGGATCAATTAAGCCAGAGCATCTCTAGCGACGTCTACCAATTTAGAAAAGGCAGCTTCATCGCGAACTGCGATATCGGCCATGACTTTGCGATCGAGATCGACATTAGCCAGTTTCAATCCATGAACGAACTTGCTGTATGGAAGGCCATTTGCCCGGCTGGCGGCATTGATACGTGCGATCCATAGTCGCCTGAAATCACGGCGCCGGACGCGTCGATCCCGGTAAGCATACCAATAGGATTTCATCATGGCTTCGTTGGATCTACGGAATAATCTACCCCGTGTTCCCCATTGGCCTTTGACCATGTTTATTACTTTCTTATGACGACGGCGTCTAACCGTTCCCGTCTTAGCGCGCATTATATTCTCCTCGCATTTACTATAGGCCTGGACGCTCAAATAGAGATTTGTCAAACCGAGCCTGCTGGATATCTATCATCAGGCTGGTTAACAATACCGGACTACCGAGGCCAGGCAGCGAAACACAACTATCTTCGAAATTCAATCCTTACTTCGGCGGATTCGCCTTATACTTCTTCAAATACGGCGCCAAACGCTTGATTTTTCTCTTATCAGCGGCAGCTGTTACTTCCACTCCCTTACGAAGTTGATAAAGCACCCGTTTTGATTTTTTGCGACGCAAATGGCTTTTGCCGCCTTTCATGCGGATTATCTTGCCATTTTTAGTCATCCGAAATCGCTTGGCGGCCGCTTTATACGTTTTCAGTTTATACTTTTTTTTACTTGCCTTTGCCATGATTTCTCCTCACGAAAAAAGCCGCCATCGGCTTTTGAACATTTGCTGATATGAAGTTGTTGTTCGAGTGAAAGTTAATTATTAACCTAGTGGTGCTAGCATCATCACCATCGACCAACCTTCTAAATTTGGCCTTTGTTCAATGCTGCTCACATCTTCCAATTCAGTGGCCACACCCCTCATCATTTCTAAGCCAATTTCTGGATAGGTTATCTCCCGCCCTCGAAATCTCACAACGACTTTTACTTTTTTTCCATCTTCCAACCATCCACGCGCTTTTTTTACGTTGAGGTCGCGATGAAAATCAGCGATTTTTGGGCTAAGCTTGATTGTCTTGATCTCTATCTGTTTTTGATGCTTTCGTGCCTCACGTTCACGCCGGGTTTTTTCGTAGATGAATTTGCCATAATCCATCACCCGGACAACTGGGGGCCTTGCATTTGGCGCGACTTCGACTAAATCTAACCCAGCGTTTTGCGCTATACCCAGTGCTTCCTGGATTGGCACCACACCATGGTTATCGCCCTTGTCATCGATTAACCTGACTTCACGAGAACGAATACGTTCATTTACCCGATAATTTGTGCTGATTGATTACCTCGCTACTGAACAATAACCTATACAACAAAAACCTTCCGGCCAACAGACCGAAAAGCAGGCGAATAATAGCACATGGGATAGGGGGCGTCAACCTCCTGTAAAGTCGGTGAACTAGCCCGCCAAAGAGTCTGATGAAGCCAGATCAGCGAAAACCACGATTCGCTTATTGTTGACGAGATATGGATAACAAGAAATGAGTGTCGCGCTGGCATGATCGGTCTGGCCCATTACCCAAACATCAGTGGGTTCCACCACCTCAATGTCATTGACCACGTAAGTATAGCTTCGTTTCTCAGTCGAAATGATAACCTCATCACCCGGTTTAAGTTTGTCGAGTTCGCGAAATATTTCGCCATAGATATCGTTGTGAGCTGAGAGCACAAGATTGCCATCTTCTCCAGGCAGCACAGAATCGATATGTTGACCCACCCCCTTTTTTAATTTTTCCCAGTCGTCCCCTTGAACGATCGGTTTATCAACAGTGATAGCTGGGATTTGAACTCGTCTGGCTTGTTCAGGGCCAGGGGTTGGTATCGGTGGGGGAACGTAGGCATCGATGATGGGCAATAAATGGGAAGGAATTTCACCCGCTTCACCAGGTTCGGGCGGGCGGCCGTCAACCGGAGGTTTATGTCCGCTGGGTAAAACAACCACGCCAATGATTGGCGTCGCTTCGGGCATTGGACGTGCAACGTTTTGGTTCTGTACTTCTTGAACCTCGGCAATTTCCTGATTAAGCTCCCTTGCCGTCGTCCAGACCAGGAGCGCGATGACAACCAGTCCGACAACAGCCCCAATCTCAAGGAACAGCAATAAACGATTCCCTATCCAGCGCCAGTGAATGCGACTCAGAAGAGTTGACTCGCCCTCAGCTTCATCATCGATTTCATTGGACGCTGGATCTTCACTATTTATTGCTGTTGCCGTCGCCAGTGCCAAATCACCGTTGGTTAATCCGGCTTCCTCAGGTTCAAGGGTAGATGTCTGACCATCCACCACCACGAGCCGGCCTTCAGCCTTCATTCGCCGCAACCGTTCCTGGCGATTAGCCCGTTTTTTGCGGTAAAGGATCTGTTCAAGCTCTGATATAGAAAGGTCGTCTAAATCTTGCTGATTACTCATCCACGTTCAATGGTACAACATATGCCCGGTTATCGACAATTGCACCGATCGCATCGAGCAGGGGCAACCGTTCGCCGGACAAACGATCATAAATGCCTACCACGGCCTCGTATTCACCCGCTTCTGTTTCAGGCGGGATGAATAGGGGATGAATCTGCACTAAGAGATCGCCTTTTTCCCAGTCCCAGGAAGGAACTTCCAACGAGTCGCGTTGGGCCAAGATTTCACCAGATTTGTTCAATACATGAGTGAACATGATCACATCAGATTCGAAGGCTGGCGGTACGATAGGGCCGACCCTGGTTGGATCAACAACCCGCCAAACTGTCATTAGTTCCGAAACTTCACCAGGATGGGCAGGGCCAGTTAACCAGGTCGCATCCAGTAAAATTAGCGCATCGCCGAAATTGAGGCTTAGCGTCGGATCAGGGACTTCTGTCGAACTCAGATTGTACAGGGAAAAGGAGGGATCGAGGTCATCGGCTAGTATGACTTTGGTCCCATTCAGACTAACGAAATTGGCAAAGGCAGGGTGCAGTGGGGTGGAGGATGGGGCGATCAATTGTCCAGTTTGGCCGGCTGGAAAAAGCAAACCATAACGGGCATCTACCCAGCGCAGGTCATAATCTTGATACGGCAGCAAAACTTTGGCAATTGAGGGATCATGGGCCGCTCCAGGATAAACCGAGGAGATAACGACAGGGCCAGTTTTTGACTGCTCGGTCAGGTAATCAAGAGCCTGGATTATCGTCTGCTGATAAGCGGCTCTAACATCTGGCGACTGTGACCAACGGTTGAAGTAATCCCGCATGGTTACTGTTCCAGTTACGACAAGCCACAAGGCTAAAGCTATCGCAGTCCCGATCTTTGCCGGGCGGCCCCATCGGCTAACTGCTAGTTGGCCGATGGTTGTGAAGCCGATAGCCGGCAATAAATAGACGGCCGGCAGCGCACCCAGATTCCTGGTGCTATTCGCCTCGGGACCTGTGATCAAGGATGGCAGGATGCCAATACCAAACCAGAGAAGGACGAAGGCATAGGCCGGCCGACGCCAGCGCCAAAAACAGGCAGCCAAACCGACCACGAAAAAAACGGCCGTAATAGCTCCGAGAACCGGACGACCGGGTATATTATAAGCCAGGAAATGATCCCCGTAACCTGGCCAGATAAATGCCATGATCGCCTCGGCTGCATTGCCCATCACTGGGCCGATGTTACCGCTTCGCAGGTTTTGTAAAGGGCCCTCTAACATTTCTAAACGAGTCTCGGCTTCGGGATGATATTGCAGATAAACGACCATGGGCACGATGAGCAGGCCGGCCAGGAGTAAACCTGCCAGGATCAGTCGCCACAGGGTTCGAAACAATTTTTTATGGATGATAGCCAAATAAGCCAAAAAAACGGGGTAAAGTAACCACAAAACCCGGGCGGCCAGATAGGTATGTAAGGTAGCGGCGACTGATATCGCGAAACCGGCAACGGCCCACCAAATCCGGCGATTTTGGTCCAGCCCAGCTGCCTTTATTTTATCTTCTCCCCAGCGAAGTATCGACCAAAAAAATAGAACTGCGGCCGTTGCCAGGAACGGTAACATGCCGGCCCGCAATGCTTGACGGCTGGTTGCCAAAGGCCAGAATGAAATGGCGATCAGAGACGCTGAAACGATCGCCGTGGAACGTCCGAAAGCCCAATAAGCCCATAAATAGACGGCCGAGATGGCCAGCAAACCAAACACGACATTGGTCAGGCGCAGCGAGAATAGATTCTCCCCAACCAAGGTCATACCGCCTGCTACCACGTAATTAAAAAGCGGTTCGCTGCCGTAATTTAAAGGAAAGTAGAAGAGCAGCTCACCATCCAAGATATTTATGGAATCGCGGCCGTGATTAGCTTCATCATGTGTGAGTCCAGGTGGGGTTTCAGTCAGTTGGTAGCTTCGCAAAGCGAATGCGAGCAAGAGAATGACGATGATCGGCAGGTACTTCTTTATCATCGGTTTATTTGTAATGGGAAGTCATTCGATGGCTCTAAGACCAGCATCTTTCGTGGAAGCAACGACGACAAGTATTCGATCAATCCCTATCGCTTATGAGCAACGGCAAACACTTCTCGTTCAAAGAACCAGCGAAAAGGGGGAACTTTGAAGGCCAGCCAATGTAAGCCTGACATGACCATTCCTTCCTCCCTATCCTGAGGAGGGCTGTCCAGCCACACTTTCCCCTTGAAACCGGCCGACTTAAGATTCCAGTTCATGCTACGAATATCTTGCTCGTTTACGTGAACATCCTGGTTGACCGGGATAATCGCTCGTGGATCCTTGGGATATTTATGCCCTTCACCCAAAACCCGGCGAAATAATCGAACGACCGGGTAAGCGTAGGCGTCATACCAACGGTTTGGGGCCGTGTGGATGATGAGCCGGCCGTCGTCTCTAAGAATCCTATATGATTCCAACAGGGCCTGTTTTAATTCCCAGGGGTAAAGATGTTCTACCACATCAAATAAGAGGACCCGGTCAAAATAACCGTCGGGGAATGGCAGGAATTTGGCGTCAGAACGGCAAACGCCACTTGGCCTTTGTTCGACACCTTCAGCCTGCTTTTCTTGCTCGATCACGTCACGGGTCATTAGTGCGGCGACTTCAGCATAATCAATTCCGTATGCTTCCACTCCCATCTGTATACAATGTCGTATAATTTCTCCACGCCCACAACCAACATCCAGAAGACGCATTCCCGCTTCAACCTCAGCCATGGCGAAGGCATCATTTAACCGGCGCGAAAGATGGCGGCCTTCAGATTCAAGAAAGACATCGTAACCTTCACAGGCAGTTAAGAAATACTCTTCCGTATAGAGTGTTGAGGGAAGCGATTTTTTTTGCTTGGTTTCCATAATTCTCGGGCATTATAAGTCAGCGATGGGGTCAAGTCAACGGGTCGTAAAGACTGGCAACGAGCCAATTTACCCCTGATCGTTAACGTAATCATAACGATTCCATGCTACTGTGAAGATACAAAAATATGATGCGTAGAAAAATCTGTTCGGGGATAATCCTATGCAAAGGCAGGCCGCGATTGTTGACATAAATAGAATCTGGTTCTTTGGCTTTCTACCTAATTAACAGGCAAAATAGTCCGTACAACTTTTTATTCTTTAGTGCGTAATGATCAACAAAGTCGGGAGATGAATTACCAGGGTTTCGATGATGAACAGGTCTGGCTGGAAGAAGCCAGACGAGGTAATAAAGATGCATTCGGTAAACTGATAGAAGTCTATCAGTCGCCAGTATTTAACTTGGCCTATCGAATGCTCGGTAATGCCGATGAGGCTGAACAAGCGGCCCAGGAAGCATTCATACGCGCTTGGACGCGACTGGATAGTTATGATTCTGCACATAAATTCAGTACCTGGTTGTTATCAATTACGTCGAATTACAGCATTGACCAAATCAGGAAACGGCGGGCGCAGCTGCTTTCAATTGACGGACCTTTGCCCGCTCACCCGGCTTTGATGTCTGGTGGCGAAGCGAGCCCAGAGGTACAGGTGGTAGAAGACGAACGGCAAGAAGCAGTACAGCAACTTTTAAACATATTGCCCGAGGACTATCGACAAGCTGTGGTTCTACGATATTGGTATGACATGTCTTATGACGAGATCGCTGAAGTAATGGATACGAGCGTTAGTGCCATCAAATCTCGTCTTTTCCGGGCCCGACGCCAAATGGCTGAGGTCAGCATGGAGTCCGGAGTGCGCGCATTTGTGGTCGCTTAACGGGTGATCGCCGAAGCGGTGGCCACTCAACTGGCAAGGTAGCTGGCTGATGAAACTTAATGAGAAGCAAGGCGAAGCAATAATATTAAATAATCCATTGGTTTTTGGAGCAGAAAATGGATCACGATGAAATATATACCTTAATGATGGACTCCCTGGATGGGGAACTCGGGCAGGTCGAGCAAAATGAGATGTTAGCTCATCTATCCGAATGCCCTTCATGTGCTCGAGAGTGGGAGACGATCCAGGCAATCCATCAACTCTTTTTACAGGCCCCGATCTTGAGCCCGGCCGCTGATTTTACCCAGCGAACCCTGGCCCTTTTACCAAATACCAGGCATCGATTGTATGCCTTGATAACCGTGTACGGTTTCTTCCTGCTGGCAGGGTTATTGCCCTTGGCCTTTATCCTCTGGATTGGCATCCAGATCGGGCCGGCATTCAATCAGCCAGCTTTTGTCCGCAGCTTGATGCAGGCTGGCGGGCAGATCTTGGATCTGGTAGGCGCCTTGGCAGGAGCAGGTTTGCAAGGCATTGGGACTTTCGGTGAGCTGCTTGGCCAGCAACCGGCGATCCTTGGCTTGATGTTGGTGATGGTCGGCGTCATCTTCCTTTGGGGAGGCGTCTACAGCCAGCTAACGTCGTGGCAGAGAAGAGTATAAGCGAATTAGGACCAATGCGACGTCTGCCCAGAAGGAATCAGGCCTCGTTGGCCAGAATCCAATTCGTTGATCAAGACATGCCTTGGCCAATGAAGTTATAAAAGAAGAGGAATATGCAAGATTTTGGAGATTAATTATGAAGAGAGTGACTATCTTAATGGGTGTGCTGCTATTGTTATTTGTCCTGGTACCCACGAGCGCCGCTTACGCATCGCCCAGCTTTGATCGCATCATAGGCGAAGGCGAAACCGTTCACGAAGATGTCGTCGTCTTCGGCGGAAACTTGGCTATCAAGAAAGGCGCCACTGTGGATGGAGATGTATCTGTCTTCGGTGGGAATGCAACTCTGGCTGGGCACATTGAAGGAGATGTGGCCGTTTTCGGCGGCGTTGTCGACCTATCAGGAACGGTTGACGGCGATCTGGTCGTCTTGGGCGGCGTCTTGGATGCAGGCGCCTCGGCCGAAATCGATGGGGACTGTATCTTAGTTGGCGGCAACTTGTCTGGAGACGGAGCCAGTGGGCTCAATTGCTCGGAGGTTGGGGAATTCCCAGGACTCGTTTTTCCTAGTGTAATCGATCCTATCTCGCCACCGTCACTCCCTAGCCCGCCATCCTCTCCCAAACCGCCGACGGCTCCAACTCCGCCGTCGCCCCCCGTTTCAGGTGGGCGGGGTTTCTTCGGTACCGTGAGCGCCGTAGCCGGTCGCAGCCTGTTTCTAGGCCTATTAGCCCTGGTTGCAGGCTACCTGGCGCCAAATCAGCTCAACCAGGTAAATGATACGCTGCGGCAAAAACCGGCCGCCAGCGGTGTCGTCGGCGTGCTGACGGCTATCGCCATCCCATCGTTGCTCGTTTTATTGGTCCTACTGACGGCCGTATTGATATTCGTTTGCATCGGTTTGCTTGGCATTCCGATCATTATAGCCCTTGTCCTCGCCTTTGGCCTGGCCATCTTGATGGGCTGGATATCGGCCGGCACGATACTGGGCCAAGGCTTAGCAAGATGGCTGAAGATGTCCAATCGTACTTTGCCGGTGTTAGCCGCTCTAGGTACGGCCGCATTGACCCTGGCGCTGGGGCTTCTGGGCGAGTTGCCCTTCTGGTTGGGCAGTTGGTTCTGGGGGTTAGCAGGCGTGTTGATCGCCTGCGCGGGACTTGGCGCTGTCGCCTTGACTCGCTTCGGTACACGACCCTATCCGCCAATGGCTCCGGTCGCTAACGAAAAGGTCGATTCCGTTTTGGAGACCTTGCCCGTGGAAGACGGTGATCACGAAGTGCCTGGAAAGTCGCCTTACGATGAAGGATAATCTGGTTTGATCGCTATCTAGAGAAGAGTTCCCTGCATTACTTCAACGATATGTTAGGATGGAACTTTTCTCTTGAAGTAAGCCGAAGACCGGCAGTTTTATAAGAATCAACAACTTCAGCTTAATCAAAAAAACCAGTTGAACTGGTCTAAAAAACAGTAGACTCAGCTACGGCGCACCCTAATAAAGCGGGTGCGCCGTTTTTTTGTTTTGCAGAGTCTTTCTGTTTGTCTGCTTTCCGCTATTAAGCAGCGGTTAATTCGACCGGCTTACCGTCCGTTTTAGCCGCGATTTGACCGTATAAGTGGGCTGTAGCAACCGCGATCCAGGCCGTCCCAACTGCGCCTAGAAGCCATCCGCATAGCGGGATCCAAGTCACCAAGCCAAGAACGAAACTGGCGGCAATGGCAGCCACGATGACAATCAAAATATCCACAAAATTTTCCCGGGCGATCTTGATGACCTGAGCCACCTGGAACATGGGGCCGAATTCTCCCGTACGGACATACTGAATGTAGAGCGCAGGCATGATGAAAGCTAGGCCAATGGCGAACAAAATTATAAGACAAGCTAAAACCACCATGCCGAATGTAGCCCCAGCACTGAGTGCGCCACCAAAATCGCCGCCTGAATCCAGAGCGGCAGGAAGCCAGAGGAACATTGAACAAATACCCAACAATATCACTGGCAAAGCATAAACCAATTGGGCTGCCCAAACTACTAGGCCATCCATGAACAGCTGACCCCACTCTTCCCACTCGGGCAATGGGTCTTCCTCGCCGTTCATCACATTCCTAACGATGGCGACCTGATAACCGATTAGAAAGAATATCGGGATTAGAAGGAAAGAAAAGAGGGCAATAACGCCGCCAATGACGATTTTCTTGATCCACTCTCTATCCTCTGGAATGAATGTATAGGCTTTACTGATATCCATGATTACCCTCCACTCAATTTATTCGTTTGATTGATTTCACTTAATTTCAGACCCAACCCTGGCTCTCGGCAAAATCGGTCAAAACCGGGATGCGGACTTCCTCTCCTTGATAGGCCTTGTAGGCAAAGTAGAACATCGCGATAAGAATGATGATCCCGACGCAAAGGAAAGAAAGGACGATTCCCACAACCCCAGTAATCAAGGCCAGGATTGCATGGTATCTGATGTACGGTCTATCTTTCTTATCTTCCAGCAGCAAGAGGACGATGGCAACTATTGGCCATATGGGCGAAATCGGGATCCAGGCCAAAGCGGCCCACAACCTGTCATCACTCGTAACCTCTGGCTCTCCCAACGGCGTCTTATCAACGTCAGCATCCATGGATAACCTCCTAGCACAACAGCGGTACTCTTGATGAGCACGACTCACTCGATACGGACCCCTCAAATTGTAGGGCTGAGATCTGGTTTCGTCAATATGAACGTTGGAATCGGGTTTGAAAAATAGTATAATGTTACCATCGGATATCGGTGCCAGGTGTTTGGCGAGACAAAATTGTTTTAACCAGTTGAAAGCCAAATTACCGCAAGTATTCCAGAGGAGAACAAAGGTTATGATTAGAAGAATTGCCGTTCTGATGGTGGCAGTCATGGTGTTTAGCATCATATTAGCTGCCTGTGGTAGTCAAGAACAAGGAAAGGTCTGTGCCGTGCTCGATACAGGCGGCGAAAACGACCGTAGTTTTAATGAGTTCACCTTGAAGGGCGCCCGCGAAGCGGCCGAGGAAGCCGGCTTGGAATTCGCCCATATCGTTTCCGAAGCGGAAACAGATTACGAGAAAAATATCAATAACTTTGTCGACGAAGGATGTGGCATGATCATCACCGTTGGGTTCCTGATGGGCGACTCGACGGCTACGGCCGCCAGAGCAAATCCGGATGTAGATTTCGCCATCGTGGACGTGGACTACGCCCCCGGCTTTGGCTGTGATGAAAGCCTTTCAGATTGTTATACTGAAGATCTGTCCAATGTCACCAGCCTGATGTTTCAAGAGGATGAGGTTGGCTATCTGGCCGGCGTGCTGGCAGGTTGTATGTCTGAGTCCGGCGTTATCGGCTCAGTATCCGGCATGGAAATTCCACCGGTTGTAAAGTTCGTGGTTGGTTACCAGAATGGCGCCAAAACCCAGAACCCCAGCATCGAAACTTTGAACGTCTATATTCCTGACTTCAATGATCCTTCAACCGGCAAACAAGCCGGTCAGGCGATGTTGGATGATGGCGCCGATATTATCTTCGGCGTTGGTGGCAACACTGGCAATGGTGGCGTTTTGGCCGCCCATGAAGCTGGCATGTTGGGAATCGGCGTTGACGTCGATCAGTACAACACCTATCCGGATGTGGCTCCATCGCTGTTAACCAGCGCGGCCAAGAACATGGATGTCGCGGCGCACGATGCCGTCATTGCTTGGAACAATGGCGAGCTTCAGGCGGGCATCGTTCGCGGCACTGTTGCCAACGACGGTATCGGTCTGGCTCCATACCATGATCAGGAAAGCAATATCCCTGATGAGTGCAAGGCGGCGGTCTCAGCGGCCGAGGAAGGCCTGGCTGCAGGAACCATAGACACAGGTTACGCACCCTAAAAGGTCATGTTTAAGTTTAATAATCCTTCATGGGTTAAGTAATTAGCAGTACCTAAGAGGTCATTTGTCAAAACAGGTGACCTCTTTTTTTTGTGTTCGTTATATTCTGCTTTCCGGCCAAAAATTCTGCGCCAATTCTTATTGACATTCCGATATATAACTGGTATGGTTGCCGGGATTTAGACTAACTCGTGCGTAGACACTCCGAATGAGTAATGACGCTATTTAGGTTTTTGGCCTTACGACGATGCTCTTCCAGGCTTCCCCAACCTTGTAGCTATTTTGTCGTCAACGATCATCGTCGTCTTGTAGGGAGGATTTAGAAGCGATGACCGAGACTCCTGTCTTGGAAGCCCGCGGACTAACCAAGCGTTTTCCCGGTGTCCTGGCCAACGATCATGTTGACCTTACCTTGATGAAGGGTGAGGTTCACGCCTTGTTGGGCGAAAACGGCGCCGGCAAAACGACCTTGATGAATATGCTCTACGGGCTTTACCATCCCGACGAGGGAGAGATTCTGGTTAACGGCACGCCCCTTAAGATGGACTCTCCCAATGATGCGATTGCAGCCGGCATCGGCATGGTTCACCAACATTTTATGCTCGTTCAGGTGATGAGCGTAACGGAGAACATCATGCTGGGCCTGGGTGAGACACGGGGGTTCAATATTAAGATCCCACGAACCCTGCGAATTATCCTTCTCGCCCTCTTTGTAATCGTCTTTTTAGCCTTTATCTACCTCTTATTTCAGGCGCAACTCTACTTAATTGCCCTGGGTTTATTCATCGTCATCGTCGTTGCTGCTTTGGTTTTGCTGCCTTTATTGCGGCGAATGAACCGGCGCGGCGTTTCTGCCAAAGTCCGCGAATTGTCCGAGTCATATAATTTGACGGTTGATCCCAATGATATCATCAAAGATCTGCCGGTCGGGCTGCAGCAGCGCGTCGAGATCATCAAGGCGCTTTATAGAAATGCGGATATTCTAATCCTGGATGAGCCCACGGCCGTATTGACGCCTCAAGAGACGGAAGAATTTTTCGTAACCATTCGAAATTTACAAGATCAGGGGACCTCGATCATCTTCATCAGCCATAAGCTGAAGGAAGTGTTGGCCATCGCCGATCGCGTTTCAGTGCTCCACCACGGGCGAAATGTCGGCACGGTTCTACCTGAAGAGGCAAGCGAGGCCAGCCTGGCCGAGATGATGGTCGGTCGGGCAGTCATCTTGCAGGTAGATAAATCTGAGGCGCATCCAGGAGATTCCGTTTTGCGAGTTGAAGATCTCATGGTCGAAGATGAACGCGGTCAAAAGGCCGTCGACGGCACCTCCCTTGAAGTGAAGACAGGTGAGATCCTGGGAATTGCCGGCGTTCAAGGTAATGGTCAACGTGAACTGGTCGAAGGTATAACCGGCTTAAGGCAAATCATCGGCGGGCATGTTTATATCAACGGATCGGAAACAACGACTTTTTTGCCTAGAAAGATCACTGAAATGGGCGTCGCCCATATCCCCGAAGATCGCGAAAAACATGGGCTTGTGATGGGTTATTCGATTTCGGACAACATGGTCTTGAACCGCTATTATCTGCCACCTTATGCGAAGGGTCCCAGGCTGGATCAAAAAAAGATCGAGGCCGATGGTCAAAAACTGGTGGAAAAATTCGACGTGCGAACGCCCAGCGTAATGACCTTGGCCGGTAGTTTGTCTGGGGGCAATAAGCAGAAGGTGATCGTGGCCCGCGAATTTTCTCGCCCAGTGAAGCTGCTCATCGCCAATCAACCTACCCGGGGAATTGATGTGGGATCGATAGAATTCATCCACAATCAAATCATAGCTCAACGCGATAGCGGCAGCGCCGTGCTCTTGGTCTCGGCTGAGTTGGATGAGATCCTTTCATTGGCAGATCGTGTGGCTGTCATGTTTGAGGGCCGGATCGTCAAAACGATGCCAATCGCCGAAGCCACCCGGGAACGGTTAGGCCTGCTCATGGCCGGTGTAGACGCATAGTTTGATCATGCATCCGTCTAATTGTGTCCCAGTATAAGAATAGGGAACATTTTTGCATTAGCAGCCATTCATGGAGTGACTTATGGGAGAAACGACAGTGAATGCTGATCAAGAGCCTAAACGCTCCTTTAGCGATCGCTTCCTCAGGCCGCTGCTCATACCGTTTTTGGCCATATTAACCTCTCTGATCATTGTGGCCATCGTCATCATCATTACGGCCGAAAATCCGGCTACTGGTTTGAAAAAGGTAGCCGACGGTTACTGGGGCATCATCGACGGTGCCGTACTCAATCCTCGTGGTCTGGTCAATACATTGGTGGCCACCGCTCCCCTGATTCTGACCGGATTGGCCGTGGCTATCCCCTTCCATGCCGGTCTGTTCAACATCGGCGGCGAAGGGCAGTTTTTGATGGGGGCGTTGTTTGGGACAGTCATCGGTATCTATGTGGATCTGCCACCGGTAATCCATGCTATCGTGGTCATGCTGGCCGGCATAACCGGCGGTATGCTTTGGGGGTTTATACCCGGTATTCTCAAAGCCTGGTTGGGTTCTCATGAAGTGATCAATACCATCATGCTCAATTTCATCGCCATTGCCTTGGTGAACATGCTGGTACGCAATTATCTGAAAGATCCTAACCCCTCGACAGTTCAAACTTTACCGCTTCTGGCATCCGCCCAGTTAGCCCGCATACCATTTCCAGGCGTAGCCAGTAGCCGCCTGCATCTAGGCTTTTTTATCGCCGTGCTGATGGCAGTTCTAGCCTGGTATTTCCTATTCAAAACGACTTGGGGTTTTTCATTGCGAACAACGGGCCTGAACCCGAGTGCGGCCGAATATGCGGGTATCCGGCCTAAAAGACAATATATTCTGAGCTTTGTGATCGCCGGTGGTTTGGCCGGGTTGGCTGGCATCATGGAGGTTCAAGGCTTATCCCGCGTATTGCCGGTAGGGTTCGCCGCCGGCTATGGCTTCACAGCCATCGCCGTTTCCTTGTTGGCCTTGAACAACCCGCTGGCCATCATACCGGCATCGTTGATCTTTGGTTTACTAACCGTTGGCGGTGATTATTTACAGATCCGCGCTGGTCTGTCCGTGCACATCGTCTCCATCTTCCGAGCCTTGATCTTGCTCTTTGTTGCAGCGCCAGAAATTGTGCGTTACATCTATCGAGTGAAGGGAGAACCGGAAAAAGCGGAGGCCATGCCCGCACCACAAACTCGCTGGGGAAGTTAAGATGGACGTTTTACAGCTACTTTTTGCTGCCGGCACTCTGCAATTGGCCGTAGCCACGGCGACACCAATTGCCCTGGGTGCCTTCGCCGGTCTCTTTAGCGAACGTTCTGGCGTCGTCAATATCGCCATTGAAGGCATGATGCTGACGGCTGCCATGTCCGCTTCATTCGCGGCCGCCTATACTGGAAGTCTATACCTTGGCATATTGGCCGCTCTGTTAAGTGGCGCCCTGATGGCTGCCCTACATGCGGTCTTGTCCATCCGCTTTTCGATGAATCAGATCATCAGCGGTACCGTCATCAATTTCCTGGCCCTTGGATTAACAGGGCATCTATACCAGACCTACTTGGTGCCGCCCTATTGGCCCGGATCGGCCGGTACCTTCCAGACCATAAGTATCCCTTTTTTATCTAGAATTCCCTATATTGGACAGATTTTTTTCCAACAAGGCCCTATCGTCATCATCATGTTGGTGCTGGCCTTTGTCATTCATTACATCATCTTCTTCACGCCCTGGGGTTTACGAACGAGGGCGGTAGGTGAACATCCAGAAGCGGCTGACAGCGTCGGCATCAACGTCTATTTGATGCGCTACGCCAATGTCATCCTGGGCGGAACGTTGGCGGGTTTAGCCGGCGCCTGGTTGACCTTGGAGTGGATCGACAACTTCACCATCAATATGACCACCGGCCGGGGTTTCATCGCTCTAGCAGCCTTGATTTTTGGCCGCTGGACCCCCTTTGGCGCTTTGGGAGCCGCGCTGCTCTTTGGCTTGGCGAACGCTTTGCAAATCAGGCTGCAAATCGGTTTCCCCGAAGTCCCGGCCGAACTCTTCCAGATGCTACCCTATGTTTTGACTATCATCGTTGCAGCCCTGGCCCGACCGGTGCCGCCAGCGGCCGTTGGCCAACCTTACGAGAAAGAATAAACAACGAGATCA
>JAHEJP010000083.1 GCA_024638855.1 Chloroflexota bacterium
TTCATGTATCATTTTGGATAGAAATCAATGCCCGCCGCATTCGCATGAGTGCTTTCATCAGCACCGAACGCGGACAGGCGAAATTCAGCCTGACAAACCCCTTTCCTCCATCTCCATAGATCGCGCCGTCGCTCAAGCCGACGCGCGCCTGCTCCAAAAAGAAGTCGGCAGGGGTCGTTGGAAATTCCGCCGCACGGCAATTCAGCCATGCCAGAAAGGTCGCTTCCGGTAGCCTCATCTGAATCCCGGGGAGTTCTTCGGAGACAAATTTATGAAGTGTATCCCGGTTATGTTCAAGGTAAGGTAGCATCTCATGAAGCCATGCCTCCCCATGTTGATATGCGGCGGCCGCGCCGGCGAAGGCGAAGACAGAGATGTGATAGGGAAATCCACTTAGCATATCCAAGCTTTGCCTGAATCTTTCCTGTAGGGTTTTGTTTTGAATAATCGCAGCCCCGAACTTCAAACCCGCCAGGTTGAAAGTCTTGGATGGTGCAACCAGCGTGATGGTGTTTGCGGCAATCTCAGGATCGATCTTAGCAATCGGGATATAGGTGTGTCCCGAATAAACCAGATCACAATGAATATCATCCGAGATAACCACGGTCCCCTTGCGCAAGCAGATTTCCGCCGTGCGCTCCAGTTCCTGGCGACCAAAGACCTTTCCAATCGGGTTGTGTGGACTGCAAAGTAAGAAAGACGAAGTGCGGTCGGTGATCGTGTCTTCAAATTGATCGAAATCAACAATATAGCGACCAGATTCAGTGCGGGTCAATTCCATGAATAGGGGAACCTGATCGGCTTTTCGTGGCGCTTCCAAGAAAGGAGAATATACCGGTGTCTGAATCAGCACATGATCTCCTGGTTTACCAACGGCCCGGCAAGCCAAGCTAAGCCCATCCGTCACACCCGGCAGGTAAAAGATGTCATCGGGTACGATCTCCCAATTGTGTCGATGGGCCAAATAGTCCACGATCAGATCTGACAAAACCCTCGGTGGAGTTTGGAGTCCATATACACCTTGCTCAACACGGGCGTGGAGCGCATCAATGATCAATTGTGGTGCTCGGAAATCCTGATCAGCAATCCCCATTGGCAGTACGTCTTCTGGATAGGTAGTCCATTTAGTACCCTCGGTCGAGCGGCAATCGAGAATCCGGTCGAAATCTAATTTCATCAAGCAATCTCCTTTGGAACTCGCGCCAGGAAAATATATTGTGGCAAAAATCGTTGTTCATTCCATGGTTCTTCAATCCTGAGAATTTCTCAGTATTCTCATCCTCCGAACTGGCGATTGTACTAGATGATGAAAGTCTCTCTGTATCCTCATTCCAAATATGTCTCAGACCCTCGGACCAGGAACACTTTTTCTCACCACCTTAATACTAAAATGACGAGAAGCATTCGTCCCTGATTGCGCATATTGGGCATTTCTTCCACAAAATATAGAATCAATTTCCCACCAGCACAGCTATAAAGGCCAATTCTTCTGACCTACATGCTTCCGCAGATAGACTTCTCTCCATGCAACTAATGGCACGAGCTTCTGAATAGTCTCCCCTTTATTTCCATCTGATGTCGAATCGGTTACCCTGAAATAACAGTATTTACATAGCGTAAATGGCATTGCTACGAAGTAATCCAAGATTGAAAAGTTCAGATACGTGACAGCAGCCCATAAATTTAGAAGGAATATCCCCGATGTGCCAAGTGCTATGAGAACCAAAATAATCAGCACAGGTACAGGTTTATAGAAGGGACACTTCGTGAATATTCCCAAAGAAAATAGTTTGGACTGAGGTTGCTCCACTATATTCATTCTCTACATTCCACACCTATAATTTTCGCTATTACATGGTCCTGTGGAATGCCCTTGTCAGGTTATGTTGTTATGTTCAAAGGTTATGACCACATTTCCCTTTTTGTGCCCTGTTTCGACATATCGGTGAGCCTCGGCAGTTTGTTCCAACGGATAGCGTCTATCTATGACCGACTTTATCTTCCCCGCCTCAATAAGTTCTTTGAGGAATATTAAATCTTCACTCCTTTGGCCTGCTGCCCCAGATATTACTTTCTTGCTGCTTCTCATCGATGTCCATCGCCCTCGAAGCATATGTAACAGCCCCGGGTTGGCTAACAGATAGCGTCCATTTTGCTTTAACGATCTTACACTACCTGAAAACGAGCTCTTGCCTATGACGTCCAAGATAACATCATAGGTCTCACCGCTTTTGGTGAAATCCTCCTGAGTGTAATCAATGACCTGTTCTGCGCCAATCGAGCGCAGCATGTCTAATTTCTCCGTGCTGTCAACGGCCGTTACCTCCGCCCCAAAATACTTGGCAAGCTGTACCGCAAAAGTACCGATACTTCCACCTGCACCATTTATCAAAACCTTATGTTCGCTCTGGATATCTCCTTGTCTGAGAAAATGCAGTGCTTCAAGTCCCCCAACAGGAACAGCGGCGGCTTCCTCATAGGTCATATTGGCCGGTTTTATTGCCAGCGCCCCTTCCGCGTCTTTAGGCTTTGCAGGCCGGCATATGTACTCAGCATAAGCGCCAAAGCCAAAGCCGGTGGCTGCAAAAACTTGGTCACCTTCTTTAAATGATTTTACATCTTTGCCTACTGATTCAATTTCCCCGGCCAGCTCCTGCCCCAGGACAGTTATTCTTGTAGGTCTTATGAGACCTACATACATTCGCATGGGGAGACCCAAAAAGAGTGGAAATTTAAGAACGCGAGCCTCACAGTCCCATGCTCCTGCTGTTGCCGCATGTATTCTGATCTGTACTTCATTGTCCTTGGGAGTCGGTTTTTCTACTTCTTGGAGCCGAAGAACATCCGGTGGCCCGTATTTTGTCCATACAATTGCTTTCATGAAATTCCCTCCAAGAATGCTGTGAATCGGTCGTTTTTAGATACGTGAGCTTGCCTTAATTTGCTGTTTGACATCTGAGCCATCTGCCTGACCAAGTTTAGCGCGAATGACCGCGAGTAATGGCTTTCCGATAAAACAGGATACCATTTTGCCTCCCCGTTAAGAAGTGTCGAAAGTAATGAGTTTATCATATGCCTGGTGGCAAGAATAATCAGAGTCGACGTTGAGAATATGATAGACGGTGATCGTGCCACTGAAGAAGCAACGATGTAGAATTCAGCCATGACAGAAGAGTGGCTACCCACGGCCGAGGCGGCCGAACATCCCACTCATCTCCAATAGCCAGCCACTGGTTGCCACAACGCGCCAAGCACCTTAGCCTCGCCCCCCGGCCAGGGCTTTGCCATCGCCAAAGCCACCCACTTTCGCACAAATCGGTGGATAGGCTTCATGTTATACTGCCAGTAGACGTTCGGCCGAGTGGGCAAGTACCGCTTCGTGCGGCGGATAAAAAGAAGGTACGGCATGTTCCCAGCGGATCGCCTCGATACGTTGTTTGTGTTTTTCGCTCTGGACAGTATTCACCGTGCTAGTGAAAGACTGTTTGTGCGAAAAAAGCCTGAGCGAGGATCGCAGTTGATTCGTGGAGCGATTGGTATCTCGCTTCAGTCTGGATCTCAGAACTGCTCTAGTCAGTTATTCAATACGGTTGGGCTTTATGGTTCGATTTTACTTGAGTTCGGCGATGCTTAGCTGGCAGGCAACAAACGAATCTCAAGATCCTTGTCATGATCAGACATGGGACTGACATTTATCAGTTCGAGTATTACAGAGAAGACGTGAGCGACGGCCGACCAGATAACTCGTTCCTTACCTCAACAAGGGTTGGCCTTGCTTCTATCAGAAGCAAGAAACTGGTCAGCTTAAGTAGGATTTCTCGAGCACAACAGGCTAGCTGTAGTTATTGCAGGGTACGCGTTGTTTAATGTAAGATTGACGGACCGTTGCTGGCTTAGCTTCCTCGTCAAATATTATTATGATTAACATTGTTTCAAAAGAAAGAGATATCCTCAGTAAGAACCAGGATAGCCCGGTCGATAATCTACTCAAACCGATATATTGAAGATTTATAGGGCGTATTTGCCTTATTTCTGGAGTGCTTGGTGCTACAATTTTTTCCCTTAGTAAGTGAACAGGTGACGGCGGCAATGGACCTCTTTGTAGGCACGTTTCCAATCGATCCCGCTGCGATCCGCCAACTCTTTGTGCCCTATCGCATCTGCCCCTTGGGGGCCCACGTCGATCATCAAGGCGGTCATGTCCTCGGACGGATTATCAACACTGGCACAGTCCTTGTTTACGACCCACATCCTGAACCAGAAATTCGTTTGGGCAGCACAAACTTCAGTGGCCCGGTCACGTTTGCAATTGGTGCGGATGTGCAGCCTGATCATTGGGCACGTTATGCACAGGCTGCTGCGCTGGCATTGACCCAGAATCATACCGTAACACGCGGTTTTATCGGCGTGGCCAGCGGCACTCTGATCGGCGCCGGTCTAAGTTCATCAGCAGCAGTGGGCCTCGCGTATCTGCAGGCGCTTGCCGATGCCAACAACATCTTGCTGACCGCTACCAATTTGGTGGAGTTAGATTACCAGCTTGAGCATGCCTTTTTAGGTCTACAAAACGGGATTCTTGATCAGAGCAGCATTCTATTTGGGCGGAATAATGAACTGGTCTATATTGATACTCGCCACCGCCAATCGCGGCCTATTCCCGATCCGCCGCAAGCGGACGATGTGGTCTGGCTTATCGTGCATTCCGGCGTTGTCCGTGAATTGACAAGGAGCGGTGGTTACAACCATAGTGTCGCTGAATGTAGGGCAGCAGCACGGTGGCTGTCACCAGAGGCTGCTGTGCTTTCCGATGTGCCGCAAGAAGTTTTTACCGACTGCGCCGACGCTATGCCCGACAATCTGCGCCGTCGCGCGTCTCACTACTTTGGCGAAGTGGCCCGGGTTTCTGCAGGGGTGCAAGCGTGGCGGGAGAGCGACTTCGCTCGCTTCGGATCGCTTATGAATGATTCTTGCGCAAGTTCGATACACGAGTATGAATCTGGACAGGAGGAAATCATCGCCCTGCATCAAATTGTCAGTGCTTCCACAGGCATATACGGCAGTCGTTTCAGCGGCGCTGGTCACGGCGGCTGCGTCATTGGCCTGGCAGACCGCGCCCAGGCAGAAACGGCCGCTTTCCAGATCCTGGCGACATACAGCAGGATGTACCCTAAATTGGCTAAAAAAGCAGCAGTTTACCAGGTAGAAAACGGGGTGTCGTCATGAACCAAAAGCCGATCACAGCCGTTCTACTGGCAGCGGATCGTGATACCGTCTATTCCCGTATACGGATATCATGCCCAAGTCGTTACTGCCAGTTAACGGCCGTGCTACTCTGAATTACATACTTACCGCAGTCGCTGAGGCCGATATTCGCAATGTGTGTATTGTTACGCACCATATGAGCGAGCAAATCGAGAAATTTGTGGGCGATGGCTCTGCCTGGAGTTTAACCGCCGCTTATTGTCGCCAACCACCTCTGGTTGGGACGGCCCATGCCTTACAAACGGCTGTATCCTTTTACCCGGGCTATTTGTCAGAGAACGGCCGTTCATTCTGACTGCTACTGATTATATTCTGATGTCCGACTACCTGGTGAACCTGGTTATCGCCCATCTGGACAACGGTACTGATATGACCATCAGCTTAAAAAAACTACCATCGGAAGAAATCATCGCCAGCAGCAGCGTGCAGTTTCAGCATAACGGGCACATCGGCCGAATCATCGAAAAACCGTCTCCCGATGATATTACTAGCCCTCTTTCTGCTCCATTAACATTTGTACTGCCGGGGGCCATTAGCGATTACTTACCATAGATGAAACCATCAAAATGCGGCGAGTTTAGGATACAGAGCGTTATGAACCAGGTGCTGCAAAATGATTTTGCCGCCAGCGGATTAGTGCAAGAAACGCCCGATAAGTGGAATAAAGAAAATGATAGCATGGTGGTCATTTGAGGTATTTCTTTGGCTAACAATGAGGCGTGGTTTTAAATATCAGGCGTTGCAACTATTTCTGCCAATACCTTGCTCAATTCAGCCACAATCTTCGGATGTTCCAGCCAACGATTGTGCTGCTCACCAAGATCTTCAGCGATGTTATATAGCTGACCGGTTGGCTCGTCTGGTTGTGGCTCAATGCGGGCGGGTTTGGTGAAACCACCGGAACCAAGTCCTTCGATGAGTTTCCACGCACCGCGCCGAATGGAGAACATGCCATCGCCAGAGTGATGTATCAGTGTGTCACGTATTGGTTCTTCGTACCCATGTAAAACAGGCAAAATGTTGTGGCTGTCTGTTCCTGCGTCCACTGGCAGCGTATCGTCTACGATTGCGGCACAGGTAGCTAAAAGGTCGCCAAGGCAAATGAGTTGGTGACTAATACTGCCTTTGGCTACGTGATTTGGCCAGCGTACAACGAATGGTTCGCGATGACCACCGTCCCAGATATCTGCTTTTTGGCCACGCAGATCGCCATTGGCATTGTGGTCCCAGGATTTGCCATAGTAGTCTGTTGTTTGGGCGCCATTGTCGCTGGTGATAATGAGCAGCGTGTTGTCTGTTAAATTATGACGCAGCAGCACTTCATCAATCTGCCCGACTATCCAGTCGAACAGGGTGATCATGTCGCCGCGCTGTCCGGCGCTACTGCGGCCCTTGATAAAGTCGGGGGGCATGCAGGGACGATGGGGTGCCGAGGGGGTGAGGTAAAGGAAGAGAGGTCGATCCTCCTCTGCGCGTTTTTCAATCCAGGCCACAGCTTTCTGAGTAAAAGTGATATCAACTGCTTCGTCTTGCCAGGTGGGGGGCATGAGACCTGGGCGCTGCTGCGGATTGTAGGGGTCTTTTTCAACCGTGGGCAGATCCACTACACGGCCGTTCTCGATAAAGCAGTAGGGAGCCATATCTAGCGAGCCGGAAATATTGAAGCCGTAATCAAAGCCAAGGCTGTTCGGTCCGCCGGTGAGAGGAGCTGTGTAGTCGATGTTTCGGCCGTTCCCAATGGGATCAGGTTCGCTGCCGTCAATCGTGGTCCAATTCAGACCAAGGTGCCATTTGCCGATGCTGGCAGTGGCGTAACCGTGCTGTTTAAGCAGCCTGGCGACTGTAGGGCGGTCAGGTTCGATCAGTGGCGAGCTAAAGCCCCACAATACACCTCGTTTCAGCCGGCTTCGCCAGCAGTACCGCCCGGTGAGGATACTGTAGCGGCTCGGCGTACACAACGCCGAAGATGCATGGGCATCGGTAAAATACATACCTTCGTGGGCTATTCGGTCAATATTGGGCGTGGGGATTTTGGTTGCGCCGTAACATCCTAGGTCTCCGTAGCCCAGGTCGTCAGCCATAATAAAAATGATGTTAGGTTTCATTGTTGGTGACTTGCAGCCAAGAGTTCTGAAGAGTGGGTTTATCAGTCCGCCTAACCAAACTGGTGCCTGATTCTTTACACAACATTCTAGTTTGGACTTGGTATATTGACAAGCGATAATTTTTAAAGTACCCTAAGAATGATGATTCCGTGAGCGCTCACATTTTAACACTTTTTTGCTATTTACTCACCCGATGGAACGCCTATGAGCCGCCGCCGAGTGACCATTGATGATGTAGCTGAATTGGCTGGGGTCTCCTACCAGACAGTATCGCGCGTTATCAATAACCGGCCGGACGTTCGTGACGCCACGAGGGAGCGCGTCCAGCAAGTCATCGACGAAACCGGCTACAGACCCAGTCACATTGCCAGGAGTCTGGTTACGGCCCGTACGGCGACGATCGGTCTGGTGGTCCCCGATATATCCAACCCCTTCTTCTCAGCCATTGCCCGCGGGGCCGAGCAAGTGGCTTCTGCCAACAAGTACATTATCTTATTATGCAATACGGGCGAAGATGCCTCGCGTGAGATCGAGGTATTGAATATGCTACACGAGAGGTATGTTGATGGCGTGATCGTCTGTGGTCTCCGTCAAAAAGAGGCGCCTATACAGACGGCCCTCTCCCAATTCCGAGCCGTAGTACTCGTGAATCGGCGTTTCAAAGAAATTAGGTTTCCAGCAGTCTTGGTAGACGATCTCCTGGGAGGTTATTTAGCCAGCCAGCATCTCATAAAAATGGGACACACGGCTATCGGCTTTGTGGCCGGACCTTTCACTTCTTACAGCGGCATTAAACGATTACAAGGCTATGAACAAGCCCTTGCAGAGGCAGGTATTGAGCCCGAAGACGATTGGGTGCAACATTGCCTTCCTACCGTCGAAGATGGTGAAAAAGCTGCGCATTTACTACTCAACAAACGCCCAGAATTATCAGCCCTATTATGTTATAACGATCTGGTAGCTTTAGGTGCGCTTAGATATTGTGCTGCTTCTGGAAGGAGCGTGCCCGAAGATATCGCCATTGCTGGCTTTGATGACATTATGCTGGCAAGTGTGGTGTCACCTGCTTTGACTACCTGCCACGCACCTCGTAAAGAGTTGGGAAGTATGGCAGTATCGATGTTGCTTGATTGTATCAACGACCAAGAGGATAAGTGTGACGAGATCGTGGTCAAGCCTGAGCTTGTAATTCGCGCCAGTACTTCAGCGACACAGTTTGCCACCGCAGCGTGAACCTAAGACTATAGTTTACCTGATGTCTAATCAGCCATAAACAAAAACTTCTCTCGCTTTTATTGGTCGCAAATACACGAGGAGGTGATTGATTGTAGAACCACAAGACAAGAAGAAGAGATGTACAGAGTCGCCGAACGGCGCTCGTAAAACGAGGCCATTTTTTCACTCTTGCTGGTGATTACAATGTCTTCACCGGTTGAAAAGATGATTTCGGAATTTTCATGGTAACTAGATCACGTTTTTCATGGAGGACGAAAATGAAGATTAAGAGATTGAAGGAGAAATCCAAATCAAGATCGATTTGGAGTCTGATGATCGGAATCAGCCTGTTGCTGGTTATCAGTCTGTTATTGGCATCCTGCGGCGGCGCACCCACAGAGGAAGCGCCAGCTCCAGCGGCCCCCACAGAAGAGCCGGCTGAAGCCCCCACAGAAGAGCCGGCTGAGGCCCCCGCAGAAGAGCCGGCTGAAGAACCAGCCGAGGAGCCAGCTGAGGAACCAGCCGAAGAACCAGCCGAAGAGCCAGCTGAAGAACCAGCCGAAGAGCCAATGGCCGAATCAATGTACAATGAAGCGCCCATGTTGGCCGATATGGTGGCTGCCGGTGAGCTGCCGCCAGTCGACGAGCGCTTACCCACTGAGCCTTTGGTAGAAGAAGTGGTTGACGAAGTTGGCCAGTATGGTGGCACCTTACGTCGTGCTTTTCTTGGCCCTGGCGATCACAATAACTACACACGGGTAGTTTACGATGCCTTGGTGCGCTACGCACCCGACGGCAGCGAGGTTATTCCACACATCGCCAAAGGGTGGGAGTCCAATGATGATTTCAGCGAATGGACCATTTTCCTGCGCGAAGGCATGAAATGGTCGGATGGTGAACCGTTCACGGCCGACGACATCATGTTCTGGTACGAGCACATTCTCCTGAACGAGGATCTCAATCCAACCGTTCCCCTCTGGATGCAGAACCCGGATGGCTCCACTGTCGTGGTTGAAAAGGTCGACGATTACACGGTCAAGTGGATATTCGCTGGGCCCAACACCGCCTACTTGCTCGATCTGGCCAATAAAGATGGCGCCGACCGTGCCATATCCAACCTGGCCTTTGTACCTGCTCATTACATGATGGATTACCATCCGGAGTTTGCCGATGAGGCGGAACTTCAGGACAAGGTTGACGAAGCGGGGTTCGACACGTGGGTTGAACTCTTTGCCGTACAGGCCTTCCCGCATATGAGCGGCACGCGCCCGACCACGGCCGCCTGGATGCCCACAGGCACATCGGTAGCCGATCAGGTTTTTACCCTTTCCCGCAACCCGTACTATTTTGCCGTCGATGCGGAAGGCAACCAGCTGCCCTATATCGACGAAGTACGCTTCATCTTCTACGCAGATCCGGAGGCCCTGAACCTGGCCGCCGTGGCCGGCGAGATCGATATGCAGGGCCGGCACATCCAAATGAGCTCCTATCCGGTGCTCAAAGAGAATGAAGATGCCGGCAACTACCACGTCGTTACCTGGCCGACCTTTGGCGGCTCCGACGCAGTGGTTATGCTCAACCAGACCTGGATCGCCAATGAGCCGGAGCTCGGCGCACTCTTCCAGGAAAAGGATTTCCGTGTTGCCCTGTCACATGCCATCGATCGTGAAGCGATCAAAGAATCCGCCTTCTTTGGCATTGGCGAGGCGCGCCAGCCCGTACCCGCGCCATTCCATCCTTACTATCCCGGGGATGAGTACGCATTCAAGTATACGGAGCTTGATCTGGACACGGCCAATGACTTGCTCGACGGCCTGGGTCTTACCGAGCGCGATGGTGATGGGTTCCGTACGCTGCCCAGCGGCGAGCGGCTAGACATCGAAATTGGCGTCGTGCCCCAGTTTGCCAACTGGCCCGACATTGCCCAATTGATCGTCGAAGACTGGGTAGAAGTGGGCATTCGCGCCCATGTTGAGCTCCGTGAACGCAACACCCATTTCGCGATGAGACCCAACAACGAGCTAGTGTCTGAAATTTGGAACGATGACACCACTGGCTTTCCCTTTAGCGGGCAGCCCAAGCAGGATATCCGAAGCGATATCGCTTTGACCTGGGGACCTCTCTATCGTGTGTGGTACGAAACCGATGGCGCCGAGGGTCTGGAGCCGCCGGACGATATCAAGCGTATGGTGGAGATCATCGACGAGGCGAAAGTGTCCGACCGCGATCGCCAGATCGAGCTGGCGCAGGAGCTGTTCCAGCTCTGGGCAGACAGCCTGTACGAGATTGGCACTGTTGGCCTAACACCGATGGTTCAGGGTGTGCTCGTTGTCAATGACAACCTCATGAATGTACCCGAGGTTGCCGGCAACGACTGGCCTTTGCGTACACCTGGCGACACCCGTCCCGAGCAGTACTTCTTCACCCAGTAGTATCATTAATATCGGTAGGGGCAACCCTTTTGGTCGCCCGCTATCGACTGGCGTAACAATCAGATTGGGTCCTTCATCGGCAAGGGCCCAATCTGACATCCCTAATCTGGACTTACGCTAAGGGTACCCGAATGTCCAAATACATTGTCAAGCGTCTGCTGTTATTGCCCTTATTGCTGGTGATCTTCTCGATCTTCTCTTTTGTAATCATCCAGGCTCCTCCTGGAGATTATATAACGACGTATATCGCCGATTTGGCTGCCTCCGGCTCAGCCATCGATCAGGCGCAGATCGATGCCCTGCGCGAACGGTATGGGCTTGATCAGCCGATGTTTGTGCAGTATCTCAAGTGGATGCAGCGCCTGGTCACCGGCGATCTTGGTTTCTCTCTTGATTGGCAAAAACCTATTAAGGAGCTAATCGGCGAGCGCATTGTCTTAACCGTCATCCTGGGTCTTTTTACGTTTGCTTTCACCTGGCTATTGGCCATACCTATCGGCATCATATCGGCCGTGAAACAGTACTCATTCCTCGATTATTTCTTTACCATTTTTAACTATTTCGGCGTAGCCACGCCGACGTTTATGACGGCGTTGATCCTCATGTGGATCGCCTTTTCCCGCTTCGGCGTAAGTGTAACCGGGCTGTTCTCTCCGGAGTATATTGACGCGCCCTGGACGATGGGCCGTGTGCGTGACCTACTGAGCCATATGTGGCTGCCTATGATCATCCTCGGCCTGGATGGCACGGCGCGTCTGGCGCGTATCATGCGCGCCAACCTGCTGGATGAACTGAAAAAGCCGTATGTGGAAATGGCGCGCGCCAAGGGCCTCTCTGAGTGGAAGCTGGTTTTGAAGTACCCGGTGCGCCTGGCCATCAATCCCCTGGTCAGTACCATTGGCTGGTACTTACCCCTGATCTTCTCCGGCAGCGTCATCGTCGCCACCGTGCTAAACTTGCCTACCATCGGTCCCATGCTGCTACGTTCCTTAATCAGCCAGGACATGTTCCTGGCCGGAACCATTGTCATGATTTATCTTTTCCTGGCCATCATCGGCACCCTCATATCCGATGTTCTGTTGGCGTGGCTTGACCCGCGCATACGCATGGAGTGACCAGCCTATGAGTGTCGATCCTTCCCGTATAGCCCCAGATCCCGAGATCGCCCTGCATCCGCCTGACGACGCTGTTTACGATGATCTGCCTGTGTCCGGGCAAGAAGCTGACTCAATCTATGTCGCGCCGAACTGGAAATTGGTGTGGTGGCGTTTTAAGAAGCACCGTTTGGCGCTTTTTAGTATTCTGGTTGTCATCTTGATAGTCGTGGTAGCCATTTTGCCCGGCTTTTTCAGCACGCAGGATCCGCATAAATCATTTGCCACCGAGTTATTTATTCCGCCGCAGCGACTGCATTTCTTCAATAATGGACAGCTGCAGTTGTATGTGGATGCTGTCGAGGGTGTTCGCAACCAGGAGACGCTGCGCATGGAATGGCAGACCAACTACGAGAAGAAGATCTATTTACAACTTTTCGCTCGCGGTTACCCCTACGAGGTGCTGGGGCTGTTTGAAATCGATTGGCATCTTTTTGGCCTCGCCGATCCCGCATCGGAAGAGTCTTTTCACTTGCTGGGCACCGATCGGCTGGGACGTGATCAATGGTCGCGACTGATGTATGCCAGCCGGACGTCTTTATCCATCGGCCTGCTTGCGGTGATAATCAGCACCATTCTGGGCATCGTACTGGGAGGGCTCTCCGGATATTATGGTGGTACGCTGGACATGATTATCCAGCGTCTGATCGAACTCCTGCAATCACTACCGGCTATACCAATCTGGCTGGCCTTGACGGCCGCCATGCCCCGCACCTGGTCGGTGGAGCAAACCTATCTGGCGATTACCATTATCCTGGCCTTAATCGGCTGGACCACGCTCGCCCGCGAAATTCGCAGCCGTTTTCTATCCCTGCGCGAAGAAGACTACGTAGTTGCCGCCAAGCTATCTGGAGCTAAAGAAGCGCGCGTGGTATTCCGCCATATGCTCCCCACCACGTATAGCCATGTCATCGCAGCGGTAACCCTGGCCATCCCAGTGATGATCATCAGCGAAACCTTTCTCAGTTTCTTGGGTTTGGGTTTGCGGCCCCCGGCAATTAGTTATGGCGTGCTGCTGCAGGAAGCGCAGAACTTGCAGTCGATCGCCCTGGCGCCTTGGCTGCTGTTGCCTGGCCTGGCGGTGGTCATCACCGTTTTGACCATGAATATCATGGGTGATGGTTTGCGAGACGCCGCCGATCCCTACAGCCACTAAGGCGGATGGGTCCTTCAAAGGTTGGTAGTTAAGATAGGTGCAAGAGAAAAGAACTGTAATGGAAAACGAGAAGAAAACGCTACTGTCGATTAGAAATTTGAAGACGTACTTCGAGATGGACGAGGGCACTGCACAAGCCGTGGACGGCGTCAGCTTTGACGTGCACGAAGGTCAAGTGGTGGGCGTCGTTGGCGAAAGCGGTTGTGGCAAGAGCGTGACTATCAAGTCGGTGCTGCGCATCATTCAGAAACCGGGAAGGATCATCGATGGAGAAATCTTGTGGTGGCATCGCTTGGGAAATGGTCAGGAAGAACTGCTCGACTTTGCCCAGTTGGACCCTCAAGGGAAGCGGATGCGCTCCATACGCGGTGGCGAAATCGCCATGATCCCGCAAGAGCCGATGGCCTCATTTAGCCCGGTACACACCATTGGCAACCAGCTGGTCGAGGCGGTGCGCCTGCACATGGATGTGAGCAAGCGCGAAGCGGAACGTATCGCTATTGAACGCCTGCACGAGGTCGGTATGCCCAGTCCTGAACAGCGTTTGGACGCCTACTCCTGGGAGCTGAGCGGCGGTTTGCGCCAGCGGGCCATGATCGCCATGGCCCTCTCCTGCAGTCCCCGTTTGTTGATCGCCGACGAACCGACGACGGCGATTGACGTCACCACCCAGGCGCAGGTCCTTAACCTGCTGCGCCGCTTGCAGCGCGAGCGGGATATGTCGATTATCTTTATCACCCATGATCTAGGCGTGATCGCCCAGATTGCGGACTATGTGGTGGTCATGTACCTGGGCCGCATTGCCGAGACAGGACCGGTAGATGATATTTTCCATAATCCCAAGCATCCCTATACCATAGCTCTGCTCGAGTCAATCCCCACCATCCACCAACTATCCAAAGAGTTCCTGCCGACAATCGAGGGTTCTATCCCGCATCCTTTCAACCGACCGGCTGGCTGTCCTTTTTACCCTCGTTGCCGATCCTTCATGCCTGGTATATGCGACAAGCGCACGCCTGTTTTAGAACCTGTCAACGATCGGCAGTCAGTCAGCTGCTTTATACACCACAACAGCTCAGAAGAAGAGGAGCAGGAGGATGAATCGGCCCTGCAAAAAGCGAGAGCGCAAGTTCCAGTCAATTAGGTAAACCCCATGGCGGAATCAAGCAACGGCAACAAGCCTGTTTTACTCGAAGTTAATAATCTCAAGAAATATTTCCCCATCAATAAGGGCTTTTTTAAGCGCGTGGTTGGCCAGGTTCGAGCGGTCGATGGTGTGAGCTTCTTCATAAATGAAGGGGAAACCCTCGGTCTGGTCGGTGAAAGCGGTTGCGGCAAGACCACCACGGCGCGCTGTATTCTGCGCGCGGTAGAACCAACGGCGGGAGAAATCCGCTTTCTCACCAACGACGGCCGAACGGTCGATATTGCCACCCTACCGGAAGAAGAAATGCGGTTCTTGCGCGCTGAGATTCAAATGATTTTTCAGGATCCGTACGCCTCGCTCAATCCGCGTCACAACATCCTGGATATTGTTGGCGAGCCCCTTTTTGTGATCCAGCAAATGACCAATCGCGAGGAACGGACGGAGCGTGTGCGGGAACTTCTGCAGTTGGTCGGGCTGCGTCCCGAGTATATGCAGCGCTTCCCGCATGCCTTCAGCGGAGGCCAGCGGCAGCGCATTGTCATCGCCCGCGCCTTGGCCTTAAATCCACGCCTGATCGTGGCGGATGAACCTGTCTCAGCCTTGGATGTTTCTGTTCAGGCCCAAGTGCTAAATTTGATGTTGGATTTGCAGCAAAAACTCAATCTAACTTATCTGTTTGTGGCCCATGACCTCAGCGTCGTCAAACATATTAGCGACCGGGTGGCAGTGATGTACGTGGGCAAAATCGCAGAGATATCGCCCACCGACGAACTTTATTATCAGCCTCTGCATCCTTATACGGCTGCGCTCATGGAGGCCGTACCTGTCGCCGATCCGCGCATACGTTCGGCCATGATCGAGCTGGAAGGTGATGTTCCTAGCCCTGCCAACCCACCGTCCGGCTGCTACTTCCACCCGCGCTGCCAATTTGCTATTGATATCTGCTCCAAGGAAGCGCCGGAACTGACCGAACTCAGACCGGAACACTTCGTCAGCTGCCATCGGGCGCAGGAACTAACGTTAGAGGGCATTGGCGAACCGAGGTAGGGATGAATTTGGGGGATAAGCGAGGAGGACAGATGCAAACAATTCGCTGGGGCATTGTCGGATGTGGGAATGTGACTGAGGTAAAAAGTGGTCCCGGGTTACAAAGAGCGCGCAACTCGGAGTTAGTAGCAGTAATGAGGCGCAATAGAGAGCTGGCTCGAGATTATGCTCAGCGACATGGAGTTCCAAAATGGTATGACAACGCCCAAGCATTAATTGAAGACCCTGAGGTGAATACTGTCTATGTAGCCACGCCCCCTTCTTCTCATAAGGAGTATACCATCCAAGCCGCGC
>JAHEJP010000427.1 GCA_024638855.1 Chloroflexota bacterium
CGATGGTGTCATAATTTGTATAGACGAGTAAATCGGCGGCCATGTCGATGAAACGGAAAACACCGACAACCGGCCACTCTTCAATGCCCTGGCCCGGAAAGTCGACCCGGATGGTGTCGCCGGGCTGGAGATCGGGATATTTTTTCCAAATAGCATCTGAGACGACGAGGGCTTTTTCATCTTCGGGCAGCAGCCAACGCCCAGCAATCACGTTGGCGTCCAATAGCGTCGTATCACCTGGCGGGCCGGCAACGATGGCGTTGGCCACGTAATTGTCATTGTCGTCCACAAATTCGGCTGTGGCATAAACCCAGCCTTCCACTTCCTCGACGCCAGGAATTTGATACATTTCCCGCTCTACTTGCGCCGTGCGATAAGGTTGGTTGAAGGTCACCATGACATCGGCTAGAAAGTGCTCGCCCATCATGTCCATGAAATTGTTGAGCGATGTGCGCACGTTAAAGACGGCGATGAAGATGGCACCACCAATGATGAGGGTGAACAAGGTCAAGGCCAAACGCCCTTTACGCCGGAAGGTGTTGCGTATGGAGAGTATTAACGGCCGGGACAACCATTTCAGCCAGATACCAAGCTGATCCAACAAACCCGTACTGGTTGTTGGTTCCCCAGCACCTTCTTCGCTGATAGCCCGGCGAACGGTGGTCTTTGACCCTCTATTGACCGGGAAATATCCGGCGAATAAGGGCACCCCAAAGGCGACGATGACTTGCACGATGATGGTAGCGGGAACGATGCGAAAGCCTTGAAGTTCGATGCTCATCATATTGCTGGTGAATGAAGCTAATGCATAACCGGCGAGCAATCCCAAGGGCACAGCAATCACCAGGGCAACAAGGCCGTAGGCGATGATCAAGGCGATATACATGACCGAAATTTGGCCACTGCGCGCGCCAACCAGCTTCATCACCCCAATCTGGCGCCGGTGCTGGGCGAGCAAGGCGTTCAGGGTGTTGATGATCAGGGAACTGCTCAAGAGCATGACTAACACGCCCAAGGCTAGCAACACGCTAAGCATAGCCAGAATTAGAGAGGCCAGAGGATGTTCGGTGGTCAGGTTGGTGCTGGTGCGATAGATGCCCCGCCCGGTGCGCTCCAGCTTGTCTTCTACCTGTACGGTAACAGCGGCAATGGCATCTTCATCTTCCCCGTCTTTCACCTGGACATAGAGACGATTGAAATCGTTATGACCCCCCAACCATTCGGCCGTGTCTAGAGTGATATATCCCCGGGGTGGGGCGGCAAAATCCCCGGAGGCGTACTGGTCACCGACCTCGCCGACCACGGGCATGGAGCGTATGGTGCCATCGGGCAGCTGAACCAAGGCCTGGTCGCCCGTTACCAGGCCCGAACTGTTCATCATACTCTCGCGCACCATGAGTTCCCGGTCATTGGGATAAATGGTGCCCTTAAAGGGGGTAATTAGATTCATGTTGGCCGTCTTGAAATCATCAGTGGCGACCACATCCAAAGGTTTCCAGGTTTTGCCATCCAGGCCGGCACGGACCGCGAGCATCTGACGACCTTCAGCGGCCGATACGCCCGGTATGCGTTCGATGGATTTTAGCAACGTGCTGTCGAAGGGGTCGGTGACGATTTCGATGTTGGCCGGCTGGGCAGCGGCATAACCAACGGCGATATCTTCCGACATGATCATATAGGTCGTCGTGATCGCACCGATGGCGAAAACGCCCACAGCAATGGAGGCGACGACGAGCAACGTACGGGTTTTGCTGCCCCAAAAGTCGGCCAGCACTTTACGCCAACTAGGGCGGAAAAATTTTAGATTCATGCTTTCACTCTTAACTGGAGGTGGGCCAGATTTTCTTCGCGGCGTTGGCGAGCGATATCTTCCACAAGGGCCATGGTATTCGGTGATTCAGCCATAATTTTGTAAAAATGATCTTTTGTTAGAAGGGCTAGTTCGACGGGATCATCGCCTGCATGGACCGTGGCGATGGCATGTTCGCCGTCCATCAGCTCTACTTCGCCGAAGAATTGATTCGGCGCCAACTTTATGCCGGCCATTTCGCTTTCAGGAAGGCCGTCGGGGCGCACGGTCACATTGCCGTTGACGACTATATATAAATGGTTGACTAAATCCCCCTGGCGAATGATGGTTTCTCCCGGTTCATATAAACGTTTTTCCAAATCGTGAGTCGCTTGCAGCATTTGTGGGTGGTCGAGGGTCGGCAACGTACTGGAAACTATGGGGTCAATTAACTCGCCGTCGGAAATGATGACGGTGCGATCGGTGCGGCTGGTCAGGGAGGGGTCGTGGGTGACGATCAAGATGGTCTTTCCCCGCAATGCCAGTTCTTGGAATACGCCAATCACGACATCGGCCGAGCGCGTGTCCAAATTGCCGGTTGGTTCATCGGCGACGATGATTGGCGGGTCGGTTGCCAGTGACCGGGCAATGGCGGCCGCCTGCTGCTGTCCATTGGATACGTTGGCCGGTAAATCATGGACGTGCTCTTCCAGGCCGACCATCTTGAGTAGTTCCAAAGCGCGAGCGGGGCGTTCTTGATAATCATAGACGCCGCAGTAATCCATCGGCAATATGGTATTTTCCAACAGGGTCAGCGTGGGTAGCAGTTGAAAAAACTGGAAGACAATACCGACGTTGCGCCCACGCCACAGGGCTCGTTTGCTTTCCGATAGGCTGTAGATGTCTTCGCCGCCGATGGTAACGCACCCGGAAGTCGGGTGGTCGATACCGGTCAGCATGTTCAGTAATGTCGATTTGCCGCTGCCCGATTTGCCCACCAGCGACACAAACTGCCCGTATTCAATATCCAGGTCGATACCTTTTAAGGCCGTAAAACTGCCGGCGGCGTTGACGTATGTTTTGACGACGTTTTCCAGGCAAATGGCAGCCTTTGAGGTGTCATGATTTGTTGATGTTTTGAAGTTGGCAAGTAAGGGTTTCTGCGGAGAGTCGTTAATGGATATGGCCGGTTCCGGAGACGATTCTATCGTAATCGGGGCCGCAGGTTCTTCTATATGAGCGCCGGCCGATTCTCCCTTATAAGCAGCGCTAGCAGCTTCATCTACCAGTTCACCGTCAGAAATATGAAGGCTACGAGAAAAACGGGGGATTAACTCCGTGTCATGGGTGACCATGATGACGGTCTTGCCTTGATCGACCAACCTGCAGAAGATGTTAAAGATAGTCTCGGCCGTTACCGAATCCAAGTTTCCGGTGGGCTCATCGGCGACGATGACGGGGGGATCGTTTACCAGGGCCCGGGCGATGGCCACGCGCTGTTTTTGACCGCCCGAAGTGTGGGCAGGTAGCTTGTTGGCATGTTCGCTCAGTTCGACGATGTTTAGCAGCTCCAGCGCCTGTTCGCGGCTGGGGCCCGGTCGGAAATGCCCGGCAAATTCTTGGGGCATCATAATGTTGTTCACCAGATCTATTTGCGGCATCAGCTCAAAGGATTGGTAAACGATGCCCATATTTTCGCCGCGCCAGACGGCCAGTTCATCCTGATCTAGATCGCCAATGGAGATGGGCCCACCGGAGATGGGCGGCCCAGCAGAGCTGGGCTTGGGGGATTGGCCATTTTTCCCAATTTGTATCTGCGGGATAAAAAGGACCTGGCCAGAAGTGATCTCGCTGACGCCGGAGATCATGTTGAGCAGCGTCGTTTTGCCGGCGCCGGATTTGCCGATGATGCCTAAGAATTCACCCTTTTTCACGTCCAGGGTGATGCCTTTCAGGGCGGTGAAGTCACCAGCACCGGTGCCGTAGATTTTGGTGATGTCTTTGAGTTGGAAAATCGTGTCAGACATTTAGAGAAAATTCCTCAGAATAATTTTAGTAATGTTCGTTTCTTGGGATTATATCGATACGGCCGTTGGCTCCGGCTGTGCCGTTGGCTCCGGCTGTGCCGTTGGCTCCGGCTGTGCCGTTGGCTCCGGCTGTGCCGTTGGCTCCGGCGAAGCCGCTGATTCCAGCGAAGCTGGAATTCGGGAAAAAACCATCTTCAACTCATCGGCCAATAGGCGGCGCTCGTCGGCCGCCAGATTGCGGACGATTTCTTGATATTGTAGCCCATGCTCAAGCAACATTAACGACCATTGTTGGTCTTTCGTTTCTTCCTGGGCCAAGATGCCGAAGGCGAAGCCACCCAGTAAACTGAGATTAGCCGCAGAAACCTCATCGGCGGCCGGTAAGATATCTGAAAAATAGGTTAAGAACTTTTGTTGACCG
>JAHEJP010000428.1 GCA_024638855.1 Chloroflexota bacterium
GCCGCCTATTTCATAGCTGATTTGAAAGCGGCCGTAGAAGCGCCAGTGTTGTTGTTAATGTAACAAAAAGTTGCCAATCTTTCTGAGAGATTGGCAACTTTCTGACTTTTCATCTGTAATCTACAACCATTCACAGACTACAGATTATATAATAAGAATCTCTCCCCCCATGCCCAGGCAAATATCCCACGCTTCTTCTAGCGTAGCATCATTATGAATCAACGCCATAAAAGCTCTGGTAACCAGCATCAGATTTGGATGCTCGTAAATGTTCTGGCCCATTACAAGACCCTTGGCCCCTTGTTGTAAAAAGGCATAACTCATTGGCCTAGGTTTTTGCACCCTTCGCGGCGTTTATGCTCCACACGTGTTATTTATCCACTGAAATGATTCCCCAAAGCACCAAATCCCGATATAAGCGTTCGGCATCAACAAAAATACTGGCGTCGATCCCTTGCCGGACAGCAAGCATCGTTCGTATGGGATCGTGGTCAATCCATAAGCTTCTCCCGGGATCAATCACATCAGCCACTATTAGCATTTGCAACATTGCCCGATGGTCCACAATTTGCATAGGCAGAGAATAAACGGCCCTATCGTCAAACCATTTCGACAGAGAATTCTTTGAGATTACAGCTGCTAACTGCATAGAAGGGTAACTCGAGACCAGCCTGAGCTCAAAATGATTGATCAAAGCGTCGAATACGCCGGCCATCCCCAGCTTAATTAGGTGTTCGGAATTCTGCGAGACAACAATTCCATCCAACCAGAACACAAGGCGCGTGATTCGGTGCACAGTCATTCCCCCATGACTTGTACGATAACATTTCTAGGGCGGCCCTGGGGATCCATATCGAGCATAATGATCTCTTGATAACTACCAATCAACAGTTCAGCATTAGCAACAGGGATCGTGACTGAAACGTTTAGCATTGCAGTACGGACGTGGGCGGCACCGTTCGAATCATACCCGCGCAGATGATGTTTATACGCGCGTACCAGCGGAACGATATCGTCGAGGACATCTTGCAGATCAACCAAGATACCTACCTCGTGCTCGATAATCAAAATAGCGCCGGTAGTATGCCTGTAATAAACTAGAACAGAACCTTCTTTAATACCCGACGCCTTGAGAACTTCAAGGACCCTATCAGTGATATTGAGAGCGTAAAAGTCTCCATCGGAGATAAAGGCAAGTTCTTCAGTGAACACCATCTTACTGCACCAGTCTCAGAAACTCTCGCACATTCTCGATCAGATCATTGCTGGCAGAATGGAGGCCTCCGCCAACCAGGAAGATCGCATTCTTACCATACATATCGAGCAATTCGGACACTCTCTCGAATTTCATTCCACCACCGGCACAAGGTATCATTGGCTTGATGTGCGCCATTGGGATACGGCACCCATCAATAACACCTTGACAATCATCAGGGGTTGTAGGAAAACGCCCGCCGTAATTAACAAAGACCGGCGAATCTGCACCGGCTAACCGGTGCAGTTGGCCATAATAAGCATAGTATGAAAACCCACCATCTGGATTATGCACAAAATTCCCACTGACCGTTGGGTGACTCATAATGGGCAAATTGACGCGGTCGTCATCAGCAACCTCACGCATCGCATCAAAGCCAGTCAACGCTGGGGAGATAAGCAGCGCTGTAGCACCGGCGTTTTTCGCAAATATCGCCCGTTCAACAATATGCTGAACCGGTCCAGTGATATTTGCGGCGTAAATACTATTTAAGCCTGTTTCCCGGTTAGCTTCAGCGACTGCTTCAGCGATGCGTGGGACGCGTTCCTTAAATGGAGAGAAAGGTAAATTGGTGATACCGTGATCGTCCTTCATGATATCAAGCCCGCCCAATGCACATTTATGGGCCATACCAGCCATTTGATCAATTGTTAGACCCATCGGCTTGATTGCCGTGCATAGCAGCGGGCGATCGGTGACTCCCAGCGCTGTGCGCCAACCTTCCAGCCCAAATCGAGGACCTTTGTATAGGCTCAGAAGGCTATCTGGAAAAGTCATTTTTTCTACCCTAATGCCGCGGATCAAGCTAGAAAGTCCTTGAATAACATTCAATAGCTGTGAAAAGTCTGTACCGGCAGTTTCGATTGCGTAGCTTATCGTGACCGTAAATCGTCCCTCTTCGATCTTTTCGTAACGCTCAATCTGCCCAACCAAACTGGTCAGGATATTGCTGTCGGGGATAAGATGGATGGGGAATTCTACCGTTTGTTCTACAATTATATTATTGGTTTTAGTGTAAACTTCCTCGTCTGTTCCTGTTACCTGATACTGAACAAGGAAGCGTTCCCCTGATAGGTCTGGGACATGTAAGTTACTCGGTAATGTTGTCATGTTTATTCCCCCTTCCCAGCTTACGCTTCGTTTTTCGTTGGGGTCTGCATAGACTTGACGCGACAAGCCTCGTTTGCCCGGTTGTATGTATCAATCTAAGCGGCCCAGGCCTCTCGAGCCCAGCCATCAATGGCTCTGAGCCGGCCACTGCTAATTGATACTATTTAGGGATATGGCTACGGCCGCCTTTTTTGAAACCAGATATTTTCTGTAGTTTATCATCGTTTGCTCTTGTTGCACTCGCATAGCTTGATGGGCAAGTTCCGAATCCTTTTCGGTAATACTGTCGACAATAATGTAATGAGCTAGGATAACATCTTATTGTGGATCGAAGCGATCGTGGTGCAAGGCTCCCAACGAATGTGGCGACCTCCTCGACCCACTGGTTTGGAACCTCGATGTGGATATGGTGATCCGATCCGACTAACGTTACAAAGCCCGTATCAGCCTGGCGCGATGAGAGCGCCCGCAAACGGTCGATATCCTGTGATTGATTGAGGGCGCTGTGCATTTACAGGGCCAGCACCTCGATGTCCTTATAGATGTCTCAAAGAAAGAAGCTGCGGATGCTGCGGGGGCGTACTGGATGAGAATGACGGCGAGATACACCGCACTCGTGCTGCGAAGCTGATGAACTGCCTCGGTCTGCTCACGGTGGCTGTCAGAGAAAGTGTCACCTCTGATGCTGCGGCGGGCCAGCCAGTCGGCGACAGTCTCTTGCCAGTCTGCAATACTTCTGATCGATCCATAGGCGAAAAAGACAACGTCGCCTTCGCCGACATCGAGGAGAAGTACGTCTCCAGATATCGTAGAAAGCAAAAAGCCCTCCCGCCTGTGGAGAGCCATAGACATCAAGTTAAGGGAAAGCGTGCTCCAAAAGCTGAAAAGTAGCGGGGCGCGCTTTTCTTTTTTGGACCGTGCATCGGGCAAGAGTAGGAAGAATGAGGCGTAGCGCGTGAAGCAATTGTGTGAAGTCAGGCAAAGCAGCCAGGATGTTAAAGGCATATTTGCGCAAAGCTTTGGCGGCTTTGACAGGCGAGCGATTTTCTTGCTGCCAGCAGCCAAGGAGCAGCAACCAATGCTGAACCAAGGCAAGTAAGAGCTTGGCATAGACTTCGGTCAGGATTTGGTGCGGTTGTTGGGAACGCCATTCATCAATAGATAAATCGGTCTTCCACAACTTGAAGAGAAGTTCGATTTGCCAACGGAGGCGTTGTAAAGAGAGTATCTCATCAGGTGTGAACGCTTCAGGGGGGAGATTAGTGACCAAAATGGTCCAGTCACATAGGGCAAGGGTTTCAGGCTTGAGTCGACTCTTTTTGCGAGCCTTGGCCGATTCACGAGCTCGTTTCCGTCTTTCCTTAGCTACCTGAGGTGGCACACGCATCGCTAGCAAGCGGCAGGGTAAACGCTGCGCGATTAATTCAACAGCTTGGTCAATACAAATACTTTCTTGTTGGTTAAGCCATGCCAGAACATGCATCACCTGACCGTTTTGCCAAACACCGGCTCGGGCCGGCAACCGGCTAACCCACCAGACTCTCTAACGATTAAGTTGCTCAAAAACCTTCACTTTGAAATAGCCTAAATCAGCTAAGCGCAAGCTACCTGCAGGCAAGTCGACTGTTTGTAGCGGACAATCGTGGGCACGCCCCGATGCCAGTGTCAAGTCAAACAGACCGTTCTGATAATCCAATACCGCATGCAGTTTCAGTGTGGCTTGGTTGGTACTGTTACCTTGCCAGAGCGTATGCAGGCACGATGGTAACTCGATTCGGCTACTATCCTGGAGATAGACCCCTGTAAATGGAGCGAGTAAATCATCGCGCTCACTGTGACTGCGGACCAGG
>JAHEJP010000429.1 GCA_024638855.1 Chloroflexota bacterium
CGCTTTCGCAGGAATCACTGAAATGGACATAGACCAATTAGACCGACCTGACGAAGAACATTTTTATCCTGAATCAGAGCTCCCGATCTTCGAAAAGATTTGGGGTAAGGGATTCGTTTCAGCGGGAGGACCTCAAGAGTTAGCGCTCATAGTTCAGGACTTGGATATCGAGAAAAAACGAATCCTCGATATAGGATGCGGCATGGGTGGAGTTGATATTTTATTGGTAAAGAAATATGGAGCCGCCGAAGTAGTTGGCATTGACGTGGAAAAGCCAGTGCTGGAAAAGGCGAAACAATACGCTTCGGAGGAAAACCTTTCAGACAAACTCAAATTCACACTTGTAGATCCGGGCCCTTTTAAATTCGAAGATGTTTCGTTTGATATTGTGTTTAGTAAGGATGCACTACTTCACATACCCGATAAACAAATGCTTTTTTCAGAAATTCTTCGCGTGTTAAAACCTGGTGGATCGTTTGTGGCCGGCGACTGGCTGCGAGGAGAATATGAGAATCCCTCAGAGCATATGGAGCAGTTTGCTGAACTTACCTACAACGAATTCGACATGGTAACGCTTCACCAATACGAGACTAAATTGAGGGATGCAGGATTTATAGATGTCACGCTTCGAGACCGAAATGAGTGGTATCTTGGCCAAGCGCAACAAGAACTAGAGCTAATTAAAAGTCTCAAGGATGAAATTATCGACACTGTTGGAATTGAAAGTTACAACAATGCCTGGGAATCTTTCTGGAGTGTGTTAGTGGAAACATTGAAAACAGGTGAATTTCGGCCTGCGCACATAAGAGCTCAGAAAATCGGGTGAAGGTTAGAGTAGATGCATGTACATCAGCCCTAGTAAAATCAAACAGCCACATAACGCTCAAATACAGGCGGACGCGGCTAAAGCCGGGCCGCTGATTTGAGCGTTATGTGGCAAGTACTCAAAATACTCGGCCAATTTTAAAATGTCGCAAAGCAGGCGCTCAGAGCTTGATTACCAAGGGTATCTGTGCCCATAGGTGCCATCCGCATTGTTAGCCTTGGCGGCGGATAACGGCCAAATAACGGACTATGTTCGAAATCTGCCGGCTAAATCTGCAACTGCCTCGAAGAAATCAACCAAGAATTCGGCCAGATGGCTACCAATTCCTGCGTAAAACGAGAATCCGGGAATAAGACTGCAAATCGCGGGCTGGTTGGCTTTTTGATTTTGACTAAACATTTTCTGCTCCTATTAATGTTTCGTGGTCTAGCGATATTCTGGGTGTGAATAGGCTGGAAGTAATGAGGAGTAAAGGAATACTTGTGATGAAGTTGTGATGTTTTCGTGAATCGGGCGCATTGCCAGTCGATGTTGCTTATGATGGCCCTGGTGAGACATCCCGAAAATAAACCTCTAGAATGTGAGGACCGAATAATGGAAGGCGAAGCCCTAACCGGATTGCCGGTCATGCGATATCAAAGCGAAAACTTCATCCTAGACACGGACGACTACAGCCTGACACGAAACGGGGTCAACCATCCTATCGAGCCACAGGTTTTCGATTTGTTAGTTTACCTGATCGAAAATAAAAATCGGGTGGTGACGCGCGAGGAGTTGCTCGACCAATTGTGGAATGGCCGCATCGTATCGGACAGCGCAATCAATGCAAGACTCAAAGAGGCCCGCAAGGCTGTCGGCGATAGCGGGAAGGGCCAAAGAGTCATCAAAACCATCCATCGACGCGGTTATCAATTCATCGCCGACGTCAATGTGATATCCGGCCACGATCGACAGAATGAAGGCCAAACTGCGAGACCGCCATTAAAATCGGGAAGACCGTCGATAGCGGTGCTGAGATTCACCAATTTAAGCAACGATCCGGAGCAGGTGTATTTCTCCGATGGCATGGCGACAAATATCTGTTCACGCCTGTCTCACATACCATCACTGCAGGTAAAATCCGGTATCGAATACGATCCGGGTAAAATCGGTTTAACCGACATCGCTCGCGAACTCGAAGTCAGGTACGTGTTGAGTGGATCGGTGCAACGCGAAAGCGACCGCGCCAGGGTGTTCGTCGACTTAATGGACGGTATTTCGGGCGAGATCAAATGGTCGGAGCACTTCGATCGTCTGGGTAGAGGTGTTATTGATATTCAGGACGAAATCGCTACTACGATTACTGCAAAGCTCTGGAGTAAACAGGGAGTCATACAGGCTGCCGAGCGAGAAAGGCTAGAAAGGAAACCTACCGCCGACTTCAACGCATTCGATTACATCCTCAAGGGTATGTATTACAAGGAGAAATTCACTCGTGAAGCTCTTGAACTTGCCCGTGGCTGTTTCGATAAGGCTATTGAACTGGACGCCAACAGTAGCGAAGCCTGGGCCTGGAGGGCCTGGGTGCACCTGCTAGAGATCGATTTTGGTTGTACCAATAACATCGCCGAATCAGTAAAAAAGGCTTTCATAGCTGCGAGAAAATCGATCGCCAAGGGCTCCTATTCCGAGCTGGGCCATTGGGCGCTTGGGGAGGCTTACATGTTGGATCATGATACTCGCCGGGGTTTTGCAGAAATTGAAAAAGCGCTGGAGATAAACCCCAACAACCCAGACCTTATGGTTACCAAAGGTCGTTTTCAGTGTTTCCTGGATCAACTTGACGAAGGCATTGAACTGATCCATCAGGGGATAAACTTCAATAGGCACTGTCCTGAGTGGTACTTCTGGGATCTCGGTATTGCAAATTTTTACGGACATCGATTCGATTCTGCTATTGACGCGTTTCTCCGGATGGAAAATCAGAACAAAGCCACGTTGACCTACCTAGTGTCCTGCTATGTGCAAGTCGGCGACTTAGAGTCAGCTGAGAATAGTATGAGGGAGCTGTTCGATACTTATCCCGAGTTCAGTCTCGAGGAGATTTCAGAATCTCATTCTCACCTGGCCCCTCGGACACAAAAATTACTGCTCGACGGTATCAAACTCGTTCTGAACAAAAGTAAACAACCAAAAAAATTGCGAGTTGTTAAAAACTGAGTGTCTATAGAGAGCCGGTTTCAGCCTCTCAGAGGTCTTTTACGAACGTCCGGTGAGTGCCGAAGTTTGCCGCTCAGGTAAAAATATTGAGGGCCCGCTTTTACCGCCTAGGCGGTTGTACTCGGACAATGTTCACTTGCCACATAACAAGAAATTGCAGTCGGACGCGGCCAAGGCCGCGTCGTTGATTTAAGCGTTATGCATCTGAGAATTATGAAAGGTAACGTCATTATGTGCTCTGACACAATACCCGGTCGATATGTTGGCCTGTTTTTAATATTGGCCGTTTTACTGTCTTTTACTATACAAAATAAGACTACCGCTGAAACACTTAATTTAGATGAGCTGACAGCAAACAAAATTATGAATCGTATGTCAGAAGTATATGGTAACAGCAGATCTTACAGTGATTCAGGTGTTGTAAGGATCGTGTTTATTCATCCCGATAGAAAGTACACTGTTGAGAAACCATTCACTACTGCTTTTATTCGTCCCGACCGCTTTCGATTTGAGTACAGGGAAAAGAAACAATACGTTGGTGAACAGAGATTTATAGTTCATTTGCAAGGTAATGATGTACAAATGTATTGGGATGTAGATAAAGAATTAAAGTATGAGTCGCTTGATAGAGCGATAGCTTCGGCAGCTGGTGTTTCTGGTGGATCAGCAATTAGAATCCCAGCTATGCTCCTTCCGAGCGAGATTACATGGCGCCGTGCTATTCGATTTCGCCAACCAAAGCGGCTTGGTGATGATGTTTTAGATGGGGTTGACTGTTTCCGGATAAGTGATGTTGTTTTAGGTGCCATACCCACGACTATTTGGATTGATAAAAAGACTTATTTGCTCAAAAAAGTTCATAGTGAACAGGAGTTTGAGGATTTTCGGACTCAGAGAACAACAATCTACGCCCCTATTCTGAATGGTAGCGTGGAGGATAATATGCTTGAATTCGGTCCACCTAAAGATAAGTCTTGGTGGCAATTTTGGTGAAATGCATAACAATCGCTTCATTAGGACTGGGTTTCTGCTAGCGCTCCAACCCAGCCAAATACGCGGGCGTTGATATGACTTCCATTGTCAAGTATGGGGGTTTTGATCGATTGGTGTTTCTCATGGAGGTATTCCAAGCCATTGAAAGAGACGGAGCCTGTAAATACGACGGTTGATCATGCTGAT
>JAHEJP010000084.1:0-7470 GCA_024638855.1 Chloroflexota bacterium
TGGAAGGAGGTCCTGTCCTGGTGTGTATCATAGGGCGAGCCCGGCCTATACAGATCGCCGAAAAGGCGGTCGGGGGTCTTTATGGGCACGGTGACCGTCCGGGTCACCACTTCGCCGGCGGCGATGGCGCCCAGGTTCAGGGTATCGCGATAGGTATTGTCGCTGCCCCCTTCATAATAGTGGTGGTGGAAAAGATAATTCACCCAGGCGTCGCTGATCGGACCCGTGGTCCGATTTCGCACATGAAAAGTGAATTCGCCGCTGGCGTCCCGCTGCCACAGTTCCGTCGGCGCGGTTATCCAAAAATCAAAGGGTCGATCGGGGCCAACCGCTTCGGCCGGATCACTGACCGCGTAAGCTGCACCGGTTGCTTGTGACTGTATAGCATTATTGTCTTCGTCCAGCAACACATAATCCAATGTCCAAATGCCCAATTCGTCCCCCGTGGTCAGGTTATGATTGAGCGTCGTGGCGCTGTTCCCGGCTACCACCTGGCTGATTTCTTCCTGGCTCACTATCTGTTTATCCGGGTCCAGCAGGATCAGCCGTATGGTCTTTGCCTCGACTCCGCTGGCATTATCGACGGTTACCTCGACCGTCGCCGCTTCTGCCGGCCCAAATTCCGGCAGCGTGTGATCGTAACTGTTCAGCGACCCAAGCGTCGCCCAGGCAATGAGATCGCGCCACAGTCGGTGGTCGTCCTGGGTGTGCTGGTAATTACTGCTTCCCCAGTCGGCGTAGGCCGTGGTAGCCATCACGTAGCCAGCGCCCACCGGGTAAAGCAACGCCGCCGGATAACCGTTCTTGTTGCGCTCCAGCAGGATCGTGGCGTTGTCCGGATAGTCGGTGAAATAACCATCCACCAGCAAATCCAATTGGGCAACGTCGAAGCCGGACAGGGCCTGGTGGAACAACGGCAGAGAAACGGCCGCGGCGAAGCAAGATTGGTCCTCGCTCCAACCGTAACCTGTCAAACCGCCTGGCAGGGCCCCAAACTCGTAGCCGTGCTGCTGGGCCGATACCAGGATGACGCCGCCGCCATCGACATAGGCTTGCAGCCGGGCCTGGAAACTGGGAGCGTTATCCAGACCATAAAGCCCGCCCGAGGGGATGAGCAACATGGGATAATAAGCCGCCTGCGACGGCGCGAAGTCGGGAGTGAGGATGTCATACGGTTCGCCGATGGCCTTGAGGAATGCGGCCGCCTGCTCGGCGAAGCCATGCCATAGCAGGGCCACCCGGGGAGCGGATCGGTAGGCGGGTGCGCCGGCTGCCGTCGGAGCGGCCGGAATCGGTAAATCTAACCCGGCCAAACCGTTAATACCGGCCGCCGGGAACTGGTCTGAAGCGGCCGAATAGGTATCGTCCGAATGGTCATTGCCCGGTCCAATGGGCGGACGGCCTAGATCGTCGGCCTCATTGGCCGCCGCGTTGGTGCCGCTATCTCCGGTTGTTTTTGCGCGTGGTTTTTGATTGAGTAGGCCGGAAAGTAAATCGTTTATTTGGCCTAATCTTTTATCAAGATCAATTTGAGGTACAGATGGTGCATTACTGGGCATGAGGAAAAACGAGATGGCGACTTTCCTTATAACGTCGAACCCACCCCCTACATGCTTCCCAGCCTTTCCGATCTTCCAACGTTCGTGCCGCTTGTGCATACGATACGTTCGCAACGTTAATTCGTACCGTTCAGTCGCATTTCTTGCCCTATTTCTGCCCCGTCTGTAAGAATTATTTATCTCATCGATGCGCTTGCTATTCTCATCGCTTGTTTTATTGACTCCCCCGAAGTAGGTAGCAACATCCTTAAGTAAGCCAGCAAACTCGCCAGTTGGATCGATGTAGCGCAGGGGATTATTAAACACATAGGCATACGGTTGCAGAGTTTGGGGGAAGAAGCGGCTGTTTGGCACCGGCTCTCGACTGAGGAAGCGGCCGTCGGCAGGGTCATATAAACGGGCCCGGAAATCATACAGACCGCTCAAGGGATCATACGGCCGTCCGCTGAAGCCAAAGGGGCTGGCCACGCTGCCACTGCTGCTCAAGGTATTGCCGAAGGGATCGTAGGCATAAGTCGCCGCCACCTCTCCAGCCGCGTCGCTGAGGGCGATGACGCTGCCCGGCGCATCCTGGTGGAAAGTGTAATTAGTCCCGCCTTGGCGCACCGACAGCCACAGGTCCATGATGAAACCGGCCGTATAGAGGGCTATTGTCGAACCGGCGCCATCGGTCACCACCAAGGGGTTGGCTCCATCGTATATGAAGCGTTGGATATCGCCGCCCGGATCTATCTGCGCCAGCCGCAGATGTTGTTGGCCTGGATAATAATGATACTGTTGTTCGCTGCCGCCTGGATGCAGGATGCTTCTCAGCCGGTTGTCTGTGTCAAAATCATAGGTTGTGGTCCCGACGGCGTCCTGGCGGCTGGCCAGGTTGCCCCGTTTATCGTAGGTGAAGCTGATAGTTTCCGCCGGCGTTTGCTTCAGCAGAAGCTGGCTGTTGGGGTTATAGTCGTAGGTCGTTTGACCCGTAAGGCTGTTCTCTTCTCTGGTACGGTTACCGGCCGCGTCGTAATCGTAGTTTATGGTGGGACCGCCCGGATAGCTAGCTTCTGTCAGCCGTTCCAGCGGATCATAGAGGAAGGTCGCCGCCCCGCTGCCGTCGGTCACGCTGGTGGTATTGCCGGACGGGTCATAACCATACGCCTTGGCGTCGATGACCGTGCCGTCTCCTTTGTGATGGCTAATGCTCTCAGGGCGACCGGTCGTGTCGTAACCGTAAATCGTATAGGTGCCGTTGGCGTTGTCCTGGCGTTCGATCCGCCCGGCCGCGTCGTAGGAAAAAGAAACCACACCTTCGGACCCGGCCACGCTCTCTAGCTCGCTGCGAAGGGTATAGGTGTAGACCGTTTGGCCGCCATCGGGATCAGTCATGCCCACCACCTGGCCCATATTATCGTAGTCGTAGGTCACGACCTTGCCGTGCGAGGTAACGTTGACTTCGGTAGGCAGATCTAATTCGTTATAGCTGTATTCCACCGTCACGTCGTCGTTGGCAGCGCTGATGACGTTGCCGTTATCGTCATAGAGATAAGTTTCGTCATTGCCATCAGGGAAATTGACGCCGGTGAGTTGATTAGCCGCATCAAATTGGTAATAAGTGGTCAAGCCATCCGGGCCTTTGATGCTGCCCAGGTTGCCGGCCGCATCATAACCATAAGTTGTGGTCCGGCCTGCCGGATCTGTTTCGCTGGCTTCCCGGCCCAGGGCATCGTAGCCATAACTCCAGGTCTCGCCGACCGCGTTGGTATAGGCGATCAAATCTCCCCGATCATCATATTCATACGTCGTCCGCCGGCCCATGGGATCATCCACCGTCTCCAGCCAACCTGCGTCCGAATAACCGTAGGTATAGGTATGGCCGTTGGGATCGATCCAGTACTGTAAATTGCCGTCACCGTCGTAATTGTGCTGCGTCGGTGGGTTGACGCCATCGCCGGCCGTCATGAGCCTGTCCAAAGCATCCCAGGTCATTAATTCTTCCACGCCGCTGGGATTGACCGTGCGCATCAGGTTGCCGCGCGGGTCATACTCGTAGATCGTCGTCTCGTTCAGGGGATCGAGTAAACTGCTCAAATGGCCGAAACTATCGTAATCGTATTCGACAGTCGCGCCGTTGGGATCGGTTTCGCTGGCCAACAAACCGTTGGAGTCGTAAGTGTACGCGTATAAACCTCCCGACGGCAGAAGCATCTCCACCACGTTGCCCCTGTCGTCGTATGTAAACGTCGTCACGTTGTTTTCAGGATCGGTTATGCTGGTCACGTAACCAAAGACCGGATCATATGTGTAGCTGGTGGTGCGGTTGAGGGGATCGGTCAGGTTTAGGATATGTCCCTGCTCGTCGTAAGTGGACCGGGTGACATGGCCCTTTTCATCTTCGATCCGTACCGGGTTATCCTTATCATCCCAATCGATGCTCACTGTATTCTGGAAGGGATCGGTGCGTTTTAGCAAGCGCCCCCGGCCGTCAATCTCGTAGCTAGTGCGATAGGTGGCAGTACCAACCCTATCTGTGACCGTTGCTGCTACAGATTGAATCTCGTATTCTGTGCGGTTTATGAAACTAGAGAAACTCCGGCTGATGCCGGGACCTTGCATGCTTCCGACGCGGTCGTCGCCGTAAAAGATATTGACCTTGCCGCCGGGTGGTCCTTCAATAGATGTAAGTCTGTGATCGCTATCGTAAAGGAAAAAGGTCGTTTCTCCGGCCGGGTTGAGGCTGTAGCCTAAACTGCCGTCCCCGCTCTGGCCCAGATCATATGTGCGTGGTACTGACCCCGGCGTCTTATCCATGACCCGCCTCAGCAGAGAGATCTCGTTGCTGTACACATATTGCAGCTCGATAAAATAGCCGAAGCTATGGCTGATCCCGGTGAGCAGTCCATTGAGGTCATAATTGAAGATGAGTGCTTGACCGGATGGGTGTTGGATGCGCGTGACCCGGGGATGGCGGACGCTGTCGAAATAATAAATGGTCTGGTCGTCGAGGGTAAGCTCATAAGCCGTGGACGAGCGTCGATAGAGCGATCCACTCACCCCGGCCGCAGGAGCATAAACCCCGCCGCCTGCCGGCCGGTAACGGTCGAAACGGCCGTTGCCCCATAGGATGACGACGGATCCGTCGTCATTTTCCAGGTACTCAATTTCGTAATTATGCCGCCAGCCATAGTAGCCGGTCAGCCCAACGCGCTCTCGCAGCAAGCTATTGTAGCTGAGCTCGAAACGCAGCGGCAGCAGGGCTTCGAAGTTGAATAGTTCGAGTCCCTTATAAAGGTTTCCACTGAACAGGTTAACGGCCGTGTTCATCGGCCCGGGCAGCGTTACCTGTCCTCGCTGGCTCAGATAGTTGCCTGCTGGGGCTGCCTGGACACTGCCAAGACCAAAAAAGACGGGAGCGATGCCATTGGCCAATAGGGCCAGAGCCACCACGGTCGAAACCAGGCGATAGAGATGGGAGGAAGTGAGGTGAGAAGACGACCGGCGACGGTTCATCACAAAATCTCCTTCGCGTCCCCAATCCAACTTCCAGTCATACCCAGAACCAAACTATTCATGCTGAGTAAACGACCTACGCTAAACGCAGGAGACGCAAAACAAGTGACTGGTCTGGGAGCGAGCGGCGCCCTGTCAAACGCCTGCTTAAAAGCCCCAATCTACCAGTCGATTACAGAGCACAGCCTCCACTGTTCGTTTGTGTTGCTATCCGCCGTCTCCGGATACGCGTTATTGTGTCGCAGATATATGATCGGCTCACCGCTGTCCCCCGAAATTGTTGGCCCGAGAATTAAGCCCAACTGGCATCAAATGAAACACGAAAAAGACCTGTCTTAATTAATTCAGCCAACCATCGCCTGAAAGGAGCAGCGATGCGTAACGAAACAAGCGGCCGGTTAGCCCTGTACGAGACAATACGCGCCTACATTATCATACGCCCCCTCCTAGTTAATCAAGTATCATTGATCACCTCTGGTTAGTGATCTTTGTCACCCCGTTGCCTTAATGGTGTATTCAACTAGTAAATAGAGTAGGTTAAACGGGCTCGAAGACGCGAAATTGTCATTAGTAGCGTCCTCTGCTGAGGAATCCCTCGATAATTGTCACACCATAGGGATTTCTCCCCTCGCTCGAAATGACAATTATCTCTTTCCAATGACTTTATAGGCTTAGCGAATGCAGCACTTAATAAAACGTCGTTCGTATAACGGGTTGGAATAGCTCTTTGCGGTGGGCGCATAACGGGTCCAGTGGACAAAGATCGCAGGCTGGTTCCGTCATTTCCGGACAGCGATGGCGGGCGTTAAAGAAAAACCAGTCCACCGCCCCCATCGATTTCCCCGACAATGCGGTTATCTGCTCTATCGCCTTATAGGCGGCTTGCCGTATCGCCATCTCCTCCGAGGCTGTCACGATTTTTCGTGCCGCCAGACGCGCTGCGAAGCCCTCATCTTGAACGTCGATCAGGCCCACACGCAAGCAAGAGCGCATCAGGTGATAGTCGATGACTGGAGCCGGCTCCTCATCTGGGCCAAAGGGCAGAAAGGCTTCCGGCCGTTGGTTGAGGATCATGGCCAATAATGTCGATTTCTTCCGCAAAGGATCTTCTTTATAGCCGCCTACATGATCGAGTTGGTGGAGAAAGGCCCGCAACGGGTGGGGTGAACGAGCCGCTTTCGCCAATACGCTTTCGGGACTTGTCGCGAATGCAACCATGTCCCGGCCGTAAGCCTTGGCCTGGGCCAAATGCAGATCAAAAGCCGGCATCACGTCTCGGCCATCGTCGGTTTCTAACATGGACCGGAACTCGGCCCGAGTCAGTTTCGCTTGCCTGTTTACAGTTAATATTTCCGGATCCTGATCCAGGGCCTGCCGGTAAGCCTGGAATAAAAACGAGGATCCTTTACGCCGCTCGCCGCCGATTTTGGCGATCATCGGCCGGTCATACAGGCCATCACGTAGCGACCAAAAACCGAACTGTTGTAGGATGGATGCGAAAAAGAAATCCAATGTATGGGGCTGCCCGGCCGCCGGAAATTCTGGGCCGATGAAGTCGAAGGGGCGCACCTCCGGCAAGGCGGCGATTAACGAGGCGATCTGCTGGACCTGCTCGCCATTGACGACCACATGTTCATCAGGTGGTGGTGGCGGCGCTTCGTTCTCTAACAACGTTGCCGGTCCGACCCCAGTCACCACTTGCGCCGCCAGGGGCATGGCCAGCCTCGCCGCTTGCACGGGGTGCTGGCCCTGGACCAATCGAGCCAGAACAGCACCACAAAAACTATCGCCAGCCCCTGTTGGCTCCAGCACCTGGGCCTGAACGGCCGGAACGTAGGTCTTGTATTCCCCTTGTAAGACCCAGGCGCCCCCGGCTCCCAGGGTCAGGAACATCAACTTGCCCGTTTCTGTTTGCGCCGCCTCGACTGATCCAAACAAGGCGATGGCCTCCTCTTCATTAAGGAAGAACAGGTCACTCTCGGACAGGACTCCTGTCATCGCCTCCCGATCTTCGAGGATCACATGCGTGAAGGTGCCGGCCGAAAGTCGATTTGCACCTCGTTCCTTGCAGGCCCGCAAAAATTCCAGTTGGCGGCTGGCTTTGCCCAGAGGGACGACATGCACGATATCATAAACGGATAAATCGGCCGGCAACATCTCCGGCGTCATCCGCGCCTCAGCGCCGAAAAAGGCTTCGATGACGATGGTCTGCCCAGCCTCATAGGCCAATTCAAATCGGGGCAATTCCGACGGCCGGACCATGGGCCCCTGCCAGCCCAGTCGATCGAGAACTGGTTGCAGGGTAGGGGGGACGGGATCGGGTTTAGGCGAAAATAAGCTAACCTCAGCGCCGCACAAGCCGGCGGCCAATGCCGTATACATCCCAGCCCCGCCAACGGACGTCTCAATCCGCCCG
>JAHEJP010000084.1:7570-15646 GCA_024638855.1 Chloroflexota bacterium
TTGCAGGGTAGGGGGGACGGGATCGGGTTTAGGCGAAAATAAGCTAACCTCAGCGCCGCACAAGCCGGCGGCCAATGCCGTATACATCCCAGCCCCGCCAACGGACGTCTCAATCCGCCCGACGAAGTGCAAAATATCCAGCGATGCGCCGCCAACGACCAATATTCGTGCCATATTCTTGATTATAGACCAAATTCATTTTGCACCGCAGGATGTAGTACCGCAGGACAGTATTCTGCAGCCAGGCCTCCCGCCTGGGATACGTTTCGCATTTTGGTTCTTGACATCTTTTGTCCTTTCTGTTATGTTATATTGAACAATCGCTCAATCAATAAAAAATTATGCCACGTACCACGGAACAAAACGAGAAAATAAGAGAAGCGGCCCGGGCTGAGATCATCAACAGCGCCATGATACTCTTCGCTAAAAATGGCTATGCGCCTACCACGACCCGCATGATCGCCCAACATGCCGGCATCTCGGCCGGCTTGATGTACCATTACTTCGACGGCAAAGAAAGCCTCTTATTGGCCGTTTTTGAGAACTGCATGGGGATTTTGGATGCCGCCTTCAGCGAAGCTTATCTTGGCAGCCGGCCCCATGAACGCATCGCCGCCATCATGGGCACCACCTTCGACATGCTCGAAAGGGACCGGGAGTTTTGGGGTCTCTTTTACATGTTGCGCACCCAGCCGGCCATCATGGCTATCCTGGGCGAACCCTTTCGTCACTGGACGGCCCAGTTGCGGGATCTCTTCATAACCGAACTGCGAGAGGCCGGCCGCGAAGATCCAGAGATCGAGGCCCTCTTACTTTACAGCCTCATCGAAGGCACCATTCAGCAATATTTGTTGGATCCAGCCAACTATCCACTGGAAGCAGTCGCTAATCGGATCAAAAACCAATTCACATCCTAAAAACAGAACCATAAGACAGGAGATTGAGGGCAATTATAGAATTCCTTATAGAGTGCCGTACAAATCTGGGCAAGTAATTGCCTAGAAGTAAACCGGCACAGGTTAATTTCATTCGGGAAGCATCAACGGAGGTTTACTCATCATGGGAATGTATCAAGCAAAGGTATCGGGGATCATCGATTCACCTCCGGAAAAACTCTATGCCATCCTCTCCGATTATCACCAAGGGCATCCGTTCATTTTACCCGCCGGCTACTTCACCGGACTAACAGTCACAGAGGGCGGGCAAGGGGAGGGAACCCATATCATCGTCGCCATGGATGTCTTCGGTTCCAAGGTCGAATACCAGATGAAGGTTACCGAACCGGAACCCGGCCGGATACTGGTTGAGGAAGACGAATCGGCCGGCGTAATCACTACCTTCACTTTGGATCCGCTCGATGGCGGCCGAAAGACCCAAGTCACCATTACCACCAAAGCTCGGACCAGTCCTGGCCTGAAAGGCGCCGTCGAAAAGCTGGTCAACCCGGCCGTCATGCGCAGGATTTACCGCCAGGAACTAGGACAATTGGCGGCTGTGGCCGGCAACGGCCGCGGCGCCATTTTGTAGCGCAAGATGTTATCCTGCAACCAGGCCACCGGCCTGGGTTACTTTTCCAACGTGCGCGCTCAAGAAAAAAAACCGCCCTGGCATGCTAACGCCAGGGCGGGTAGAAGAAGGCCATTGGATCTTACCTTGTGGGTGTGGCTTCCTGCTGTGGAAGGAGGGCCGATCCCTGGTCCAATGGCGCTGGAGGATAGCGATATCAGCTCATATTCGACTCAAGTTCTTTTGCAGTTTTATCCGTATCTGGGGTCAGCCAGTCAACATCATCGCTCTCTTCAAAGCGCTTCATGCCAACATTTTTGATGGCCTCATCATCTACTTTGTGAAGCGGTGTATACCCTGGATGCTGGCCTTCTTTATACGGATCGTTGCGGGCAGCATTGAAGGCTATAACCATTGCCCAACGAGGATGATTGGAACGGTTTTGGTCAGAGCGATGGAGAACATTACTGTGGAAAAACACGACGTCACCCGGATCGGCCTCGCAGTAGACTAATTCAAGGCGTTCCAGGGCGGCGTTTACGCGTTCCATATCGGCACCCGCCTGATCACCGGTTAAGGCGTGATCTACGCGACCGATTTTATGCGATCCTTTGATGATTTGCAGACAGCCATTTTCGTGGGTAGCTTTGTCCACGGCGATGGAGGCGCTGGCCATAAGGGGATACAGACAACCAAAATGGTACCAGTAGCCATAGTCCTGATGCCATGTCCACGCGCCGCCAACCTTGGCATCTTTAAGGATCATCTTTGAATGATAATGATAAACCTCGCCGCCCAACAACAATTCCATCGAGTCGACCAATCTGCGGCTGCGGGCGAACATGCCATAGATATTGTCTCCTGGATGATTCCAAAGCGACAGCCTGACGGTTCCCCCTTCGCCGTCATCTCGGCCGAACGACTTTTGGTCGAGGGCTCGATCTTCTAATGCGGTACGATGCAGAAGGTCAATTTCTTCCTTGTCGAATAGACCGCGTACGATGACGAATCCGTCGCGCTCAAAGTCGGTTACTTGTGTTTCTGTTAATAGTGCCATATTTATCCTTCCTGTTCGAGAAAGCCGAAAGGCTTTCTTTCGGAGAAAAGTTCCATCATTACACATCATCTAATTGAAACAAAAAACTTTTCTCCACTATATGTTCCTATGAAAACGACCTAGCTCATTTTCACAGGAACATTCCGATCCAATTTTTGCTAGTTTTATCCTTTGCGATGCGAGCTATTTCTTAAACGCCATTCTCCATGAGCTTCGCGTCCAGCCATTTCTTCGCCCTGGGCACGTCCTCTTGTTCAAGATGTTCGATGATGATGGGGCAATTCGGTCTGGCTTTGGACAGCCTTTTCAGGAAAAGATTGTAGTTCAAATCGCCAAGACCGGCCGCAGGCTGCTCGATATGACCAACTCCTCTGAATGAGTGACCTTCAGTGGCCGTTACTTTAGCCATTTGAACATCCTTATCTTCCTCTACGACCCGAATATCCTTAGCATGAGCAAACACGATATGGTCTGATAATGCATCAAACATATGATTTAAGGTGCGATCCATTTCGTAGAAGTTGACCTCGTCGATGTAATTAACCGGATCCATCGCCAGAGCCAGGTGCTGGGGATCATTGATCTCAGAAAACAAGCGTAATGTTTTTTCGATCGTCCCAATCACGTTATAGATGTAAGCTTCAATGACAAAAGTTACGCCCTCTTGGCGGCATAACTGGACCAGTTCATAAATGATATCCCGGCATTCTTCATATCCCTCTTCAGTTTCATTCTTGGGGTGGTGAATCCAGTCGCTGTCTGGGTGAAATGTGCCGGTTTCACTGGGTACATAAGGCGAGCCTAAATCATGTGCGTAACGAATGATCTTTTTCAACCGATCCAGGTTCATCTTTCGCCGCTCGGGGATGGGATCGGTCAAATTTGTATAGCTGGAGATGCAGGAAACCGGCAAATTATATCGCCTGAATGTGTTCCTGATTTTTACACATTTTTCTTTGGTTATATTTTCCGTTGAGAGATCCATATCCGAGAATATGAGATCGAGCTGAACTGTGTTAAATCCTAAATCGCGGATTGTCTTGGCCGTTTCCTCTAGCGAATATGGAAAGTAAGCGCTGAATATGCCAACTTGTAACATTTCTAACCTCCCTAAAGATACTTTAACTGTCCATTGATCAAGATGATTTCTCACCCTTGGCAAACCGAACCAAACGGAGCGCAACAACCGTGCCTCTTTAGCCCTTATTGAGGATCTCCAGCGGAGACACCGCCCGGTGTTCCTTTGCCGAGAGATAACCGGCATCAATTAAGGCCATTGTTTTGAGATTGTCGGCGCCACTGATTTCGGGTTCGCGCCCTTCTTCAAGGGCGATTAATAATTGGGCCATCGTTCCCTGGAAAGCGTCAGGGAACCAGACCTCTGGCCACCTGGGTTGGAACCAGTAGCCCGGTCGCAACTTGGTGGTGAAATCTAGAGTGCTGGGCGTTGGGCATGGAAATTTGGGCCAGCCAATCGTTCCCTTCGCCAGACCGGCATCTCCATGCACTCGCCAGTTTAAGTAAATTTCGCCTTCAGAGCCTTCTCGTATTGGGCCGGTCCAGACATCATCCCAGGCTGATGCCCGTAAGCCGGTATCATATTCCAGGATATAGAGGCAGATGCCGTCTTCATGCTCGAATTTAGTCCGGGGATCAGGTCGGAAGCTGGCGAAGATGCGATCTGGATCGCCAAAAAGATAGCGGAAGATATCGAGATGATGGATGCTCATCATGCGAAGAGATACAAAACCCTGCCGCTCCTGCCAGGGCATCCAGTGCGGGATGGCGCGCATATCAATCGTCGCCAGCACTGGCTGGCCCAGATAGCCTTTATCGATAATGAACTTACAAGCGCGCATGGAATGGTCGAAGCGCATATTCTGATTAACGCCCAGCGTGATGCCGGCCTCTTCACACAGTTGCACGATTTCCTTGGCTTCAGCGTAGTCACGAGCGATGGGTTTCTGGGCCAGGACACCTCGAATGTGATCCTTTCGTTTTACGACCTCGCGAATCACCGACAGTTGAATATCAGGGGGGACGGCAATATCAACTACTTCGATCGAAGTATCGTCGAGCAACTCCCGATAATCGTTATAGATTTTTGGCAGTGAATGGCGATCGGCTATCTCTTGGGCGCGTTCTTGGTTTCGAGTCGCTATGGCCACAGGATTGAAACCCGCGTCCCGATAGGCGACCAGATGAACGTCAGACATGATAAAACCCGCGCCAATACAGCCGATGCCAACATCTTTGTTCTTTGGCATCTTGGGTAAGTATTCAAGTTTTAGATCAAACAACACGTCATCAGAAGTCATAGTCTTCTCCTTAGACATATAGGGTATCCCTCAATCAATCTCCGTTAAACTCCTTTACTGCATTAAACATGGCTACCATGTTTTCTACGGGAGATTCGGGTAAAAGATTGTGAACTGAATTGAAGATATAACCACCTCCTTTCGAGAAAATCGCGCACATCTTTAGCACCTGCTCGCGCACTTCTTCTGGCGTTCCGTAGGGCAGCGTCTTTTGCGTGTCGACGCCAGCGCCCCAGAAAACCAGATCCCTTCCATAATTATCCTTTATATGCTGCGGGTCCATATTTTTTGCTGACCATTGAACCGGGTTTAAAATGTCAATGCCAACCTCAATGAACTTGGACAAAAAAGGCTCAATAGCGCCGTCGGTGTGTTTAAATATTTTCCAGGTTGTATGCTCGTGTATCCAACCGGTGACTTTTTTGTAATAGGGGGCAAAGAGAGAGTCGAATGTTTGTGGCGAACAAAAGGTGGAAGTTTGGGTGCCGAAGTCATAGCCACACAAGTACAGTACGTCGATATTGTTCCCTGCTACCTTGTATACCTTCTCCAAATTTTTGATTGCCAGATCTGATTGGCGAGTAAAGATCTCGTGCAGATAATCTTGTTGCTTAACCGTGGCGATTAACCAATCGGTTAAACTACGAATACCTTTGGGATACTTCAGGTTTGGGCCTTGGATTAGCCCCACGTCGATGAATGGCGTAATGCCAAAATTGGCGATGATAGCCCGCTCGGATTTTAGAGCATTGGCGATCTGTGTTTTGAAATGATCTAATTCTTCATCGCCGATCATCCCAAATTCCTCCATGTTGTCGCCAGGATTGAGGTTTTTGGTATCGAGCTTCCCCTGTTGGCGCGTGATCAGGTCAAAGTAGTAGCCACTCTTGGGCATATGACCACTTGCCGGGGCCGTTCTATCCCCTTGGGGATATACAAAGAAATCGCCATTTTCACCTTCGGAAATCTCTAAATGACCTGAAATCAAAACATCTTGGCCCCAAGGCGTTCGGAATTCTTTCCAGTTGCCATTGGGGACGCCGAACAATGTGTTCCGTGGAGAAACCCCCACCGTGTCAATGCCTAGTACATCCATCAGGTCATCGTCGAGCCAGCCAAGCATTTGAAACGGTTCATGGACTTTAACCGGCCGTTTCTCGAGGCCATAATAAGTTCGAAGATCGGCCACACACGAAGCGTGAATGCTGGTAACGGGGGCGCTGCCAAAATCCACCGGCAACTTATCTGGAACTTCATGATTGATCGCTTTTTTTACTCGCTCCCGACTATTCATCAGACCACCCTTTTGTTATTGTTTGTGCTGGACCCTAATCCGCAGGATCCTAATCCGTATTTACGCCCACCAGCCGGGTTGCCAATCTAACGGCTGCAGCGGCATCCGGGGCGATTCTTCAAACAAGCGAAATTCCCCGGCAGTGTAACGAAATTAGAAAGTGTATATTCTAAAATTAAGTGAGAATTTGTTGGATTGGAATAGACTTTTGGATTATGGAGATGGACTATTTTGCTATCTTGTTCTATTCTATTTGTTGCTGAACGATGGGCTTGTTTTTGTTGCCGGATTGGGTCGAACTTCACTTTATTCAGGGCCAAATCGGGCTAATTGCTAGAGAAATCATTGGGAAATCGGAGGTGCCACATGATGCAAGATGTGAGGACATCGCGGGATTGGTTATTTTCTTCGGATTATAGGATATTGCGATTGCCTCGCTCGTTGGTTGAGTCACTTGAGCGACAAAACGTTTTGCTGGCAAACTTTTTTGCGACGAACTTGGGCTTTTTTACCAAAGTGTATGGGCACAAGACTGAGCGCGACACCTTCGATGAGTATATCGTTATTTATTGCTTAGACGGTCGGGGATGGTATCGAGCGAATGGGCAAACTTGGTTTATTGAAAAAGGACAGGTTCTATTCGTTCAACGGGATATTCCCCACGCCTATGGTTCTGATGGCGCCGATCCCTGGTCGATCCAATGGGCGCACTTTAGAGGAGATTTGGCCCAATCCTATTTGGAACTGATCAATATCACGCCCGAGAAGCCTGTTCGTACTATCGGGGTGCAACCCAATTTAAGTTTACTGTTCGATGAGGCTCTCAATGTGATGAAATCCGGCTATAGCCTTTACCATTTGGTGAAGATTTCGTCTTTGATCCAGCAGGCTCTTAGCCAAATCGCTTTCTCGACCGCTTATTCTCCTCCTGTTGGAACCATTGGATTGCACGTTGGCAATGTCATCGAATATATGCTGGTCAACATCACCCAGCGCTGTACATTGGACGACTTCGCCGCCCAGGCCTGCCTATCCAGGTCCTACTTTTCTCGCCAGTTCCGGGATAAAACCGGCTACGCACCTGTCGATTACTTTATCCGCCTAAAAATGCAAAGAGCCTGCGAATTACTCGAAACAACCAAAATGACAGTGGGGCAGATAAGCAGGGGACTTGGCTACCAGGACCAATATTATTTTTCGAGGATATTCAAAAAAATTGTCGGCGTCCATCCAACGCAATACCGGCGAACCAGAGAAGTTGATCACTAGCGTCGGACTGCTTCAATCTTGAATTCCTTCATGTATTGCTTTCTGGTCATCGGACACCTCTCTTGGTTTAGAATACCGCCTTACCTTGGTGTCCACGATATCGGGTTTGGATCAGCGAAACCGGGTAAATGCGTTTGGCAAACACTATTTCCAGCGACATCCCCCTAATCAGCGTGTTTGAAACGATTGCAGGCGAAACCTTCCGCGTGGCCCGCCTGCCAATTATCCGAGAGGAAGAGGTTAAAGCAATCACCGGTCTGCAAAATATACTTAAGTATGAAGGCTTGCTCTAGATTTGTAGAATACCGGGCAGGGGAAATTCAGCGTCGAAGAGTGGGCTTGACCGGCCCCTTATCACAGACCCAGGTGGGTCTCCACGGCTTCCTTGATAGCGCCGCCGGCTACCAATTGGCGCACCTGCTCGATGTGGTGGGACAGGACGGTGTCGTCCTGAAGGAAAGGCACCCGCTGGCGGATGAGGTCGTAAGCCACGGCCGTGCCCGTTCCCAGAGTATCGCTGCCTATGATCTGGCGCCGGAAGTCAACGCCCTGAGCGGCCGACAACAATTCAATGGCTACGATGGTCTCAACATGGGCCAGGACCTGCTCGGTGTGGCGGGCGGCGGCGGCGC
>JAHEJP010000430.1 GCA_024638855.1 Chloroflexota bacterium
GATAAAACAAGCTCTTGATCCTTTTGGTGTGTGCAAAGAAGCCATCCAATAAATCAATGCCCAAGAAACATTGCGGAGATACGTTTTCTTGACATGTTGATGAGGTCGTTGCAAGGCCAACTCAGCGGCTTTGTAAACTCCCGATTCTCCCACAGCCGCCGATAAGTAGTGGCGCTAATTGCGAGCGTTAAATAAAACCCTTTAACTTTATCCCCCAGATTGCATCAGATGCCGGGCCTCTACCTCTGGGGCAGGCGTTAAGAAACCTCTTCCCATCGACGAGTTTGTTTACAATTTGGTTTTTGACAGTAGACGACTGACCGTTGCGGCTTTTAGTGCCTTATCCGTGGCCAGCATTTCTAGGAGGTAGCACAATCGATAATTCAGTAAGTTGACAGGATTTCATTTCCTGCTAAACTTCACCTAGAAGTTAACCTTCATGACCGAAACCCAAATTCCACAAGACCTAGACCTTGTATTTGAAGCGCTCTCCAACAAACACAGGCGAGAAATTGTTTACTTTTTGAGTTTGCAACCTAGCTCGATTAGCCAGTTAGCTTCTATGCGAGGTCTCTCGTTACCTGCAATTCACAAGCACATAAAAATACTTGAGAACGCAGATATGTTAATACGTAAGAAGATCGGGCGAACCAATTTTCTTACACTCAACCGGAAATCATTAGACGGTCTTCAAGATTGGGCAATGCAGTTTCACACTTACTGGGGCAGCGAGGAAGAGACGTTGGAAAACTATGCTCAGTATTTGGAGAGACAGATAAACGATAAAAAGGGGAAAAAATGAAAAAGTTTGTATTTCTATACTACGGGTTTGAATCACCTACCCAAGAAATAAAAGATGCCTGGAGTAATTGGTTTGCGTCATTAGGAGACAAGATGGTTGATAGCGGCAACCCGCTTGGAACTGGAAGAGAAATCACCCATAACGGCACCAAGGAGTTATCGCTGGATAAGGGGGCAATAACCGGCTACTCCATCATCAATGCGGAAAGCATTGACGAAGCAGAAGAAATTGCGAAAGGCTGCCCATTCATTACAAGCGTAAGAGTGTACGAAGCCGTGTCAATGTAAGGTCTGTTAATTATGAAGAGACAACTCCGTTGTGACTCAAGCTTGATAGCGGATTTGCCCGAGTAGGCAGGGCTGGTCGAGAAGTCCTAACAATAAATCTGCAAAACAAGAATAATGATCGGTAACATATAAGTCTCAAATTTAGAGAAAGGAGAAAAATCGTGACGAATTTTGTGTTAGTTTATACAGGTGGTCCTGGTATGGAACAAAGCGAGGAAAGGCGGCAAGAAATCATGGCTGAATGGGGCGCCTGGTATGAAGGCATGGGTGCCGGAATCGTGGATGGCGGCAATCCGTTTGGAGCGTCCAAGAGTATCACGAGTGACGGTGTAAGCGACGGCCCTGTCGGATCGCCGCCGGCAACCGGCTATACGGTAATCTCAGCCGATTCGCTTGATGATGCTGTTGCCAAGTCGAGGAATCATCCTCATATTAAACATGGCGGGGAGGTATCCGTCTTCGAGACATTCACAGTCATGTAACAAGCTTTTGCTTGTTGACCTTTTACAGAAACGCACAGTCCAAAAAATCCCATTCTCGACATGGGATTTTTTTTGTTGTAGTCGATGGACGATGTCGACACCTTGCTGAAGGCCGTCGACTATCCCGAGACCCAACGGTACATCAAGCAGATCTACAGCAACCACAACATTTACCGGTTTCATTATAGCTGATAGGGATGCAGTGATGGGGAGACGCGGTGACGCGAATAAGGCCGGGCGGCTGAACGTTGCTGGCATCCAGGTGGATCGGGCTATGTTCCCAACAGGAATATCCCTGAGGCGCTGGCCCGCTTCGCGCGCGGTTTATGCCAGCGTTATACTTTTAAAAAAGCGTATACGTGTACTGGTTCCTGGTGGAACCTTGGGAGTGATTGCTTCATCATGGAAAAGAAAAATATTGGCTTTTTACATCCTGGCGCTATGGGGATCTCCCTGGCTGCATCGGCGCAGAATACCGGCCATACATCCTATTGGGTGTCAACAGGTCGAAGCCCTGACACATATGTCCGGGCGGCCGAGCATGGACTCATCGAACTTCAGAATATCGAGGAGCTATGCCAGGTATGTTCCCATATCGTCTCTGTCTGCCCACCGCACGCCGCCACCGAAGTAGCCGAGCAGGTTTTGAAATACCCCTTCGCGGGTATCTATACCGATGCCAACGCCATTTCGCCGCAACGTGTCAAGCATATCGGACGACTGATGACAGACGCCGGCATCGAATTTGTGGATGGTGGGATAATCGGCGGACCCGCATGGACACCAAACGCGACATGGCTCTATTTGTCAGGCCCTACCTCCGGCCGGGTTGCCACGTGTTTTTCAGAGGGACCATTAGAAACCGAAGTCATCGGCGACGACATTGGTAAGGCTTCGGCGTTGAAGATGTGTTTCGCGGCCAATACGAAGGGAACGACTGCGCTCTTGTGCGCGATTGTCGCTGCGGCCGAGGCGATGGGCGTACGGCATGAACTCGAAAGGCAGTGGTCGCGTTACGATCCAGATTTTGCGCCACAAACCCTGGCCAGAATCCGGCGCGTCACCGCAAAGGCGTGGCGGTTTTCGGGAGAGATGGAAGAGATCGCCGCCACGCTCGAAGCGGCGGGGCTGCCGGGCGGCTTTCATCATGCTTCGGCCGATATTTACAACCGTATTGCCGGGTTCAAGGGAGCTGATCCGGCTCCTTCTTTGGAAGTTATTCTGGACGCGCTGCTTTATCGTGATCAGGAGTAGCGTTGCAACAGTCTCCGGCCGGGAAGTTCCCGCATAATCGTTAGCACTGAAGAAAACCCCGCCCCATGGTTAGTCTATCTCGCCTTACATACAGTTGACTACATTTTGGGATCAGGGTGAGGCTGATAATCCTGTTGAACCTTCTCGTCGTAGAGCGCGACATACCTCATCGCCGTGTCCAACTGTCGATGCCCCATCAGTTTCTGAAGACTGATGATCGACATCTTTCCGGTGCTAATCAACCGCCTGGCATAGGTGTGGCGCAGTCGATGCGGTGTAATATGACCCAGTTGTGCGCTGGCAGCGAAAATACTCAGCCAGCGCGTCACATGGAATTTCTGCAAGGGCTTGCTGTGATAGACCAATAACGGTTCGTCAGCATGAACTGGCTGTCTGTTGGCCAGGTGGGCATCGATAGCCCTGGCTGCCCGCGCGGTCAGCGGCACATGGCGCTGGTGACCCCTTTTCCCAAATCGTTAGCAGGCATCGATCCGGGTCCCAATCGCCGACAGCCAGGGTCAAGAGCTCCTTAATCTGTATCCGGCTGTGTGTGCCACACCCATTAACCCAAGAATCCGTCACTCAAATGGTCTTTCAAGGAGCGGGACTTGCTGCCCCCCTCGTCTGAAAACTTCGAATTCAGGTTAAGTACAGATCGTCGGATCGGAGCTATCGAAATTTACAATCAAAACAGAGGCTGACCCATTAAGGTTAATATCGCAGGAGAAATTGCGAGCCCCATGTCAAGAGCTTGAGAGGCTTAGACTTGAAATTAGTCCCCCACTGTGAGCTTTGACTTCAGTCTTCGATGAACAGACAGGCCATTATTTGGTGCCAACGTATTTTCGTCGCGACGAACGTGTTATTGTTCGTATCGACTTCAAGTTACACTCGCCTTTTGTTTATCTGCAGACCCTCGCCGATGGTTTACAGAAAACGGACTAGGCTAAGTGTGGTTCGGAACAGGTCCGGTTAGGGGTACACAATCAGAATACTCGAGTACAGTACGATGACCTCGGCCTGTTTCTCTCTGAATTGCGGTTCGATCTCGAGAGAAGGTAGCGACTCTGTTCGAACTGATGCCAGGATTGGAATAAAGTTGATCACATCTGCCTGAACTTGCTAATCAACAGCCTCGAGATGAGGCTCCGGGGCATTCAATCTGACCAAGAATTCCTGCCGCCCTAATCCACTCCGTCGTTTGCAAATCGCGCCGCATCCCCCGTCGCCTCCTGCGAGAGACTGGTTAGCCGGCATTAACCATCGGATCGTGGAAAAAACCAATTCAAGCGGTCTCAGCAGGCCGAATTGATACTAGCGCCCGCTTCGCGGCATATTGTTTAAGCTGCTCGCGTGTAGGCGATGGGCC
>JAHEJP010000085.1 GCA_024638855.1 Chloroflexota bacterium
GGTTGGATGATGTGGAATTTTCTGGTTGGCGGACTATTGGCGGGTGCCACAATTGTCCTCTATGATGGTAGCCCGGCTTATCCCACTCTGAATGTTTTGTGGCAGTTTGCGGATGAAGCCCATATCACCTATTTCGGAACCTCGGCCGCTTTCATTGGTGCCTGCTTGAAAGCAGGAATCAAGCCTGGACACCATTATGATTTGAAACATATTCGAGCGGTAGGATCAACGGGATCGCCACTAACGTCCGAAGGTTTTAACTGGATTTACGAGCATATTAACCGGGAACTGGCGCTCGAGTCAATTAGCGGGGGCACAGATTTGTGTACAGCTTTCGTTGGTGGGTGCCGACTTCTACCAATCTATGCGGGAGAAATACAGGCGCCTTCTTTAGGTGCGAAAGTAGAAGCCTATAATGAGAAGGGAAAGTCAATCTTAAACGAAGTCGGCGAGTTGGTCATCACAAAACCGATGCCTTCTATGCCACTATTCTTTTGGAATGATCCCGAAAAGATTCGCTATAAAGATAGCTACTTCAGTATGTTTCCAGGCGTTTGGCGACATGGCGATTGGATCAAAATCAACGATCGGGGTGGCTGTATCATTTACGGCCGTTCCGATTCGACCATTAATCGCCAGGGAATTCGCATGGGCACCAGTGAGATTTACCAGGCTATTGAATCAATTCCTGGGATCGCTGATAGTCTTGTGGTCGATCTGGAATTATTGGGCCGGGAATCTTATATGCCGCTATTTATCGTCTTAAGCGAAGAGGCCCCGTTCAATGACGAACTCGAAAAAATGATCAAACAAAAGATTAGAACAGACGTTAGCCCTCGACATGTTCCTGATGCAATCTATGAGGTTGCGCAGATTCCCTATACATTAAGCGGAAAAAAGATGGAAGTTCCAGTAAAGCGTATTTTGCTTGGCGAAGAGCCAGAAAAGGCGGCCAATCCGGGAGCCATGCGAAATCCCGAATCCATTCAATTCTTCGTTAACCTCGGTGTTGAGTTGAAAAGCGGAAGATGAGGTTGGGTTTTTGACAGCTAAGTCGAATGAAGCCACTCTTGCGCAGTAGAAGAATCAATTTTGGTTTGATCAAAAATATTATTCACCAGAGCTAATGAGCGCCGCTCCCATTTTGGCTAGCGTGCTATCCTCTGCTTCGGATAAACCACTGACACCAACAGCGCCAATTACCTGATCGTCTCGAACTATGGGCACACCACCTCCCCAGGAAGTGTAACGTAAATCCCCGAAGTTGGTCATTGAAAATTCTTCCACTCTAGAGGCTTGGCCTACTGTTAGGGACTCCGCCTGTTCTCTGGCGGCCGTGAAAGCCTTGTTGATGGCTATATTAATTGAGGGTAGACGACACCCATCGGTTCTCAGGAACGCTATGAGTTCGCCGTGATCATCGGTAACAGCAATTGCAGCCCCCTTATTTTCTGCTTCTAGCTGGTCTTGAATTGTTGTAATGATTTTTTGCGCGTCTGCGTGAGTAAGGTGATAGCGTTGTGACATACTTATAGTCCTCCAGGCAACGCACGATTATACCTAATTCAATTAAAGTGCAAGTTAAGTTGGCTGCTTCAACTATAAAGGCACGATTATTTGTCAAGGTGTGATTTCGAATATGTCTACCTACGAAACATAATTTCCGACTTGCCAATTTCACAAATGTCTCGATAATAGACGGTCATTATAATGTGCCTTCATTGACGTTGCAGAAACGCTTTGGGCCGGCACCTGAAAAGACAACAGGCAATACTCAACCCGCATATCTTATTACTTCGTAATATTAGGTATACAGTTGGGGGATGGCAGCATGTGGCAATTCCACGACAAGTCTTATTCTGTGGTAAGTTAGATATTGCAGGAAAAATCCAAATATGTGCCTCCATTAGGCCTCGAAAGTTCGGGTTTCCGACCACTCACTGTGACGCATAAGGCAAAAAACTTTAGTTTCTAAAGGAGAAACCATGTCCGATTTGATTGTATTGGCATTTGATAACGAGACAGGCGCAGCTGAAATGCGCGATGAGCTGATAAGACTGCAGAAGCAAGAACTAATCGAGCTCGAAGACGCGGCTATCGTGGTTCGTAAGCCAGATGGTAAACCAAAGGTAAAGCAGGTCGCTAGCCTGGCTGGCGCCGGTGCTTTAGGCGGCGCTTTCTGGGGCTTGCTCATCGGTCTGCTGTTTTTTGCTCCATGGCTAGGTTTGGCTATTGGCGCAGTGTCTGGCGCTGTTGCCGGCAAATTTACTGACATTGGCATTGATGACAACTTCATCAAAGAGGTCGGAGATACCATCGAACCGGGACACTCGGCTCTATTCCTACTCATCCGCAAAATAACGCCAGACAAAGTGTTGGAACATGTCCAGAAATTTAACCCTACCGTGCTGCAGACTAACCTCTCTGCAGAGGACGAAGCAAAACTACGCGCAGCTTTTCACCACGAAGACGATGAGGCTGTGAGCGAATAAGCGCGTTATCTTTCATTCAGCTGGTTCAGTAAGTTTATGAATCATGGGCTATGTGACTGACCTCGCCTGATGTAGCCAATTAGCTCATGGAACTGGAACCGTATAATAAGAGGGGCGACCCATCCGGTCGCCCTTTATCTTGTCTTTTAATCAGCCCAACTAAGAAAGTTAATCATGATCGAAGTGCCAATCGATGTTCAGGTGGAATGCACAAACGGCCGCGTAGGAACGTTGACCCATGTCATTATTAACCCGACCACAAAGACGATCACGCATTTTGTTGTAAGCGACAATGAGCAGGTTGTTGCGCATAGCTACTTGGTGCCGGTAGAAAGCATTAGCGAAACCAGGCATGACGTTATCAGGCTGAATGTTACGATTGAGGAATTATCCCAGATGGACCAATTCACAGAGGTTCATTACATCGCTAATCCAGATCCGGAGCCAGGATACCCAGCCGATGCTGTTTACCTTGCCCCATATGTATCGCCTTTGGAAAGTGGTTATTTGTCTGTAGAGGTCGAGCGCATTCCTGTAGGTGAGATGGCTGTTCGGCGCGGGGCAGTCATCGAAGCGACCGATGGTTTTGTCGGTCACTTGGGTGAATTCTTATTAGACCCGGAAAGCGGGCAATTGACTCACCTTGTTTTGCAGGAAGGACATAGCTGGGGAAAGCGAGAGATAACGTTACCCGTTTCAATCGTTGACCAGGCGCTTGAAAATACAATCTATTTGAAGCTGGATAAAGCTGGTGTAGCCAAGTTGCCGGCTATCCCCTTAAAACGAGACTATGGAAAAAGTTCTGAGCCAGAAATGCTCGAACTTCTGGCAAAAATATTTGACACGCCGGATGGCGCCAGTACAGGATTAAAACAACTAAAAGCCCTACGGAAGAAAAACAAGGGAGTCTTTAAAATCCGTAACGTCGCCGTAGTAGTCAAAGATTCTGAAGGCGAATTTTCCATCAAAGAAACGGCCGATGTCGATACGAAGCAAGGTCGCTTATTTGGCACGGTCGCTGGAGGATTGATTGGCCTAGTAGGTGGGCCTGTTGGGGTGATCATTGGCGCTTTGGCAGGCGCGGGCGCCGGCGCTTTTGCCGCCAAGCACATCGATATGGGTTTTTCAAATCAATTCTTAGATAGCTTGAAGGAGCTTTTACAGCCTCGAAGTTCGGCTCTGCTCATTCTGGCGGAAAACAAAGGTTCGGACGAGTTGTTCGAAGCGTTAGTCGACCGGCAAAACATCGTCTTACGGCATACCTTAACTGATAAAATCGTCGACGAGCTTCTCCAGGCAGATAATGAAGCAACAGACGACAACCAGAATGAAGAAGGTTGATCTTTTGTCTGGTTGTCAGCTTGACAATGAACATGAGTAAGGTTACAAAGCTTAGCAACTTTATACAGTTATCCGGGCGTCCAGTTGAGTACTCGCTGACACAAATATTAGTAACAAATAGTCTACCCATGTAATATGCATGAAGGAGAGTAGTAGTCATGTCCAATATAATTGTCATAACCTTCGATAATGAAGATGAAGCAAAGCAGGTTCGCGAGTCATTAAAAAAAGTGGATCGCGGCGGTTATCTCAGTTTGGATGATTCGGCCGTGGTCGTTCGAGATCAAGCCGGTAAATATCATGTCCACAATGAATTAGATCGGGGCGTTAAAGTCGGTGCACTTGGTGGCGGTTTATTGGGTCTCCTATTGGGAGTTGTTTTCGCACCCATTGGCGCTCTGCTCCTTGGCGCTGCCGCAGGCGGTTTGATAGGTTCGAGCTTTGACTTGGGTATCAGCAAAAGGTTCATCAAGGATGTTGAAGCATCTATGGATCCGGGTACATCGGCGATTTTCTTCATCGTCCGAGACGCCGACCCGACGATGGCTCTATCGTCCCTAAAACCCTACAAAGGTGAGGTTTACCATACTTCGCTGGATCCCGATGACGAAGAACACTTACGAAAGATTCTCAGTAAACGAACTGATTCCTAAGATCGTCTTTAGCCGATAAAGTTAGGCGCATTCACAATGGATTAGGTGATCTGGATTTCAGATCAATTAATGCAGGCTGCCAACAGGAATATGTAAGGATAATCTCATTCTTGATTGATTTGATCCTGTCCACTGTGAAAACGAATGAGCGCAATTTATTTCGAAAAGGTTCTGAAGATATTGATTCGGTTCGATACGAGGTATAAACGCTAGTGGACGTTAAAATCGAGAGCAAGATTCTATTATCAGCATTTGCAGCCTTCCCATTGGGGCTTGGAATTACCTTAGCCTATGAAGGCCTGATATTTGGCTGGTTTCTAATCATCGTGGCGCTAATTGTCTTTGGCTGGTTGTGGGTACCAAGGACGTGGTTTCAAAAAAAGGAAAAACACGCCCACAAATAGCTAGTGAGGAGTTCGTCGCAAGCATTTGCTTGGGCTGAGGTTGGCATCGCTGAAACAAACTAGTTAGTATTTTTATTTGCTTATCTGAATGATGAACAAGCGCTCTGATCCTAATAGCTTTTATTTTGCTTGCCCTTTTCGCAGTAATCGAAAGTGGTGTTTGCTTCGCATCCGTTTCATTTTTTCAGATCACGGACAGAATCAACACGCAACATTTTTACACCACCATGGGATGAAATCAAATGGATAACTCTGTCTGCCGTCAGACGAGTCTCTTCTGGAGGGTATCATTGCCAAGGCCGTGGGTTGGGATATTATCGATGGACTGCTAACCGAGGCGATCCCGGGTGATCACCCTTTTTGAGTCCGCATCAGATACAGAATTGATAGTAGACGTCCCATTATCATGGAAGGGGATGAAGTTTTTCCGTTCTGCAGATTAATTGACCATTATTGTGAATTGGTTGGGCAATGTTGGAAGAGCCTGAACAAAATCAAGAAACAGACCAAATAGATGAACCATCGCCAACGTGGGATAGGAACGTAAAATTACTCGTTGCCGTCGTGACCCTCGTTGCCGTTGTTGCCATTGCGGTTACATTCACCGATCTAATTTTGCGTATTGTTGCGGCGGCCATTATCGCCTATGTCATGACCCCGCTCATCCAATTTTTGAGTGAAAGAACGCCTTTGGGCAGAGGCGCATCGATCCTTGTGACTTACTTGTTGGTAGCGTTGCTTCTATTAGGGGCTATCGTTACGCTTGGGGTTAGCACGTTCCGCCAAATCGTGGGTCTGATAAATAGCATTCCCAATATCGTGGAAAATGTCCTTGAGTGGCTTTCTACCACAGCGGTCGTCGTGATCGGTCCTTTGGAATTTGACGTAGCGGCTATCTGGGGCTCGATAGATTGGGCATCGATCGAGGAGCAGGTTATTGCCGCGATTCTTCCAGTGGTAAACCAAAGTGGCCGAACTGTCGTCGTGATCCTTGGTTCAACCGTTAATGTATTAACCGTCATCTTTTTTATCTTCATCGTTTCCATCTATTTGGCTTTTGAAATGGGGAGACTTGGGGGATATATTAGCGGCTCCGTTTATCAAGAAGGTTATCGTCGAGATACCGAACGCATGTTGCGGGAATTCGATCGGATTTGGAAAGCCTATCTCCGAGGTCAGATTGTACTGGCCTTCGTTATATTCCTGGCCGTATGGATCAGCCTCTCAATACTAGGTGTTCAAAATGCATTTGGCTTGGGCGTATTATCGGGCCTCTTAGAATTTCTACCCGTAATTGGACCTTTCATAGGGACGGCCGTAGCGTCTCTGGTCGCATTTTTCCAGCCAACTAACTATATGGGTCTGGATCCAGTAATCTTTGCCTTGGTGGTCATAGGCGTGATGATCATCATCCAACAAATCGAAAACAATATCCTAGTACCTAGGATCGTTGGCGGTGCATTGGATTTGCATCCTTTGGTTGTTATCATTGGTGTATTCATGGCGGCATCTCTTGCCGGACTTATAGGCGCGATCTTGGCCGCGCCAGTCATGGCGACAATAAAGCTAATCGGGACTTACGCATGGCGTAAGATGTTTGATTTGCCTCCCTTTCCAGGACCAGAGAAGGTGCCTATACCTGTCGAATCAAACTTATTTCGACGTCTGAAGGGCGTGCGAAAGCGTTGGAAGAAACCAGAAGAGCCCAACAAATAACCGAAATCAGATTAATGTCATCAGAAAATTGCCGTTCATTTATGCCTACTAGGTTGTTTGCCGAAGGCTACGAATTCTGGAGATGAAAATATTCACAGCTTTGAAATTATTTCCTTCAACGAATGGCAGGCCAGGTCAAATCCAATATCGGATGCGGTCCAACATTCTATCATTTGGGCGTTACTGAGGCTGGCAGTCGGCATAACAGGCACCGTGATCCAAGCTCGTACCATTCAGGGTTATGGCGTAGATGATCATATTGATGCCTATCGAGGGTACCTGAGTTATCCGAGGCAAACAGATAATTCGACCATTGGTAAATAGTCAGGCTGAAGCCCCTACGGTCGCGTATGTTGAAATGGGGGATCCGTCGGCTGCAGACTATGCCCAAGGTGACGAATCAGCAAGCCAGGGGCCGGTAGGTAAAGGCGAATCAAATGGTAAAATTTCGGTCCTGGACAATGAGGAAGAGCACGGCTCTTCGCTCGATTCTAAATCAAATGCCTACAAAATAGTTGAATTAACCAGATACAACTCAATAGGTGGATATTTGGTGCGAAGCCGTCAACTCTTACGTATAATTGCTATTGCGCCAAGAAGAATTAATGAATTGCTGCCTCAAATATTCCCTTGATTGGCGCCAGCGCTATCCGTCATCATTTTAGAGGAGAAAATCCCAGCAGCACGACTCAAGTTTCTACCAACTTGGTTGAAGCCTGATTGAATGGCCCCACATGGTATTCTTCAAACCACGACATTTAGGACGCTATCGCAAAATCGCCGAAGTCATGGCCCGCCATGGTTTTGGCGCCATAATCGCGCAGCTAGGTCTGGAGAGCACCCTGCGCTTGCCAGCGCGTCTTTTGAGTCGTGATAGGGCGCCAGAGACTCCTCGCTCTGCGGCAACTCATTTGCGAGAAGCATTCGAAGAGTTAGGGCCAACCTTCATAAAAATGGGTCAGATTGCCAGCATGCGACCAGAGCTTCTACCCCCGGCATTCATCACTGAATTAAGCAAATTGCAGGATGATGTTCCCCCAGCACCTTGGGAAGAAGTGCAAGAGCTAATTCATAAGGAATTAGGCGCATCCATAGAAGAAGTATTCCTTGCTTTTGATCCAACGCCGCTGGCCTCGGCTTCATTGGCCCAAGTCTATGCGGCAATGTTACCCGACCGCACACAGGTGGTGGTCAAGGTACAGCGTCCGGGTGTTGAAAAAGTAATAGAGAAGGATCTGGCGATCATTATGGATATCGCTGGATTAGCCCAAGAAAGGTTACCCTGGACGCGGCCATTTGATCCGGTTGGTTTGGCTGAAGAATTTGCAATCGCTCTTAAATCGGAACTTGACTACGAGCGTGAAGGACGTAACGCGGATCGCTTCCGTGAGAATTTTGCAGACCAAGATCACATTTATGTACCGACTGTTGACTGGGAACTTTCCTCTCGATGTATTTTGATTCAAGAGCGAATTGAAGGTATCAAGGCCGATGACATCGAAGCGTTGGATGCAGCGGGTTATGATCGCCAACAGATCGCCATGAACGCTGCCCAATTTATCATCAAGGAAGTCCTCGAGGATGGATTTTTCCACGCCGATCCTCATCCTGGAAATCTAGTTATTATGCCCGATGGTGTCATCGGTTTAATGGATTTCGGAACGGTTGGTTACCTGGACTCTGGTGATCGATCTAATCTGGTTCGACTTTATATCGCGATCATCCGTTTCGATGTGGAGTCGATCATTGAGCAACTCATTCGTATGCGTATTGCAAGTTCGAGTGTCGATCAGTATGGGCTGCAAAGAGACCTCAGGAGAATATTGCGGAAGTATTATGGCCTGCCCCTCAAGGACATATCAACTAGCGATATGCTGGTCGAAATCCAACCCATTATCTACGAATATCGTTTACAAATCCCCAGCGATTACTGGTTGTTGTTGAAGACATTCGTCATTATGGAAGGGGTCGGCAAGAAATTGGCTCCTGATTTTGATGTTTTTGAAGCATCAGGTCCCTATGTCAGCCGATTCTTGGTCAAGATGGCATTGCCTACTTCCTGGGGACCTTCGCTCTTGAGGAACGCCGCCGGCTGGGTCGATCTCGCTGTGGATTTTCCACGCCAAACGTCCCGAATTATGAACCGGCTAGATAGAGGAGAGGTTGAATTTCAGGTACAGATACCCAACATCAATCAAGCCACCAAGCAATTGAATCAGATGGCTAATCGCGTGATCCTAGCGATTTTGGTTGGGACGTTAACCATGGCGCTTGCTTTGCTTATACCATCACTTAATCTGACTTGGCCCTGGAATCTGCCAACCTGGCTGATCGTCATTGGTTTCGTTTTAATGGTGATGCTTGCTTTGTGGTTGATCTGGTCCATTTTGCGTTCAAATCGTCGATGAATTCAATATATCTGGAACAATTTCGTTATTCGTCTATTGGGAATCATAATGAATGGATCTAGTGTAATCATTCGGATCGTCGAGTGGCGGATAACCAATTCGGCCCACTACCAAGGAGTAGAAGATAATGACTGATCTGACTCAAGACACCCCTGGCGAAGATGATCAAGTGGATAGGAATGAGATGGTTAGTCAAGACGATGGACCAATTGAAGCTGAACGAAACGAAGCGGAACAGAATCACCTGAACTCTGAATCCGATTCAGCTGTACAAGAAAGTAGTGAGGCCGGAGGAGAAGGCCGACAAACTTTGGCGCCACCCGCAACTTCACCTGGAGAAGTGACCAGAGCATCAGCCGGTCATCGGGATAGGGGAGTTGAACAGGGCAGCCCACTGACCCGAATGACGATCGGCAGCGCTCTGATCGCCATGGATACCCTGGCAGAACGGATAGAGAATGCCGAAAGCGAGGAGGCTGATGAGACCCCTGAACTTGAGCCACTAGACGTTCTAATTCCAATGGCGGAATGGGATGAAAGATTTGGTTTATCCAGGAATAAAGACGCCCGGTATGTCATGCTAGGAATGATGGCCGATGCCCGCTCGGGCGTTCGTAGGGGGGAATCAATACTAAACCGGGTAAGTACCAGAACGGCAAAGGCAATCAACTTTGTGTTTGGACCGGTGACCAGAAGCTCCCTATTCCGGCCGGTTGGCAGGCGTTTTAATTCTGCTGTCAGCCGTGGCGAAGCTCAGGTAAAACATTGGATGGATTTAGGGAGAGAAGAAGATTACCATAGCAGAAGATTGGCTCAAACAGCCCTCAATCGGGCGGCTGACGATACAATGGATGAACTCGTTGACAATCCCCGGATTGAGTTATTCATACAAGAGATTATCCAGGCCCAAAGTCAGGGCATGATCGACGAAGGAATCGAAGAGGTGAGGGAACGTGCTATAAGCGCTGATCTCTTCCTCGAGCGTCCATTTCGCCGTTTGCTCCGAAGACCGACTCGCGATTCCATTCCCCCTCCAGAATTTGATCCGCATCTGGTCCTTTCACAAAAAAAGAGGCACATACCATTGCAGGAGGATTCCCTGCTGGGCTATTACGCAGGATTCCTGAGCCGGTTGTTTGCTTTCGCCTTGGATATTTCCTTTTTGGTAGTCATATTGGCTCTAAGTTCTTGGTTGATTACTGCGACCATACAAATTCTTGGGGTGGATAGCCTCTACACATCCGTCGCTGAAGATGGCTCGATTGGCGGCATAATCGCCGCGGTATGGGCCGGGTCTTCTGGTTTCGTTGTTGTCGCTGGGTATTTTATGGCTCTCTGGATCTTGACCGGACAGACTTTGGGAATGATGCTCATGGGGCTTCGAGTCGTAGCTACTGACGGTGATCGCTTGACTTTCTGGCAGGCTCTGAGACGTCTTATTGGAATGATAATCGCCGCCATTCCCTTCTTTTTGGGATTTGCCTGGATCATTGTCGATAATCGCCGCCAGGGCTGGCAGGATAAGTTAGGTGGAACATTTATCGTATACGCGTGGGATGCCAGACCTGATGAGACATTCCTTTCGGACTATATATTTCGCCGATATTAGATTCTAAACTAGGCCGTTCCAATAAGAAGAAAATGAGCAGGAAAATCACCATGAATGTGAAGATAAGCGACTATTTAGGATAAAGTTTTACAAACTTTGTCCTAAATGATCCCTTGCTAATAATCAAAAACGGAAAACATCATCTGTGAGTCGAGAGCCAATAGTCCTTCGTAAAAGCCCATTCGTCATTTTAAAGTTACTAATCTTGATCGAGTTTTTCTTTGCCATCATACCATTCGTCATCGCCTGGGTATCCGGCGTATTAAGAGGGCTATGAGTCGACGACTCTAGCTGACACAGTTTCATATCCTATACTTTGGACCTTGAATGTCGCTTTCTTGCAGGTATTGATCATTGTTGTAGCCTTCGTAATCTGGTATTTTCATACCTAAGGAGTTTTGTTAATTGGAATCGCCGATGATAGAGAGGTGCTCGGCTTGGATAAAGATCTCTCGACCTTGCCAAAGTCAAATATGGATGGATTTGAGAATGTCTTCAATCAAGCATTTAACAAGATGATTGGTGTTGAGTTCCGGCAATATATTGATATGAACTTCCCAGATGTAACGGAACAAACGATTTGCATGATTTCTGTCCGTCCGTCGCCTTCACCAGCCTATATGGTCCATAAAGGAGAAGAGAAATTCTATATACGGGCAGGAAATGCTTCTCAGGGTTTGAAGATGAGCAAGGCAACAAAGTATATCCAGGGTCATTTTTATGATTGAAGATTCTGTTATGGACAATGGGTTAATACAGTCTAAACGAAAATCGGTGATAAGACGCGGAACCTGCTATCCTTTAGGTGCAACGGTTTACCCAGATGGTGTGAACTTCAGCGTTTTCTCGAAGAATGCCACCGGTATCGAAATATTGCTATTTGACGAGGATGATGATCCGATACCTGCCCGAATAATACCCTTACGTTCGAGTAGAAATCGCACCTTTTACTACTGGCATGCTTTCGTACCCGGGCTTACAGTGGGGCAACTTTATGCGTACCGGGTGAGAGGTCCTTATCAGCCAAACAAGGGCTTACGTTTTGCAGGGGACAAAGTGCTCATTGATCCATATGCTAAAGCAATTGCTGTTCCATCCACGTACAGTCGGATTTCGGCACGCCAGCCAGGCAATAACTGTGCAAGTGCCATGAAAAGTGTCGTTACCGATTTAAGCCATTTTGATTGGGAGGGGGATCGGCCGTTAAACCGGCCTTATACACAGACAATTATCTACGAACTTCACGTGAAAGGCTTTACCAATCGCTCGAACTCTGCAGTCGATGCCGAAAAGCGAGGCACTTATGCCGGTTTAATAGAAAAGATACCTTATCTGAAGGATCTTGGTGTTACCGCAGTGGAGCTGTTGCCTGTATTTCAATTTGACGAGCAAGATGCCCCCGAAGGATTGACAAATTATTGGGGCTATAGCCCAGTTTCCTTTTTCGCCCCCCACGTCGGGTATAGTTTCCGAAAAGATCCGCTTGGACCAATAGATGAGTTTCGGGGCATGGTAAAGGCATTACACCGCGCCGGCATCGAGGTGATTTTGGATGTCGTCTATAATCACACAGCTGAGGGCGGGATCGATGGTCCAACACTGTCATTTAAAGGCTTTGACAATAACGTCTACTATATTCTTGAAGAAGACCGGAAGAATTACGCGAATTTCAGCGGCACTGGTAATACCTTAAATGCCAGTAACACTATTGTCAGGCGGCTCATTCTTGACAGTCTGCACTATTGGGTAGAGGAAATGCATGTCGATGGATTTCGTTTTGATCTGGCTTCGATCTTATCCCGGGGCGAACATGGGCAACCTTACCAGAATCCACCTACATTGTGGGATATTGAATCCGATCCAAAATTGGCCAGTACAAAGCTTATCGCCGAAGCATGGGATGCAGCCGGTCTTTACCAAGTGGGCAGCTTTATCGGCGACCGTTGGACTGAATGGAATGGCAAATTCAGAGATGATATTCGCAGCTTCGTTAGAGGCGATCCAGGCTTGGTCTCAAAATTGCCGGCGAGATTATTGGCCAGCCCAGACCTGTATGCCCACGAAGAGCGCGAGCCAGAACAGAGTATCAATTTCATTACCAGCCATGACGGGTTTACGCTTAATGATCTCGTTTCTTACGATCGTAAGCATAATGAAGCTAACAAAGAAGGGAATCATGACGGGCATAATCAGAATCTGAGCTGGAATTGTGGCGTCGAAGGACCGACAGACGATCCTAAAATCGAGCGTCTGCGTAATCGACAAATTAAGAATTTCCTGGCAATCACTATGTTGTCGTTGGGCACGCCGATGTTGCTGATGGGTGATGAAGTGAGACGAAGCCAAGGTGGAAATAATAACGCTTATTGTCAGGATAATGAGATTAGCTGGTTTGATTGGTCACTGTTAGACAAACATTACGACATTCATCGTTTCTTCAAACGATTAATCAGCATCAGGTTAAATCTTGACGTCATCCGTGGAGATCAGGATCAAACGCTGACTGAATTTCTTCAACGGTCTCGCATTCAGTGGCACGGCGTTTCGCTGAACAAACCTGATTGGGGTAATAATTCTCGAAGCCTGGCCTTAACAATTCATTGTCTGAAGGGGCAATGCCGTTTTCACTTTATGTTAAATTCTTATTGGAAAGCCTTGGATTTTGAGTTACCGAAAGCTGCTGGGAAGAAGAGAATTGGTTGGCGCAGAGTTGTCGATACTTATTTAGCATTTCCGGAAGATATTTGCGAACCGGCCGAGGCGCCATTTGTTGAAGGTTCGAAGTATCTTGTGCAGGCTCGAACTGTCGCGGTATTAGTCTCTGAAAAATGAGAAAGGAAATTTTGGTGATTCATGAGCGATCAAATTGATAAGATAAATATAGCCCGCGATTACATTCAAGCCAGAACGAGTATCAGACCCCAGTTGGCGGTCATCCTGGGTTCCGGCCTGGGTGGTCTGGTCGATGAGGTAGAGTTTGATGCAGTATTTGATTATGCTGATATTCCAGGCTTTCCTGTATCGACAGTCGAAGGCCATGCTGGACGTTTGATTTTGGGAAAACTGGCCGGAAAGAGCGTCGTGGTGATGCAAGGACGGTTTCACTATTACGAAGGTCACCCAGTGTCCAAAATCATTTTTCCTATCCGCGTACTCAATTCTATAGGGGTGCGATCCCTCATCGTGACCAATGCCGCCGGTGGCCTAAATCCCCACTTCAACCCAGGCGATGTTATGCTGATAACCGATCATATTAACGCCATGGGGACAAATGTACTAATCGGCCCGAATGAAGACGAGATCGGACCACGGTTTCCAGACATGACCTTCGCTTATGCACCAGATCTAAGGGCTTTAGCTTTGAATATAGCAAAGAGCGAAGGCATAACTCTGCAAAACGGCGTCTACGCGGCCGTATCTGGCCCGTCATTTGAGACACCGGCCGAACGACGATTCTTGCGAATCATAGGCGGGGATGCTGTGGGCATGTCTACCGTTCCAGAAGTCACCACCGCCAACCATGCTGGCATGCGTGTATTGGGTTTTTCCGCTATCACCAACATCGCCACGGGAGGAGCAGAACAACCTCCGGATAGTCATCAAGAAGTCTTGCTCATGGCTCAGGTAGCAGGCAAGAAGCTCATCCAACTAGTTCGAGCCGTCATTGAGGCATTACCAACTCTTGATCACTTACCTCCCGAACAATTGATCAGCATGATCGAAGACCAACCGGATTCGATTGCCAGTATCATCGATCATACGTTGCTCAAACCCGATGCCACCAGCCAACAGATTGAGCAGTTGTGCCGGGAAAGCATGGAACATCAATTTGCCTCGGTTTGTATCAACCCCATTCATGTGAAGCAAGCTGCCCAAATGTTGTCCGGTTCAAGGATAAAAGTGGGAACAGTCATAGGATTCCCTCTCGGAGCGGTCACGGCCGAGGATAAGGTCAGAGAAACGGAGCAAGCCATTACCGATGGGGCCAGCGAAATCGACATGGTTATCAATATTGGCGCCCTTAGAGAGAAAAATGACACCCTGGTAAAAGGAGAAATTGCCAGCGTCGTGCGAGCGAGCCACAGCCATGGAGTATTATGTAAAGTGATTATAGAAGCGGGTTTATTGACTGAGGATGAAAAGGTTCGTGTTTGCTGGTTGGCTAAGGAGGCAGGCGCTGACTTTGTCAAAACGTCCACTGGTTTTACTAGCGGCGGCGCTGCCGTTGAAGATGTAGCTTTAATGCGCCGGACGGTAGGGCCTGACATAGGCGTTAAGGCTTCTGGAGGAATCCGATCCTATGAAGATGCGAAAGCTATGATCGCTGCTGGCGCGAATAGGATCGGTACCAGCACGAGCGTTAAAATCCTTCAGCAAGCCATAGAGGCTAACTCATAAATTGAGCGTATGATAGCTTATCGATCAAAAATGGAGATGGATTGAATAGCTATTTTGTCTTGAAATGAAACAGACCGACAGGGTATTTGTAACAGCCGGAAATGATTCACTATTGAGGCGGGTGGTAGAGTACATTAGGTGACCCGGTTGGTAATCACGCAAGGAATATATTTCCGCAACGAACTAATGACGTTGGCCACGAACATTTTGTGTCAAATGCCCTCACTTTGATCAGGTGTTTAGCCGTTTTACATGGTTGCATGTTATGCTTCTGGCAAGTAATATAAGTAGGGGGAAACACAATGAGTTCTTCGTTATCTTTAAATTCAATTTGTTTAATATTGGCCCAGATTAGCCTTCAGACGATAGTATAAATAACTATTGTTTTTTTTAAGGAACCAATCATTATTTTCGTGATAACAGAGACATAAAGGAGATACAAATGACAGAAGAAAGCAGGAATGAATTAGGGGAAGCTGCTGAGGACATCGAAACGCTTAGCACTATCGAAGCCCTAGAGGGACTGGTAGATATGGAAACAGGTCTCGATGAACTTGAGGCGGCTTCCGAATTAGGCGATGTTAGTCGAACG
>JAHEJP010000431.1 GCA_024638855.1 Chloroflexota bacterium
TCATTTATGTCGTCGCATTCGAAAATGAGGCTTGGTTTTCTGGTCCCATCATTTACGATTCCGCACATTCGGACCCCACACGATGGATGGTGTTCCACGTCTTGGACGGTGGCCAACCGGGGAGGGGAAACGATTTGCTACAATGGCAGCGGGTTGTCGACGAGTCGGCGGCTCTGGACTACCTGGATGGTCTGGGGGCCGACTACAAGGACTACGTGATTGTTGAGGGCAACATCCGAGTTCACACCAAGTAAGCAGTTAATTGATTGGCTGCCACACCGGCATCCGTGGAATCATTGGGCCTGGCGGCAGGTCGGCCCAGAGCATGGTTTGTATCTGCTTCTGGCCGAACTGAGAACATGTCTGCCCCGCTAATCGCTTGAAAGCAGATATGCCTCTCTAAGTGCCTACAATCTCTGAGATCGAACCCGAAGCGGACATTTACGACATTAATCAGTTTTCTCGAATGCTTTTCAGCGCTGATGCGCAAGAACTATAATGAGGCGGTTGAATTTTATTTCTGAACAACGAACAGGCTTCAATGCCCATCCCAACAACTCGCGCTGAATTGACCGATTATGTTCGCTCGACTTTTGAGAAGTTGCGGGCTGATCTCGATTCAGCTGGCCCGAGGTTAGGGTGTATTCACTGCATCGACGACTGGAGCGTAAAAGACCTGTTAGCTGTCCGTGCATGGTGGACGGAAAACGTCATTAACTGGATCGAAACTGGCCAGCGAGGTGATTATCCAGTTACGCCAGCGGAGGGGTACCGCTGGAAAGAGACGCCGAGGCTAAATGCCGATGTAGTCAAGAAGAGCAAACGAGAGTCCTATCGATCCATCCGACATAGACTGGAAAATGGATTCGAGCGCGTGATCGCCACTATCGAATCCTTGGACGATCACGAACTGCTCGACGCTGGTGCCTTTGAGTGGGCCGGAAAATACCCGGTGTCGCGGTGGATCTCAATTAACACGGCAAGGCAATATACGACGGCTCGGACTTTTATTCGGCGCGCTATGCGTGAACACCTTAACTAAGTTCAGCAATTACCTGCACCTCCCAGCAAGCTGCCCAAGCGACGGCCTGCCCTGAAACTGCAGGCCTAATAGGTTCTGCTGATCGCACGAAAGCGGAACAAGGACTTCTAGTGCTTACAATCTCTGTTAACGACCCGAAACGGAATATTGGTCAAATAATTCAGCATCAGGAATCAAATCGAATATTTTACCTATTGGGCGTATATTGAAGGTTGCGGTTGAAGCCGCTACTACATCGCCAGATTATTCACAAAAATCCGCTCGCAAGAAGCACATAGCCTCCCGATCCAATGGCGGTCTTGACCGCGAAGCAGTTCTTGAAGCCTGTTTATTGGTAATCAGGAGGCACGTATGAAGATTCTTTTCCTGGTCACTTTCCTGTTTTCCTGGTCTTCGATTAGCGCCCAGATTCTGCCTGAATACAGTGGTTCCTGGTACAACCGTGATCAGGATGGCCATGGCTTGAACATCGAGGTCATCGATGAAGAGCGCACCATTGCGTTCTGGTACACCTACAGTTTTATCGGATCGCCGATGTGGTTTCTATTCGATGGCGTCAATGTCAATAACCGTGTCGAAGCGACCGTGTATTTCTTGGACAATATGTTCTGGGGCCAATTCGATCCGGCAGGTTTAAACCGACAAGAGATTGGTACAGCGACCATTGAGTTCAGCAACTGTGATCATGCTCGCCTGACCTATTCGTTGGGCTATTATGGTGATGGTGAAATTCCGCTGGAGCGACTGACCCATATAGCCGGAAAGAAATGCAACCAGGTCGGTAAGTTGGCTGGTGATTGGTTGGCGACGATCTTTTCCGATAGACAGGATTTCTGGGTTCAAACCACCGTGCACGAGGACGGTACTTTCATAATATACGATGCGATGGCTTGTATTTGGGAAGGTCAAATCACCGTGGTCAATGAAGTGACTGGCTCACTGGCCGCTACGTTTGGCACCGATACCTGCGAGTGGAAAGTGCCACCGTTCGAAATGACCGGCATCTATGTCGAGCCATATCAGGTCTGCAATTCCAGTGGTCAATGTCAGACTCATGATGCCGCGATGGGATTCGAAGGTTACGCCATTGTCTATCCCGGCGACGATGGTCCAGTATCCAGCAATGTGAACCTGCGGTTTGTGCGGCCGATAGATTGACCTTTTGATTCCGGAACAATGTGGCTGAGTAGAGCAGCCGCAATCGGGCAGAGTCCGCTCCTGGCCGAACTCGGAACTAGTCAGCCCTGAAGTTGGAGGCAGAATAGGTTCCGCTGATCGCTTGTGGATTCAACCGGTCAACACTGAAATTTCACATTGATCTATAGCCGCTTTCGGGTGGAAAGCAGAATTCTGTCGTTTGAATCCACAAATTCCGCTTCCGACCCAAAGCGTCCTTTTCTCAAAATGTCTGGCGCGGTGGGTTTCATTGCGCTTCATATGAAATTGGTAGAATATTGGGTTAACGTCCAAATTATTGAGGAATCGTTACTCATGGCTTCTGGATTCATATACAAGGCCTTGAGACAATTCACGATTCTGATTCTTTTCGTTATAGCTTCTATTGCTCCCGCTCTTGCGCAGAATTGCAGCCCCATCAATCTGGACCTGACCACTCAGGCAGATGTTGACAATTTTCAAGTTAATCACGGACCTTGTGATCTGGTGGGAAACCTCCTTGTTGAAGGACCAGACATCACCAATCTCGATGGATTATCTGGCCTCACTACCGTTGGCACTATCTTGCGTATCAAAAACAATCCTCGTTTGACCAACTTGCTCGGCTTATCAACCTTGATTAGCGTGAGTCGGTTGCAAATAAATGACAACAATTTGCTAAGTAACATTAATGGACTCTCGGGCGTCACCAGCTTGTGGGGCTCATTGGCAATCGACGACAACACATCCCTAACCAACGTTGACGGCCTGTCCGCTCTTACCAAAGTTGGATTGGAGCTTAGTATTTCGAACAACCCCACATTGAGCAACGTGGCTGGACTGTCCGCGCTTACCAGCGTGGGTACTTCCCTGACAATTTGGAGAAATGCCTCCCTAGCTACACTCGATGGCTTGTCTGCGCTTACTAGTGTGGGTGCTGAGGCAAGTCTCGTTAGCGATGCCGGGCTGTCAATAATCGACAACAGCACCTTGGTAAATCTGGATGGTCTGTTTGCCCTTACCAACCTGCGTGGAGAACTGTGGATTCAGGATAATTCCGCATTGAATAGCATTGAAGGCCTTTCTGGAGTTACCAACATTGATGGGCTGAGCATCAAAAACAACGATTCATTAGCAGACCTCGGCGACTTATCCTCTATTACTGGCACAGTTGATAGGCTGGTGATTGAGGACAACGCAGAGTTGAAAAATGTTGATGACCTGTCCGGCGTTACCAGTGTTGGTGCAGACCCGGGTGTCCGGATAATAGACAACGCCTCTCTGAAAAACCTAAATGGCCTAACGGGGCTGGTAAACGTGACGGGGGATGTCCACATTCAAGGCAATGATGCACTTGTTGGCATTAGTGGCCTATCATCTTTGACCAGTGTTGGGGGCGATCTTGATGTGCGAGGCAACGACGCTATGGTTCACATCAGTGGCTTATCCTCACTAATGAACGTAGGTCGGAATTTACACATTGAAAATCAGGCTTCTATTAAAACCCTCTACGGACTGCATTTACTCTTGAGCGTCGGAAAAAACGCATACTTGCGGAGCAATCCATCTCTAACCTCGTGTGCAGCACTTGCGAAGCTTGTCGATTCTATCGACGATGCGGAGCTCGGGCCGGGACCAGGTGGCAGTGGTATACCGGACGTGGGCGACTGGGTGTTCATTGGCCAAAACGATTCCGGCTGCAACACCATAGATGAAATTCTGGCCGACGCTAATAATTTTATGATTAACCCTGGCCTGAACGATTCGTGGTATCACCCCGCCACCAATGGGCAGGGGTTTCTCATCACGGTTTTCCCCGAAATCAAGCAGATGTTCCTAGCCTGGTTTACCTTCGATATTGAACGCCCGCCGGAGGATGTAACCGCGATGCTCGGAGAACCAGGCCATCGCTGGCTGACCGCTCAGGGGCCCTATGACGGCGATACGGCGAACCTGACTATTTTTGTTACGGAAGGTGGTGTGTTCG
>JAHEJP010000086.1:0-5815 GCA_024638855.1 Chloroflexota bacterium
TTGCCGATGCGACCGGCCGGCGCATGACCGACCTGCCCATGACGCCACCGCGGGTGCTGGGCTATTAAGCAGCGCCCGACAGGACCTCCATGATCGCCTCGGCCGAGCCGCACTGAAGCACATTGGCGGCGATTTTCCGAGCTTGGTCCAGCTCTAAGGAACGAATGACCTTCTTGACGGCCGGGATGGCCGGAGCGCTCATGCTCAATTCATCCAGGCCCAGGCCGACCAGCAGGGGTGTAGCCAGGGGATTGCCGGCCAACTCACCGCACATCCCAACCCAGATGCCGGCCTCATGGGCCGCCTGGGCCGTTTGATGGATCAGACGCAGAACGGCCGGTTGCAGCGCATTGGCCAGTTCAGCCACCTTGGCATTGCCCCGGTCTGCGGCCATCACGTATTGGGTCAGGTCATTGGTGCCGATGCTAAAAAAGTCCACTTCTCTCGCCAGTTGGTCGGCGACGGCCACGGCCGAGGGCACTTCGATCATGATGCCCACTTCCAGCTCCTCGTCAAATGGTACGCCCTCAGCCCTCAATTCCGTCTGTGCTTTGGCCAATAAGTCCTTCGCCGCGGCGACCTCGTTTAGAGTGCCGATCATGGGGAACATTAATTTCAGATTGTGGCCGGCGCTGGCCCGCAGGATGGCCCGCAGCTGGGGCTTAAATATCTCCGGCCGGTCAAGGCAGAAACGGATCCCTCGCCAACCCAAGAAGGGATTTTCCTCTTGTCCCAGGTCGATATAGGGTAGCGGTTTATCCCCGCCAACGTCTAAGGTGCGAATGATGAGCGGACGCTGGCCCATCTCTTTTGCCACCTGGCCATAAGCGGTCACTTGATCTTCTTCCGTGGGCGCCGTCTCCCGGTCCAGGAATAGGAATTCGGTGCGGAAAAGGCCGATGCCTTCAGCGCCGAACGACAGCGCCATTTGCACATCGTGGGGTCCGCCGATGTTGGCACCGATCTCGATGGCCTGGCCGTCCAGGGTGACAGCCGCTTCTTGACCGGCGATCTTGGCTTGCTGCTGTTCGTTTAGCCAGGTATCTCGCCTGACTTGCAGCTCGGTCAACTGATCTTCGTCAGGACCTAACCACAAATGGCCCTGATCGCCGTCGACGGCCACGGTTTGCCCGTCGACCAATGCCTCCAGGCTCGGCCCTAACCCGACGACGGCCGGAATGCCCAAAGCTCTTGAAAGGATGGCGCTATGAGCCGTCGCTCCGCCCATTTCGGTGCAAATGCCCAGCACCTTGGCCGGATCTAGCCGGGCCGTATCCGAGGGGGTGAGGTCTGAAGCCACCAGGATACTGGGTAACTCAAAATCGAGGGAAGGCGGTTCAAAAGCCATGAGATGCTGCAGTACGCGCTGGCCCACGTCGAGAACATCGGCCGCCCGGGCCTGCATATAAGCATCCTCTAGCGCCCGGTAAGAATCGGCCATTTCTTCGACTACACCAAACCAGGCGGCTTCGGCGTTGATTTTTTCACTGAAAAGGCGCGCCTTGGCGGCGTCGACCAGGGCTGGATCCAACAAGAACAGCAGGTGAGCCTCAAAGATAGCTGCTTCGGCCGGGCCTACTTGTTGCATTGCCAGCCCATGAATGGCCCTTATCTCTTCCTTGGCTTGGGTGATCGCCCCGCGGAGTCTGTCCCATTCGGCCTCTGAATCATCGACATGCCATTGGGTTACATCAGGTAAATGGGGGCGGTATTGGATGATAGGTCCGATGGCAATGCCGGGCGAAGCGGCGATGCCCACCAGGACCCCTTCGATTTTTGGTTTAATCGCCGGCTCTGGGGCGGAGGATACTTCCGAGATTTCTTCATCCGCTTCACCGAAGTTATCGTCGGCTATCATTTGAATCGCTTCAAGAGCTTCTAGAGCGTCAACTCCAACGGCCGTGACCCGTATCTCGTCCTCTTGCCTGACGCCCAGGGTGGCCACCTGGTTGATGCTCTTGGCGCTGGCGATCTGCTCGCCTTTGAAGACCAGGATCTCGCTCTGGTAACGGTTGGCCGTGCTGACGAACATGGCGGCCGGGCGGGCATGTAATCCGAGCCGGTTGCGCACCACCAGTCGCACTTCCTTGGCGTTTCCATCTGCCGCCGGGGTGCTGGGCTCCGGTGGCGTTGTTTCAACGCCCATCACGGGTAACAATTGGCTCACTTTGACGGCTAATGCTCCCCGCGCTTCGGCCATTACCTGGTCGATACTTCCCCCAACTGAGGCTTGCACGGCCGCGGCCATGGTGCCTTCTACCAGGGGAGCTTCGCACAAATAGACATGGGCCTGTTGTTCGGGCATCAAAAATTCCAGGGCCATTTCCGCGCTTAAGAGGGCGCTGCCCAAATCCATCATCACCAAAACGCCGTCTTCGCTATACACCGAGTTGATAGCTTCGTGGACCTTCATGGCGTCGGTGCCAATGGGATTCTCTGGATCGTCAATCCCGCCGGCTACGGCCAGGGCAACCTTTCCCTGGACCATTTGCTGGGCAAGTTCTCTCACCCCCTCGGCGAGTTTGGCACTATGGGATACGATGACAATGCTGACCATGATGTTTGCCAAACCTTTATGTTCGATATTAGGCGCCCCCTTGAAGCGCCGCTTACTAAACGAAAAAAGCCGGAGTTGTTGACTACGATCCGGCGATTGATTTTTTATGGCCACAGGCTGGACAATCGCCCACTTCGTGAACTGTTTCCTCCAACCGAGCCGTCACATTCTCGGGCGGGCCGGACTTGAAGCCCGTCGCCCCGCACCAACAAGCGAACCAACCCATGGGCACAGCCGAATAAGCCGGTCGGGTTTTTTGTAGATCGACTACCTCGACGCTCAAACCCCATCGCGCGTTGGTCACCAGCCGCCGGCAACCCACAGCCGCCAATTTGCCCGCAAAAGTATAAAATTGCCGGCAGTGTCGCATGAGCAACACGCCCACGGTGATCCCTTGGGGGAACTGATAGGTAGTGGCGTCGGCCCAGATGATCCTCAGGCGCGAGTTCCGCTCGCTTGTTTGCTGATTATGATCCGCTAGAGCCGGAGAGACGAGGGAAATTAATCGGCGATTAAGCTCGATGGCGTAAACGAGCCGGCATTGATTGGCTATTCTGCGCGCCAGCCGGAAATCGCCGCCGCCGATCTCTAAGACGACATCATCGGGCCGTATTTGCTCGAGCACAGCCCGGTAAGTGGGCTCATCGTAGGGCGCCCAAAGTACCTCCCAATCGAGGCTAGTGGCAATTGAAGCCGTCGTTGCCGGTTTGCTCATTCGACCTTTTGATCGCTGTTCCTCTGGCTTAGATAAATAAACACAAGCCAGGCCAGGCCGGCTATACCGCCAATAATCAGAGCCTTTTGTAATCCCTGGCTTGGTTCAAACCGCCAAACGATCCAGGCAACCGCCAGGACGCCGAGCAAGACCAAATACCAGACGGGTCTTCGACCCGCCCTTATCTTGCCCACGGTGCTCTGTTCATTTTCGGCTTTTTTCGCTTGCCTGGATTTTTTTGCCATATTCTCTCCGCAAAGTAGTGCAAGAATGTTATCTTGCAGACAGGGCACCGGCCTTTATTATAGCTGTTGTAAGGCAATCGCCAGCCACACGCCGTAGATGATGATCAACACCGTCAATATACGTACGATCCAGCGTATATTCCGCTCCGCTTTTGCGCTCGGCCCTAAATCCATGATGATGCTTTGTAGCCCCAACATGGCGTGGGGAGTGACCACGATCAAAAAGAGGACTTCCAGGACGAAAATGATGGGATTAGAAATATAGTCGAGCACATCTGCGTAGGTGCGTAAGCCACCTTCGACCACAAAATGATGGGCTATCATATGCAGGCCAAGCAAGAGGATGAGTAGCAAACCGGTTATGGCTTGCACGATCCACCAGGCCCCGGCCGAATCTTTACGAGCAGTAGCCTTCACCGCCTTTTGTTCAGTAGTTATGGTTGCCATGGAACACTCTCCTACTTGGTGAAAACCAGGAAACCGCCGACGACCAGCAGCACCAGGCCGATGATCATCAAGGTCCAAAAAAGAGCCCGCTGGCTTTGCACGCCAATACCCATGCCTACCAGGGCTACGCGAACACCATTCAAACCATGGAACAATAGCCCAAAGAGCAGCACCACATCCAGCGTCAGGAAGATAGGTGATTTTGCGATGGCTACGAACTGGTTCCAGCCTTCTTCGCCTTGCAAGAGGAGGCTCAGCACGCCCAGGTGCAAAAATAAGTAAAGAGCTAACCCCATGCCAGTTAGCCGGTTGAGGGCGAAAGCCCAGCTACCCATGTTCCGCTTTCGAACGTCAAACCAGGATTTTAGCGGTCGTTTTGGCCTGACTGCCTCTTGTCTTATCTGTACTTGTTGCACAGTTTTCTCTCCTTTACTCGCCGCATACTTTCGGCCGCTCACTTTCGGCCGAACAGTCGACGGAATTTGCGCTTCGTCAATTCACCGCGCAGCGACATGATCGCGCCGGCCGGATCGACGTCCGAGGGGCAAACCTCGCTGCATTCAAAAGCGACGTGGCAGCGCCAGCAGCCATGTTCGTTGTCCACCCAATCCAGAACCACGGCTGGATCGCTATTTCGGGGTTCGGCTACCACGCGCCAGGCGGCAGCCAGAGCAGCCGGGCCTTGATACGCGGGATCGCTGCCTGCCACCGGACAGGCGGAAACGCAGCAACCGCACTCCAGGCAATTCTCGTAGCGTTGCCAGAACGCGATCCCTTCTGGAATATCCGTTTCGGACATGAATTCGCTCTGCCGGATATAGTCCAATTCCGGAGTCGTGTAAAGTTCGTAAAAACCACTCATATCCACTACCAGGTCGCTGATGAGAGGCAGATTATCCAAAGGCTCAACGATAACTGTAGGTGTGTCCAGGTCAAGCACCTTGACCACGCATGATAAATTTTCCTGCCCGTTGATCTTCATACCGCAGGTGCCGCAAGAAGCGTGGTGACATGAGTGGCGTAGGACGAGGGTTGGGTCCTGGTCGCGCCGGATGGCCTGTAAGGCGACGAGGACGGTGGTATCTTCGTCAACCATGAGGTCAAAAGTTTGAAAGGCAGGGGCTGCCTGACCTTGCTTATAGCGTAATACTTTGAATTGAATCTTCTGCTCAGCCATCAAGTCCCTTCCTCAGTTGTAGTAGGCCGTGTGGGGTAAACAGATCACATCTCGAGTCTGGCATGGCGCGTCAAGGCCCAACTTTTCGCAGATGATATCGGCCGTCGCCTCGGCCATGCCCCGGGCCGTGGTCGCTTTTCCACCGGTAATGGTCACAAAAGCCTCGACGCCTTCGTCCACATGGTCGAAACATTTGAAAGTGCGGGGCAACTCGCGGCCCGTATCGGCTTGGGCCTCGGCTTTCCGTGGGCCAATGAGCGGCCGGGCCGCTGCCCAGGCTGCCCGGAAGGGCGCTTCGTTCACCAGGGGTATCATCTTGCCGCCATTGTCATACATCTTTTGGATGTGATCTTTCGGCAAACCCAGGTTGTCGGGATCATCCACGACCCAGGAAGTGGTGCCGATGACTGATAAGCCTCGCTGGGGCACGATGATGTCCCCATCGCCCGAGGGGGCCAAACGGTTGATGACCATGTTGCATAGCCGGCCGCGAACCGCCACCATTACTCCAGGCGAGGGTTTGATTGGCACTTCCACACCCACCATGTCGGCGATCTTCCCGCTCCAGGCGCCGGCGGCATTGATGATAATATCAGCGCCGATTTCATATTCCCGGCCTGATGTGTGGTCGGTAACCCGAATACCGGTCACCGTATTACCTTGTTTGAGCACGC
>JAHEJP010000086.1:5915-15591 GCA_024638855.1 Chloroflexota bacterium
ACGGCCAAACCGGCTGCGTAGGCAGCGCCCAGGGCGGTGGTTTCCGCAACTTGCGGCCGGACCACCGGAACGCCCAGGATGTCTGACTGGAATTGCATCAAGGTCTCGTTGTAGACCATGCCGCCATCGACCTTCAACGCCTTCAAATCCACACCAGAGTCTTTGTTCATGGCGTCCAACACCTCCTTGGTCTGGTAGGCGGTGGCCTCCAGAGCGGCCCGGGCGATGTGATTTTTGTTGACGTAGCGGGTCATGCCGACGATGACGCCCCGTGCATCTGATTGCCAGTAGGGGGCGAAGAGACCGGAGAAGGCGGGCACAAAGTAAATGCCGCCGGCATCGTCCACCTTCTTGGCAAAATCCTCAACTTCAGATGAAGTCTCGAAGAAGTCGAGGTTGTCACGGAGCCACTGGACCAAGGCACCGGTGATGGCGATGGAGCCTTCTAGCGCATAGACGGCCGGTTCGTTGCCCATCTTGTAAGCCAGCGTGGTCAGCAGGCCACTCTTGCTGGGCACGATCTCCGTGCCAGTGTTCAAGAGCATGAAACAGCCGGTGCCGTAGGTGTTCTTGGCTTCGCCGGGGCTATAGCAGGTCTGCCCAACCAGGGCCGCTTGCTGGTCGCCCAAGTCGCCGCAGACAGGAATCCGGGCGCCGAAGGGGCCGTCAGCCGGCGTGTAGCCGTAGATATCGGGATCGCTGGAGGGCACGACCCTGGGTACCATCTGCTTGGGGATGCCCATGATGCCCAAAATCTCGTCGTCCCAATCGAGGGTTTTCAGGTTCATCAACATGGTCCGGCTGGCGTTGCTGACGTCGGTGACGTGGGCGCCGCCATTGGGGCCGCCGGTCAACCACCAGATAACCCAGGTGTCGATATTGCCGAAAACAGCATCACCGGCTTCGGCCGCCGCCCGCACGCCGTCCACATTATCCAGAATCCATTTAACCTTGGGGCCGGAGAAGTAGGTGGCTAAGGGCAAACCGACTTTGGGGCGGAAGCGATCTTGGCCGCCATCCTTGGCTAAGGCGTTACAGATTTTGTCGGTGCGAGTGTCCTGCCAGACGATGGCATTGAAGTAAGGTTCGCCGGTATTTTTATTCCAGACGACGGTGGTCTCACGCTGGTTGGTGACGCCAACAGCGGCGATGTCACCGGGTTGGGCGCCGGCCTTTTGTAAAGCGCCCTTGACCACATCTTGCGTCCGCGCCCAAATTTCCATGGGATCGTGTTCGACCCAACCGGCCTTGGGGTAAATCTGTTCGTGTTCCATCTGGTGAACGCTTACAACGCCGCCGCTATGGTCAAAAAGCATACAACGGGTACTTGTGGTACCCTGATCAACTGCTGCAACATACTTTGCCATTCTATTTACTCCTTCTCAAAAAAATTAGCGGGTGACTTTCGCCACCCTACGTCTAACTCGCTAAAGTGTCATTCAGAGCCTTGAGCATAAGATAGGACGAAGTCGCGCCTGGATCTTGATGGCCGATGCTGCGCTCGCCCAGATAGCTGGCCCGTCCTTTCTTAGCTTGCAAGGGAATAGTGTCTTTCATACCTTGTTCGGCTGCAGCGACGGCTTCTCCCAGGGCCGTCAACGTATCTTCACCGTCCTTGTCCAGCGCCTCCCGCAGCACCTTGAGCGCCGGCAACCAGGCGTCGACCATGGTTTTGTCGCCTGCTTGAGCCCGGCCGCGTTGGATGAGGCCGTCTACGGCGGCTTGGAGCATGGTCGCCAAATCGTCGCCCGTTAACTCCTCTTTGGAATCTACGGCCATACCGCCGCGCATGAAAAAGGTGCCGTAAAGGGGACCACTGGCACCGCCAACGCTAGAGATGAGGGTCATTCCAGTTGTCTTGAGAATATTACCGATATCTTTGTCGGCCACCTCCGGTAACTTTTCTAAAACTTTTCGAAAACCACGGTCCATATTGATGCCGTGATCGGCGTCACCGATGGGCGAGTCAAGTTCGGTCAGGTAAGCTTTATTTTCTTGCATCACAGCAGCCGTTGTCGAGAGCCACTGAACGATTTGATCTCTTGTTACAACCATGATGAAATGACCCTTTTTAAGAATACAGTATTGTTAGTGAAGTACGAAAAGGGTTTGGTTAGGATCAGTCCCTTCCCAACCCCTTTTCTTTGTTTAGACGCCCCAGCGTAAACCGGGGGTATTCACAGGCGCATCCCAGAACTTCAAGATCTCGTCATCCGCTTTCAGCAAGGTGATTGAGAAACCCTGCATTTCAAGAGAGGTGATGTACGGACCAATGAGGTTCCGGACGATGGTCAGCCCCTTGTCTTCGCACAGCTCGTTCAATTTACGATAAACCGCGTATAGCTCAGAAACAGGGGTGCCACCCATGCTATTGACGAAGGCGATGACCTGGTCGCCAGGTTGGAAGGGGTCATCGATTAGCTCCAGATCGTACCATTCGCCTTTTTCGTTGTCCCACTCGCGGACGGTGCGCGTATAGGCGCCGTCCTCGATGATAGCCAGAGCCATCGTCTCGGTGATCTCGTCTGCTGTCTTCATCTTGAAGCGCTTGCGGCCCGGTTCACCGTGAATGCCGATGCCGATCTCCATCTCGTCATCGCCGAGATCGAAGGTCGGTTTGCCGGCCGCAGGAACGATGCAAGAAGTAAGCGCCATGCCCATGGATCGGCCGTATTGGTTCACCTTGCGGCACAAATCCGCGCACTGCTCCAGGCTGTAGCCAGCCTCGGCCGCCGCACCGACGATTTTTTCGGCCAGGACTGTGGTGCCGACGCCGCGCCGACCGGCCGTGTAGAGGCTGTCCTTCACGGCCGCGTCGTCGTCGATCAAGATGCTCTGTACCTTAATGCCTTCGGCGTAAGCCATTTCAGCGGCCATTTCAAAGTTCAAGACGTCGCCCGTGTAATTCTTGACGATGAACAGGACGCCGGCGCCGCCATCCACGACTTTGGCGCACTCATACATCTGGTCGGGGGTGGGGGAGGTAAACACCTCACCTGGGCAGGCGCCGTCAAGCATGCCCAGGCCCACAAAGCCGCCATGCATCGGTTCGTGGCCGCTGCCACCGCCAGAAACGATGGCCACCTTGTCGGCTACAGGCGCATCCGCTCTATAGACATATTTCGGTTCAAAATTTACTTTGACGTACTCGGGGTGGGCCGCAACCATGCCTTCTAGCTGTTCGGTGACCACATCCTCAACTGCGTTGATTAGTTTCTTCATGAAGTGACTCTCCATAGAACGGGTTTTCAAGCCTTAAGGAAATTACCAGAATGTGAGGCTATTAATGGCCCTGGGAACTCTCTTAGGCTGAAAACCCGTCTGATAATTAGGTTTATCCCCAGGGTATAATCCATCTCCACATAGCGGCCGCCAGAGCAGCGCCAACGAGTGGGGCGATCACTGGAACCCAGGAATAACCCCAGTCGCTAGGGCCTTTGCCCGGCAGCGGTAAAATCTGGTGGGCGATCCGTGGGCCCAAGTCACGGGCTGGGTTAATAGCATATCCCGTGGGACCACCCAGGGATAGGCCGATGCCCCACACCAGGAAGCCGACGGTTAAGGCGCCGAGGGAGCCGAGCAGATCAAAGCCGCCGACGATGCGCAGCACGCCGAACATCAGCATCCAGGTGCCAACGACCTCGGTCACGAAGTTCCAGCCATAGCTACGGATAGCCGGGCCGGTGGAGAAGCAGGCCAATTGGCCGTCGGGGTCGGTTCCTTCCCAGTGCTTGTAGTAGGTCAGCCAGACCAGGATGGCGCCGATGAAGGCGCCGACCACCTGGGCGATCCAGAAAGGTATGACCTGGGCCGCGGGGAACAGGCCGGCGACGGCCAGGCCAAATGTCACAGCCGGATTGATGTGAGCGCCACTGACAGCGCCGGTGACGAAGACGGCGACAAAGACCGCTAAACCCCAACCAGTGGTTATGACGATCCAGCCAGAGTTGTTGCCCTTAGTTTTATTCAGGACCACGTTGGCTACAACGCCATCACCCAATAGAATCAGAATCATGGTGCCGATGACTTCGGCGATATATTGTGTTGTCCAAGCCATTTTAGTTCCTCTCCTTACATGAGCTGAATATTTTCAATCGATACGAACTGAAGCTGCCAACTCCCCCGCGAACAACGTTCTCCTTTTTCCTCTATCCCGATATTAACCTCCTTAAACGAACAGCGAGACCTACAATGTGTGCAACGGCTTTTCCATATTATTATTCTTAATAAGTGAGCCGTTGCACCTCACAGTGTCACGGCATCCCTATTTATTTGTAAACCGTGACACACTGAAGTCATCTGAACGGATTTAATACCTGACAATGGAGTTGATTTAATAAGTTTAGATTGCTTATCAGGCCAAGTGGATAGATAGCGTCTACCATTTGAAGTAAGCCGAAGATAATGGCTTGAAAAATATTCGATCCACCGGCTTACTTCTTCACACTAAAGGGTCTGCAATAAAAAAAGCACCCTGTTCGCCAGACCCAAGCTAGGGAGACAGGATGCCTTCAGTCAAGTCACTGAAACGATTGTCAGAATACCACCAGAATAAGGAATCGATCATCATTTTTACCGTGCCAGAGACAGATGTCGCTGATCGACAGCCAAGTACACAACCGAGAGTATAATAAACGACCGCCCAAAATCTTCAATCGAGTCATCAAAAACGTTTCATAGTGGAACGTATAATCGTATTTTTTGTTCTGTTGTGAAACACGGTAGTACCAGGGGGCTAAATAAGTTGATCGATGGGAGCGGAAACCAGGGATTAGATAGGCTATGGTATCAAAGAATTTGGGGTGCTATAAGCTATATCCAGCCTATATGAGGTCGATTATAGGCCTAACCAAGCGTTCTCTTGTTGTCGGGCGGTGCGAAATAGCCCGACCATCATCCTTTGAAATCTTCGGCCGTGATATGCAGCAGCTTCATCTTACGCCAAAGCGTGGTCCGGCCGATGCCCAATTGTTCGGCCATTTGTGACACTCGCCCCTGGCAGGCCCGGCCGGCGCGGATAATGGCTTCCCTTTCGGCGTCGGCCACCGACAAAATGGGTTGGGGTTGGGGGGAGGCGGTCGTAATGACCCGACCGCTACGCACGCCCTCTGGCAAATCGACCACGCGGATGACCTCATTGTGGCTCTGGCTGATGGCTCGCTCCAATACGCTTTCCATCTCGCGCACATTGCCGGGCCAGGGGTAACGGCGCAAGATGGCCAATGCCTCCTCGTCGATCCAATAGGCCTGGTCATCCTGACTGCTAATACGGGCCAGGAAACGTTCGGCAATGAGGGGCACATCTTCCAACCGTTCCCTCACGGGTGGGATGGTGATATTGAATACGCCAAAGCGGTAGTAAAGGTGGGAGATGAAACTATCCTCAGCCACTAGCTGTTCCATATTAGCCGTGGTGGCGGCCATGATGCGAACATCTAGCTGGATGGGTCGGGCTCCTCCCAGGCGCATGACATGCCCCGTCTCTAGGACTCGCAGCAGCGCCGTTTGAAGCTCCAGCGATAGGCTTTCTACCTGGTCTAACAACAGTGTGCCACCATGAGCCAGTTCGAATTTGCTCGGCCGGCCTAGGATGCCGGTGCCTCGTTCAAGGCCCAAGAATTCACTGGCCATCAATTCGTGAGGAATGGCCCGGCAATCGATGACGATGAACGGTTTGTCGGCCCTGTAGCTGTCATTGTGTATGGCCCGAGCCAGATGATTCTTGCCCACGCCGCCTTCTCCCTGGATTAGGACCGGCGCTGTTCCTCGAGCGGCGATCCGGGCCTGGCGTAGCACTTCGCGCATCCGGATAGATTGGCTGGACAAATCATCCAAGGTCAGGGTCGCCTGGGTGCCCATCTGCTGGTGTACCAGCTGGCGAACCTGTTCGATAGGGCGCAGCATGACGATATAGCCGGCCGGCGGCATCGCCCCTTCGCCGATGGGGCGCAGGCTGGCCAGGCAGGTGATGGGCCGGCCGTTCACTCGGAAAGTTACCTCCTCGTCCTGTACTTCCCGGTTGTCCTGGATGGCCCGGGCTAAATTGAGGGGCAGTTCCAGGGTGTCGTCCAGCGGCCGGCCGACGATAGCAGCCGGGTTCAAATCCAGGATCTCGGCAACTTTGGCATTGGCATGGTGTATCAGGCCGCTCTCGCCCCAGGCGATGACGGCTTCTGATATAGCCCCCAGCACCGTGTTGACTTCCGTCAGGTGAAGATTGGCTTCTCCAAGGAACCAATCGGCCTGCAACTGGTTGCTGATGGCTCGCGCGGCCGCCATGACCAGCGCCAACATATGCGGAGAACCACCCTCGGCCGGTCCGACGATGGCCATAATGCCGGCTATGCGGCCGCGTATATCGTGGATGGGCGCCGCGGCGCTGGCGAGATGGTGACAGTCGGCGATGAAATGTTCTGGACCAATGACCAGAATCGGCATGGCCTCGAACAGGGTCATGCTCAGGGCGTTGGTGCCCATTTGGCCTTCAGCCCAATAAGTACCTCGGCCCAGCCCCGCTTCTTCTAAGGCGGCCACCGCATCCGCGTCGCCCACCAAAGTATGGATGCAGGCTGTGCCGTCGGCCAGCAAGATAGCGCAGCCGGACCCTTCGATGAATTGGTGGATATCTTCCATGAAGGGCGTGGCCACGGTGACCAGGTTGGCCTGGGCTTTCAAGATTGATTCCAGTACCTGGTGGCTGGCTTTGTTGGGCCGCGGCCGGGTCCTGGGATCTAGACGGAAAATGCAGCGTTGCCAAGAGCGCAAAATAGCCGGATCGGCGCTGGCCCTGGTGGGCCAGTCAAGCCGGCCCTCGATCATGAAAGATTCCCAGGCCAGGGTTAGCATCTCATTGTCGACCGGGTAGGCAAGCGGCTGCATACATTAAATGATACGAAACTAGGGATGGGTGTCAACAGGTCAAGTGACCGTCACCCCAAGCGGGTAACGCCCCACCGGTGACGGTCGCCTACAGAACCAGGATGGCGATGGCCAGTCATTAAGAAACCCGGGCCGGTGGCCTGGACGTAAGAAACCATCCTGCGCACCATTTATTATCCTGGGAGTTGGTTCAAGGCCATCAGGCCGCCCTGTCATTTTACCTTTTACCGACTCTACGTGACTCTTATCAAGATCTGACCAAGCCATCGCCCAGGCCGATCCATTTGTAGGTGGTCAATTCTTCAAGCCCCATGGGACCGCGAGCATGGAGCTTTTGGGTACTCACCGCCACTTCAGCCCCCAAGCCAAATTCGCCGCCATCATTAAAACGCGTACTGGCATTGACGAAGACGGCCGCCGAATTGATTTCGTCTACGAAGCGGGTGGCATTGGCCCAGTCGTTGGTCAGGATGGCCTCCGAATGTTCGGTGCTATGTTGCTGTATGTGCGCGATAGCCTCATCCAGGCCAGGCACTACTTTGACCCCCAAGATCAGCGCCAACCACTCCTGGTCGAAATCGTCCGGCCCGGCCGCCACTACGTTTGCGCCTCCCGAATCGTCTTCCAAGATTTCCAGCGCAGCGCCCTCGGCCCGCAGCTCGACGCCCGATTGGCCCAGCCGGGCCGCCACCTGAGGTAAAAAGGCTGGCGCCACGGACGGATGAACCAACAAAGTGTCCAGGGCGTTGCAGACGCTGGGCCGTTGGACCTTGGCGTTTTCCACGATATCGACGGCCTTTTCCAGGTCGGCGCTTTCATCCACGTAGAGGTGGCAGATGCCAATGCCGCCGGTGATGACCGGGATGGTGCTCTGCTCCCTACACAAGCGGTGAAGTCCCGCGCCGCCGCGCGGGATGATCATATCCACGTACTGGTCGAGGCGTAGCAGTTGGCTTACCAAAGCCCTGTCCGGATCGTCGATAGTTTGCACGGCCGCCTCCGGCAGGTTAACTCGCTCCAGCGCCGCCTGGATAACCCTGACCAGGGCCAGATTACTGCGCAGCGTCTCGCTGCCTCCGCGTAAGATAGATGCATTGCCCGTCTTCAGACATAGGGTGGCGATGTCGATGGTGACGTTGGGCCGAGCCTCGTAGATGACGCCGATGACGCCAATAGGGATGCGGCGCTTGCTCAGGCGCAGGCCATTGGGTAACAGTTGGCTATGCGTTTCTTTGCCCACCGGATCGGTCAGAGAGACGATACGCCGGGTATCGGCCGCTAGGCGAGCCACCCGTTCCTCGGTGAGCAGCAAGCGGTCCAGCAAGGCTTCGCTCAACCCTTTGGCCCGACCATCGGCGATGTCCAGGGCATTTTGGGCTAACACAACCTCGACCTGCTCTTCTAATTCACCGGCTATGGCTAACAAGGCTTGGTTTTTTTGACCGCTATTCAGTTTGGCTAATTCTCGGGCCGCTGCCTTGGCCGCTTTACCCATCGTCACTAAATTAGGTTTATTGTCTCCAGACATACTGACTTGTACTCCTATCTGTCCTGTTTTTATGATTGGCTCGACCCTGGCCGATCATACCAGAATCAGGTCATTTCGGTGAATGGCCACCGGGCCATAATCATAACCGAGCCGTTGGCTGATCACATCTGAACGGCAGCCGAGGATTTTTTTGAGCTCCCAACTGCTGTAGCGGGCGATTCCCCGGGCAATTTCTTGCCTGTCCGGTCGCAAGACGAAGATTGTATCCCCCCGTTCGAAGGGGCCCTCGACGGCCGTGATCCCGGCCGGCAACAGGCTGCGACCCTGTTCACGCAGCGCCCGGGCTGCCCCGTCGTCGACCACCAGGCTGCCTGAAGGCGATGGACCGGCAAAGATCCAGCGTTTGCGACTCTCCAGCGGCGTTTCCAGGGCCGCGAAACGGGTGCCCACGGCCTCGCCCTGGGTGATGCGACTGATGACATTGGGCATCCGCCCAGAGGCGATCACCACATTGGCGCCAGCCCGTCGGGCCACGTCGGCCGCTTGTAGCTTGGTCATCATGCCCCCCACGCCCAGGCCACTCACGCTATCGCCCGCCAATTGGCGCAAGGTCTGGTCGATGGCTTTGACTTCTGGGATGAGCTGGGCATCGGGATGGTTCCGGGGATCGGCCGTGAACAGACCAGGCTGATCGGTCAATAGCAGCAGTAAGTCGGCCTCGGCCAGGACGACTACCAGTGCCGACAGATTGTCGTTGTCGCCCACCTTGATCTCGGCCGTGGCCACAGCGTCGTTTTCGTTGATGATAGGCAGGATCCGCTGCTCTAACAGCGCGCCTAAGGTGTCCCGAGCATTGAGGAAACGCCGACGGTCTTCTACATCCGCCCGGGTCAATAATATCTGTCCGACATGGATACCATAGATTTCAAAGAAACGTTCCCATTCGAACATAAGCCGGCTCTGGCCCACGGCCGCTAACATCTGTTTGTTACTTACCGAAGCCGGTAGATCGGGATAACCCAATCGCTCGCGACCGAAGGCGATGGCTCCCGATGTGCACAGGATGATATCCGCGCCCTCTTGATGTAGCCGGGCGCATTGCCGTGTCAACTCAACCATGTGCGCCCGGTCGAGCCGTGTCGAACCTCCGGTGAGCACGCTGGTGCCCAATTTCACCACAATTCGCCTGAACATAGCTACTCTTTTTGCCTTTTCCTTCTTGTCTTTCAACCAATATAGTGCAACCGCCATAAATTCCCAAGAAGCGCGTTCATTTTTCTATTTGGTCTATCTTGAAACCATCGCTAG
>JAHEJP010000087.1:0-3023 GCA_024638855.1 Chloroflexota bacterium
CAAACCCGCATCATGATACAACCCAAAGCCACCAAGGGTGCGGTGGCGAAGCCGAATTCTTCGGCGCCGAGCAGCGCGGCAACCGCGACGTCGCGGCCGGTCCTGAGTTGGCCGTCGGTTTCCAGGATCACCCGGCTGCGCAAGTCATTCAGCACCAGCGTCTGGTGAGTCTCCGCCAGGCCTAGCTCCCAAGGCAGACCCGCATTTTTGATGCTGGTTTGCGGCGATGCCCCGGTGCCACCATCATGACCGCTGATGAGGATGACGTCGGCGCGCCCTTTAGCAACGCCGGCGGCGATGGTGCCCACGCCAACTTCAGAGACCAGTTTTACGGAGATTCGGGCACGCTGGTTGGCATTTTTCAAATCATAGATCAGTTGGGCCAAATCCTCGATGGAATAGATATCATGATGGGGCGGCGGCGAGATGAGGCCCACGCCCGGTGTCGAGTAGCGGACTTTAGCGATCCAGGGATAGACTTTTTGTCCCGGCAGTTGGCCGCCTTCACCCGGCTTGGCGCCCTGGGCCATCTTGATCTGGATCTCTTGAGCCTGCACCAGATACTCGCTGGTCACGCCAAAGCGACCAGAAGCCACCTGTTTGATGGCGCTATTTCGCGAATCCCCGTTGGCATCCGGGATATAGCGGCTGGGGTCCTCTCCCCCTTCACCCGTATTGCTCTTGCCGCCAATGCGGTTCATGGCGATGGCTAAAGCTTCATGGGCTTCCTGGCTGATGGAACCATAGGACATGGCGCCCGTTTTGAAGCGGCGCAAGATGGATTCCACGCTTTCTACTTCCTCCAAGTGAACCGGCGACGACGGTTTTCTGAAGGTCATTAGCCCGCGGAGCGTGCAAAGTTGCCTGGTATGGTCATTCATCGCCGCCGCATACCGTTTATAAGCTTCATAATCACCGTTGCGCACGGCATCTTGCAGAAGATGGATCGTTTTGGGATTTAGAAGGTGTTTTTCGCCATTCACTCGCCATTGGTACTTTCCGCCGGCATCCAAGACATGACCGTTGGACGGCCGTTCCGGGTAAGCGTTTTGATGCCGGGCGGCGACTTCCCGGTTGATGATATCCATCTTAATGCCGCCGACGCGGGACGGGGTTCCACAAAAGTAACGATCCACGACCTCAGGGTGCAAGCCGACAGCTTCAAATATCTGCGCGCCGTGGTAACTCTGGATGGTGGAAATACCCATCTTGGAAATGATTTTAACCACGCCTTTGACGATGGCTTTAACATATTTTTGGACGGCATCCACATAGCTATAGCCTGTGACCATCTGTTTTTGCAGGATGCCGGCGATGGTTTCGTAAGCCAGGTAGGGGTTGATGGCATCGGCCCCATAACCAATGAGGGTGGCGAAGTGGTGTACTTCTCGTGGTTCGCCAGACTCGACGATCAGGCTCACATGGGTACGCAAACCCCGGCCGATCAGATAATGGTGCAACCCGGCCGTGGCCAATAAGGCCGGAATAGCGCTGTGGCGGCAGTCGACGCCCCGATCCGATAGTATCAGCAGGTTTGTGCCCGCCTCGATGGCCGCGGCCGCCTGCTGATACAAATGATCCATGGCCGGTTCCAGGTCCACGCGTCTCCCCTGCACCGGAAGCAAGAGGGACAGGGTAGAGGCTTGAAATCCCGGCCGGTCGACGAACCGAATCCTGGCTAATTCCTCGTCGGTCAATATGGGCGTCTTCAACTTGATGCGCCGGCAATCTTCCGCCTGGGGATTCAAGAGATTGCCTTCGGATCCGAGCATGATATCGGTAGCTGTGATTAGTTCTTCCCGCAAGGCGTCAATGGGAGGATTGGTGACCTGGGCAAAAAGCTGCTTAAAATAACTGTAGAGCAGTTGTGGCTTTTCTGAGAGGACGGCCAGGGGCGTGTCGTCACCCATGGAACCGAGAGGTTCGACGCCGTTTCGGGCCATGGGAGCGATGATGAGACGCAAATCTTCAAAAGTGTAGCCGAAAGCTTGCTGGCACTGTACCAGATCGAGCGGCGTGGGCTCTCCAAGGCCGGCCGGAATAGTCGTGGGGCCGGGATCTAAATCATCGAGAGAAAGTTGATGTTGGTTCAGCCATTCCTGGTAAGGATGGACCTTAACCATCCGTTGTTTCAATTCTTCATCGGAAATGATGCGGCCGGCGACGGTATCGACAAGAAGCATTCTGCCGGGCTGGAGACGTCCTTTATGGGCGATGCGCTCGGGCGCGATATCCAGGACTCCCGCTTCCGAAGCCATAACTACCAAATCATCCTTGGTAACCAGATACCTTGCAGGACGTAGGCCATTCCGATCCAGGACCGCACCCACCTGAAAGCCATCGCTGAAAGCAATGGCGGCCGGACCGTCCCAGGGTTCCATCAAGCAACTATGGTATTCATAAAAGGCCCTTTTATCGGCCGGCATGCTTTGGTGCTTGGACCATGGTTCAGGGATCATCATCATGACCGCATGAGGAAGAGAACGGCCGGTTAGGCAAAGGAATTCCAGGCAATTATCAAACATGGCAGAGTCACTGCCTCCCTCATTGATGACGGGCAGCAGTTTTTCAAAATCTTGGCCAAAAAGAGGGGAAGCGAGCGATTCCTGGCGGGCGCGCATCCAGTTGACGTTGCCTCGTAGGGTGTTGATTTCGCCGTTATGGACGATGTAGCGGTTGGGGTGGGCGCGCGCCCAACTGGGAAAAGTATTGGTGCTAAAACGGGAATGAACAACCGCGATGGCGGTGCGGATTAACGGATCCGAGAGATCCGGATAATAAGAAACGAGTTGGCCGGCCATCAGCATGCCCTTGTAGACGATGGTCTTGGCCGAGAGGCTGGCAATATAGCAGGAGGTTTCTCTCTGGCCGTCAGCGTGATAGTTGTTTTCCGCCCGTTTGCGGATCATGGTCAGTTTGCGCTCAAATTCCTCGTCGTCTTGTAGATTCGGTTGACGGCCGATGAAAACCTGGCGAATGAAAGGTTCTCCGGCTTTGGCCGTTTCGCCGATAGAGCTATTGTC
>JAHEJP010000087.1:3123-7243 GCA_024638855.1 Chloroflexota bacterium
TGTATCTCGAGGCGACACCATTGGATGTCTTTTCCATCATTATTTAGTATGGAACAGAAAGTCATTCGTGTCCATGTGCAAGCTGCATAAAATATTAGAGGGTTTCATTGTTCAGGTTTCACGAAAACCGCGTTCCAGGAACGGGCGCGACGGACCGTATTCATATAGTTTGCACAAATATTACCCCCTTTTTTTCGTCAATTTGGATCATTGACTGATCTGGGCAGAACGATTAGAGTTACGGTAATTCAAAATTAGATATTCACTTTGGGCCAAGACGCCCCTAATGCCGACACCGGTCGCGCATTGGGGCGTTTTTCGTTTTTAGGAACTCATTGGCCCGGGTGAACCGATATAGGGAGGATAATGTGTTAACTAAAACAAGCGCGACGAAGACGACATCTACCATCAGTAAAAATGGTAAGTCACCGGAGTTGATCACAAACCCCAAGCAGGTACTGACATTCGCCGAGAAAGTCGATCTGCAAATCGTAGACCTAAAATTCGTAGACTTTTTAGGCCAATGGCGACATGTCAGCATACCCTTCGACGAGTTAACTGAAGCCAGTTTCGAGGAAGGGATCGGCTATGATGGATCGTCTATCGTCGGTTTCCAGGGCATTGAAGAGAGTGACCTGATCCTCAAGCCCGATCCGACCACGGCAGTCCAGGATCCGATCCTGGAAGTGCCTACATTGAGCCTGGTCTGCGATGTCTATGATCCGGTAACAGGCAAGCGCTATCCAAAGGATGCCCGGGGCGTCGCCCGAGCGGCCGAAGCGTATCTGGTCCAAACAGGCATCGCCGACCTGAGCTACTGGGGACCAGAAGCGGAGTTCTTTGTATTCGACAACGTACGCTATGACAATACGCCACAAAGCGCCTATTTCTTCGTGGATTCCGAGGAATCGATTTGGAACAACGGCCGGAACGGGAGCCGGCCCAATCTGGGTCACCGGGCCCGTCACAAGGAACATTATTTCCAGCCACCGCCGATCGATACGATGCAAGATCTGCGGTCGCGAATGACCCTGCTCATGCACCAGGCCGGTCTGCAAGTGGAAATGCACCATGCAGAAGTGGCTGGCAGCCAGCAAGAGATAGATTTGCGCTTTAATACGCTGACGCTCATGAGCGATTGGCAGATGATGTACAAATACATCGTCAAAAACGTGGCCAAAAATTATGGTTATACGGCTACTTTTATGCCCAAACCGGTTTTCGGAGATAATGGCTCGGGCATGCACGTTCATAACAGCCTCTGGAAAGATGAAGAGACGCTCTTCTATGATGAGGAGGGTTACGCCATGCTCTCCGAGACGGCCTTGTTTTACATCGGCGGCATTCTCAAACATTCGGCCGCCCTGCTGGCTTTCTGCGCGCCGACGAGTAATTCGTATCGTCGCCTGACGCCTGGCTTCGAGGCGCCGGTGAACCTGGTTTATTCGCAACGAAATCGGTCGGCCAGCATCCGCATCCCCCGGTATTCGGATACGCCTAAAGCCAAACGAATCGAGTACCGCTGCCCTGATCCCACGGCCAATCCATACCTGGCCTTCAGCGCCATCTTGATGGCCGGTATCGACGGTGTTCAGAACCGGATCCACCCGGGCGATCCGGCCGACTACGATCTGTTTGAATTGGAACCGGCCGAGGCAGCCAAGATAAAACAGGTGCCGGGTTCGTTGGCCGAGGCCCTAGAAGCGCTCGAGGCTGATCACGACTTCCTATTAAAGGGCGACGTCTTTAGCGCCGATCTGATCGAGACCTGGATCCGGTTAAAGCGCGAGCGAGAAGTGGATTCCATTCGCCTGCGACCACATCCGTACGAGTTTTATCTTTACTATGACGCTTAGAGAATTGAAGTAAGCCGAATTAAACAATCTTCTCCATACCAGAAACTCTCGCTTACTTCAATCAATCTCCTTTTCGTTCATAAGTTCAATAACATATTGGCCTGATGAGCACCAGCCAAAGGTGGCTGGTGCTCATTCATCTTGTGGCAAAGTCATTCGAATCCAAACGGCGTATCGTGCTAAAATGGCCTTTTTGGTATCATCCATCGGATGCTATACGCCATCTGGTAATCCCTGGCCTTGAAGATGAAACAACAACACCCTGACATCACAACCGCCAACATAACCGGCTCCTCGACCCGGCCGCAGGCATTGACGGCGCTGCGTGATATCGCCCGCGCCTTGAGCACTGCCTGGGACCTGCACACGACACTGGACTTGATCGCCCGCAAGAGTACCGAAGTGATGCATGTCGATTCCTGTACCATTTATCTGCTTGACAGTGATGAGCAAACTTTGCGATTGCGGGCGACGACGGGGCTAGATAAGCGATCCTTGGGTTTAGCTACTCTCGAAGTAGGCGAGGGTATGACCGGTTACGCGGTACAAGGAAACCGGCCGGTTTTTGCCAGCAATGCCCAAGACGATCCCCATTTCAAAAGGGTCAAAGGCACCGGCGAAACCGTCTTTCACTCGTTGCTGGCTGTGCCGCTGGTCATCGAAACAAAGGCGATTGGGGCACTCAATGTACAGACCTTTGAAGCCCATGAGTATAGTCCCGAAGAAGTCGAGGTGTTGAGTTTGATCGCCGACCTGGCGGCCGGGGCACTGGCTAAAGCCCGTCTCTACGACAACCAGAAACGGCAAATTGAGGAGATGCAGGCGCTGGCCGAATTGAGCGAAGTGATCACCTCACCCCAATACCTGGATGATATCCTGGACGTGGTCACCGACATGGCGGCCAAAATGATGGATGCGGCCGTTTGTTCGATCTTTCTACTGGATGAGAGCGAACGTTACCTGAAACTTCGTTCGGCAAAACAAGCCACGCAACCCTACCACAACCGGCCGCCATTGTCTGTTGACGAAGGCGTGCTGGGGCAAGTGATCAGCAGCGGCCAACCTGTTGCCATCCGGGATGTGCGAGCTGATGATCGCTATCTGGCCAGGGAGATGGCCCGCAGCGAAGGGTTAGTCTCGCTACTGTCCGTTCCCTTGAGCGTACGAGAACGGGTCATCGGCGTGCTAAATTGTTACACGGCTATCGAGCATAGCTTCACTGATGAACAACAAACCCTTTTTTTGACCTTGGCCAACCAAACCGCATTGGCTATCGAAAATGCGCGATTGGTGACGAATGCAGCCATGGTCCGTGAAATGCACCATCGCATCAAAAACAATTTACAGACGGTAGCCATGTTGATGCAGTTACAGTTAAGCGAAGCATCGGCCGAGGTTCGCCAGGAATTGATGACCAGCATCAACCGGGTACATAGCATCGCCGCCGTGCACGAGGTCCTATCCGCGCGCGGCTTTCGATTGGTCGACTTGAAAGCAGTCTTGGAGCGAGTGACGAGCACCATGGTCAATTCGCTCACGGGACCTGAAACGAACATCATCGTCAACGTCGAAGGGCAGGCTATGTTGCTGCCTAGCCACGCGGCCAGCAATATCGCCCTGGTGGTTAATGAATTGGTACAAAACACGATCGATCACGCCTTTACCGGGCAAGATCAAGGCCAGGTTCGCATTTCCTTGAGCCGCGCGCCGTTAGAACTGGTCATCTCCGTCAGGGATGATGGCCTAGGCCTGCCACAAGATCACACTTCAGGACTGGGCCTGGAAATAGCGGAACTTTTGATAGCGGAACAGCTAGGGGGAGAATTATCATTGCAGCGGCGCCAGCCGGGCACCGAAGTCATTATTCGGATTCCGCGAACTATCGAAACAGAGGGCTTTTAGAAAGATTGTCATGCTGGTACTCATCGCCGATGACGAACCGATCATCCGACTTGGCCTGCAATCCATGCTGGAAGAAATGGGGCACCGGACAATCACGGCCGCCAACGGCCGGGAAGCTATTCAACAAGCCCTGCGGCACCAACCGGAAATGGCTATTCTGGACATCAAGATGCCCTACACCGACGGATTGCAAACGGCGGCCACGATAAGTCGCAAACAAGCCATGCCCATCCTTTTATTGACCGCTTTCAGCGACAAGGAGCTGATCGAGCAAGCGAGCGAACTGCCCATCCAGGGCTACCTGGTCAAGCCGGTGACGCCGGGTGCGCTGGCAGCAGCCATGTCGGTAGCCGTCAAGCGAT
>JAHEJP010000087.1:7343-15546 GCA_024638855.1 Chloroflexota bacterium
ACCGCTTTCAGCGACAAGGAGCTGATCGAGCAAGCGAGCGAACTGCCCATCCAGGGCTACCTGGTCAAGCCGGTGACGCCGGGTGCGCTGGCAGCAGCCATGTCGGTAGCCGTCAAGCGATTTGCGGATTCAAAGTTGCTGCAAGAAAAAGCGTCCAAATTGGCCAACAAACTCGAAACCCGTATCTTGGTCGATCGGGCAAAAGCGAAGTTGATGGCCACGGGCAAAAGCGAAGAAGCTGCCTATAAAGCCATCCAAGGCCAGGCGCGAGATAACCGACTCAGCATGCGCCAGGTGGCGCTGATGATATTGGGGCAGAATAAGCCCTAACGGAAATAACCGTAGGGTTGTTGAGGGCGCCCGACCATCGAATAGCCTGCCCCCTGCGCGACTCAGCGCCGGTTATTTTGCCAGGTTCCTCAATTTCTTCAGTCGTCCCAGGATACGGAGTTCCAATTGACGCTGTTCCAGTTAACCGAGTTCCAGTTAACAGAATTCCAGTTGACGCTATTCCAATTGACGCTGTTCCAGTTGACTGAATCCCATTGGACCGGTTCATCACCACTCCAAAGAAGCTGGCTGGCCTCGAGACCGGTATTGAGGCTCTCGGTTGTATCTCCGGTGACGGCCGCGTAAACATCAAGATAAGGTTGGCCGTCTACGGAGCTGCTGGCGTTTACCAGGCGATATTTCACCTGGTCGGGGGTCAGGTCGGGCTCATTTTGCAGCAATAGGGCCACGGCGCCGGTAACCATTGGGGCGGACATCGAGGTGCCGCTCAAGCGGAAGTATTGGCCGTCGAGGACGACCCGCTCGGGATAATTCTCATCCCACTCTGAGCGTCCAGACAATACGCTGATGATGTCCTGGCCCGGGGCCACAAGGTCGGGCTTGGCAAAACCGTCCAGGGTGGTTCCACTGGCCGAGAAGGCGGCTACGGCGTCGTTGGAGGGATCGCCATCCCCATTTTCGGTACTGGCCCCAACGGTGATGATGAAGGGATCGCTGGCTGGGGCGGCGTCGATGGTATGAAAATCGCCGCTTGGATTCGTATTGCCGGCCGAAGCGACTACTACCACGCTGTTGAACCACAGGATTTCGGCGGCCGCGCCCAGCGGACTGGTGTGGTAAGACTGCTCGACGGTCGAGTTGATGGATAAGTTAATGACCCGGATGTTGTACTTATCCTTGTGCTCCAGAACCCACTGCATCGCTTCCACCGCATCAGACTCGTAAGCCAGGCCACTTTCATCGCCGATCTTCAAGCCAATCAGTTTGACCTTTGGCGCGATGCCTGCATACAGACCATCGGAATCGGCGCCACTGCCGCCGATGATACCGGCCACATGGGTGCCATGGCCAAATGTATCAAGACTATTCCTGCGGTTCGAATAAAAGTTCTTCCGAACCCGCAACCGTCCTTGGAAATCTTTGTCTCTGGCTATGCCACTGTCGATCACGGCCACGGCCACTCCCCGGCCGTCCAGCCCCATATCCCATACCCGGCCGACGCCTAGGGTTTCCAGATAATAATTCTGCGGACATTCGTCGAGATCATCGTCATCGCAGTCACCGAACTCGTCATCGCCATGGTCCGAACTCATGACCGGTGCATCGGGAACCACCCAGCGCACGCTATCACTCGTCGCCAGATCGAGCAAAGCATTGGCCGGCAACTCGGCCGCGAAGGCATTGATGATGTGCAGGTCTTTCTCGACGGAGCCGCCTAGCTGGGATACCAGGTCTTCGACGCGGCCGGTAGCGCCACTGAGAGCAGCGCCATTCTTTTGAACGATAACCGGAACGCGTCGTTCAGGATCGCTAACGGCGACTTGGGCCAGGGCGGGATGAAGACGTTCTTGAGGATCGGCCTTTGCTTGAATGCCTAGACCCATGAGCCCGGCTAAAAGGGCGATGGCTAGGAAAAGATTTAACGGTAATAACCATTTCTTCATGCTGCTTCTCCGGCGCCAAATTTATCTAGAAAATCCTGACCCAGGTTTCTTGCCGGAATAGGCGAATTGTTCGTTTATTGACCTTAACGAAACAAGGGCCGGTTGAACCCGACTCTAATCACTATTCTAATGGCTAAGCTATTTTGATCCTATGGGTTTATCTTCCTAGGGTGCAGTAAAGAAAAGAATAGGTAACGGAGTCTTTGGTTGGTCATTCCACTCCCTCCAACTTGACATCACCTGTCATTCATGCTAAATTGTTAACGCTAACTGTTAACGCTAACGTCTAACGAGTGCTGAGCAGGTTTAATTCCCAGATACCACTCCGAGGAAAATGCCTGAATTAGAGCGACAGCGGGCAACCATTGAAGATGTAGCCGAACGGGCCGGCGTATCGGCCATGACCGTTAGCCGGGTCATCAACAAGACCGGTTCGGTGGCCACGCAAACGGCCGATCGCGTTTATTCGGCGATCACGGAGCTCAATTACATCCCCCACAGGGGCGCCCGCGCTCTCGCCGTCCAAAAAACCAATACGCTGGGCCTCATTCTGCCCGGTTTCAGCGATGTCTTCTTTTTGGAATTGATTGGCGGTATTGAAGCAGCGCTGATCGAGAAAGGGTACGCGCTGCTGGTCTATTCATCGACTCAACCCAAAAAACAAACTGTATTGAACATGCCATTAGGCGAACACAATACTGACGGACTCATTATCTTCACCGATAGTTTGGACGATGTATCACTCAGGCGCCTACATTCTCGCCGTTTCCCGATGGTTTTGCTCCATCACTCTCCGCCAGAAGGCCTTGATATTCCCTGTGTGACATTTGAAAATAAAAAGGGCGCTTACCGGATGGTAGAACACATGATTCAACAATGTGGCCACCGGCGGATCGCTTTTTTGGCCGGAGAACCGGGTAATGAGGATTCATATTGGCGCGAAGTCGGTTATAAAGAAGCCCTGGCGACTCACAATATTCCCCTGGATCTAGGGCTCATAGGGATTGGCGCTTTTGACGATCAAGTTGCGGAAGGCGTCGTCTCTCAGTGGATCGCCGATGGTATGGAAATAGAGGCCATATTCGCCGGAGATGATGTATCGGCCCGGGGAGCTATCCGGGCCATTCAAAAAGCAGGCTTATCTGTGCCAGACGACATTGCCGTGGCCGGTTTTGATGATGGCTTACTTTCGCAATATCTGGACCCTCCCTTGACCACGGTCCACGCGCCTATCGAGGATGCCGGCCGGATCGCGGCCGAGCAATTGCTTCGCCTGATCCATAGTGGTCAGGCTGAGTCCTTAATCTTACTACCTACCAAGTTGGTTATTCGCCGCTCATGTGGTTGTTATTGATGGCTTCCATCCGACTCTACCAACATTGTCCATAACATCTTAAGCTGTAATTGGAGGTGAAATTGGCCCGAAATTGAGTTGAGGTAACAGATTGAATTTTTTGTTGGTTACCTTTAGGTGTTGCGCGGTTCTCAATTCGAACAAAACCATTTGGTTAAACCGGGAAACCTAGAGGAAACGGGGTTCTTCAAATTTTTTTTTCAAAGGATGAACCCCATATCACTTATCTTCTAGTTTGGAGGAGAGAAATGAAAACAAGTAAAAAACGATGGCTAATTGTATTCTTTTTGCTGCTGGGCCTGGCCCTGGTTGCTTGTGGCGGCGCAGAAGAAGCCGCTCCCGCTGAAGAAGAGGTCGCAGCTCCGGCCGAAGAAGAAGCCGCTCCCGCCGAGGAAGAGGCTGCTCCCGCTGAGGAAGAAGCCCCGTCTGGTGAAAAGGCCAAAGTCGTCATTTTCATCGGCATGGGCACCGGCACCGATCCGGATCAGATCGCTGCCCAGGAAGCGCTGGCCGAGCAGTTCAATAACACTCACGACGACATCGAAGTCGAATTTCTAATCGTACCCAACGACGAGGCGTTCGAACGATACGTGGCTATGTTGTCCGGTGGTAATGCACCTCAGCTCGTTGGCCCTAACGGTATTTCTACAGTGGCCCTATTCTTTGACACCTGGGCCGATGTCGCCCCCTTGGTCGAGGCCGAAGACCTGGACTTGAGCGATTTCTATGGTCCGGCTGTGGAGCTCAACAAATACCCTGATAAGATGGTTGGTCTGCCGTTGGGTCTATTCCCGTCCTTCTTGTTTTACAATGCCGACCTCTTTGATGCGGCTGGTCTGGACTATCCAACCCATGACTATGGCGATACAACCTGGAATCTGGATGCCCTGCGCGATGTCGCGATGCAGTTGACCCTGGATGCTAACGGGAACAATGCCACCTCGCCCGACTTCGATCCGAATAGTATCGCGCAGTACGGCTTCGATGACTCGTGGACGGATGGCCGGGGCATGTTAACCATGTTCGGCGCTCCGGATGTGGGCCGGCCGACCAGTGACGATTACAAGACGGCTACCGCCAACTCGGACGAATGGGTCTACGGCTTAGATTGGTATAACAAGGCTGTTTGGGAAGACCATTTCGTGCCAGATCTGGCTGTTTTTGATGCGCGTGATTCAACCGGCGTCGATCCCTTCGGCCCTGGTGAAACGGGCATATTCTACAGTCATAGCTGGTTTATGCCCGAGGGACTGGTCGACCTCACCTTCGAGCACGACCTTGCGCCTCTTCCATTTAACCAAAACGGCGAGCGCGTAGCTCGTATCCACGCTGACACTTTCACCATTCCTAAGGAAGCCGAGAATCAAGAAGCGGCCTGGGAAGTCCTGAAATGGTTGACGGCTCCAGAACAGATCGTCGATGTCTGTCTGATTTACGGTTGTCTTCCGGCTCGCCAATCCGTCCAAGAAGAATTCATAGTCGCCCTCGAGGAAAGGTACGGCGATCTCGATTACGACGTCATCTTTGAGTCGATCGACTACCTGGACAATCCTAATCACGAATCCTGGGTGCCTGATTGGGGTCGCGTCAGTGATGCGTTGCAAAACAGCATCATGGACTCCGTCTACACAGGCCAAATCGACGACGTGCCTGCCCACATGGAACAGGCCAATCAGGAAGTGCAGGATATTTTGGATGAATACTGGGCAAACCAGTAGCTGAACCGTCAGCCGGTGACAATATAAACGATTGAAGGCGTCAAGATGTTTGACGCCTTCAATCCGCAATAACGTTACCTGGCAACCAAGTCACTTGTGAGTAGGGGCAGCAGGTATCAAGGATAACCTGTTGCCCTACCGCCCACCGGCTGGCTGGTGTCTCATTTGTGAAGTAATGCGTGATCCGTGGTATGGGTTGAACCTAGCACCACATATCCCATTACGTAAGGAAGGATTGTATGCGCCTGTTCTTCAAGCGAGGTCTATCACTCAGTCATCGTGAAGCTATCTGGGCCTACATCTTTATTAGTCCCTGGATCATCGGCTTCCTGGTGTTTACCATCGGCCCGATGCTGGCTTCGCTGTATTTCTCTTTCACCGATTACAATATCATCGACCCACCTGTTTGGACGGGGCTGGCCAATTATCAGAAGTTGTTCTTTGAAGATCCTTTGTTTTGGCATTCGCTAAAAAGGACACTCTATTTTGCTTTGTTGGCGTTGCCATTAGGGCTTCTTTTCGGTTTCTTCCTGGCGCTCCTGCTCAACCAGGATATTCCAGGCGTCAACTTGTGGCGAACGATTTACTTTTTACCTTCCGTTATCGCCGGGGTTGCCGTCGCCCTGCTGTGGATACGCATCTTTAACCCCAAGGTTGGCATCTTAAACCCATTTCTGGAAAACGTATTAGGCATCAACAATCCGCCCGGTTGGTTAAACGACCCAGATTGGGCTATTCCCGCGCTGGTGCTGATGAGTTTATGGGGTGTCGGCGGCAGCATGATCATCTACCTGGCCGGACTACAGGGGATCCCCACTCATTTATACGAGGCGGCAAAAATTGACGGGGCGAACTCACGGCAACGGTTCCGCCATGTGACGTTGCCGCTTATGACGCCGGTTATTTTTTACAATCTGATTCTAGGTCTCATCGCTTCCTTTCATTACTTCACCGAGGTATATGTAGCCACGTCCGGAGAAGGCGGCCCCCTCCGTTCAACGTTGGTCTACAACCTCTATCTCTATCAAAATGCTTTCCGATTCTTCGATATGGGCTACGCTTCGGCCTTAGCCTGGGTCCTGTTTCTGATCGTCCTTGTGGTTACGATCCTCGTCTTTCGCTCATCGCCCATGTGGGTCTTCTATGAAGGTCAGGTCAAGAAATAAGGGACGGAAAACATGACGACAACAACTTTGGAACAAAAACCAAAAAAGGAGCGCGGTGCCAAGGGTCTACGAAGCAGCATCAAAGCTCAATCGTATCTTGTCAAGACCTTAACCACGATCTTTCTTGGCCTGGGAGCAGTGGTCATCGCTATTCCCTTGATCTTCATGGTTTCTACCTCGCTCAAAGACCGCAACCAGTTGCGAGCTTCTCCGCCACCAATCATTCCCTGGGAAAATACGATGGCCGAGGTCGACGGCAAGGAAGAACCTCTGTATGAGGTAACTCTCGATGGCCAGATTCGGGAAATGGCGTTAGTCAAAAACCGGCCCGAAGGCAAAGGTTTATTCGTCGATCCGGCTAACCCTTCTGAACAATTTGAACTCGTCATCAACGATCAAAAAGCCTTGCGGCAAATCGAGCTTCATCCTGAGAATTACAAGGAAGCGCTTACAGTCGTCCCCTTCGGTAGGTATTTGCTAAACACCTTGATCGTGGTCTTCGTGGGCATGTTTGGCATGCTTTTATCTTCTTCGATGGTTGCCTATGGTTTCTCTCGTTTCCGAGCCCCTTTGCTGGATGTTCTCTTTCTTGTGCTGCTATCCACCATAATGCTGCCCAGGCAGGTCACACTGATCCCCCTATATATTCTATTCGAGAAAGCAGGTTGGATCGATACGCTCCTGCCGCTGATCGTGCCCCTGTTTTTTGCCAATGCTTATGACGTGTTCCTGCTGCGCCAGTTCTTCATGACTATTCCCCTGGAGATGGATGAAGCGAGCAGGATTGATGGGGCGTCACCATGGCAGACCTATCTGCACATCATTTTGCCCCAGTCACGAGTGGCGATCATCGCTGTGGCCATTTTCCATTTTTTGTTCGCCTGGAATGACTTCTACGAACCGCTCATTTTCCTTCACAGCCGCGAAAATTGGACGGTAGCCGTCGGTCTGCAAACGTTTAACGCTCTTTATGCTGTTAATACCCATCTGGTCATGGCCGCTTCGGTAGTGATGATCATCCCCCCGATCCTGTTGTTCTTCTTCGCCCAAAAGATCTTCACCCAGGGCGTGGTTATCTCTGGCGTGAAGGGTTAATAAGGACGGATGATGTGGACTGCCCGTTCTGCTACACACGATGACCTGGAGGCCATTGTGGCCTTGCGTAATGCCTCGGCCATGGATTCACTAGGTGAACCAGTAACGGCCGGTCACTGGCAGATGCGGCACTGGGCCGAGAGCGGCATCGATCTAGCTCTCGACAGCCTGGTAATGGAATCTCCAGACGGCCGCCTGGTCGGCTACGGTGAAGTGGCAAGCGAGTTTTCCAATATCTTACATACATTCTCCGGCGCCGTTCAGCCAGATTTTCGCGGGTTAGGGATCGGCCGGGCGCTGGTAGCCTGGGCCGAATCGCGGGTCCTCCAGGATGTGGCCAAGGCGCCGGCCGGTTCTCGCCTGCTCATCCACTCTTCACTCTTCGATAGCAACCGACCGGGACAGGCCCTGCTGAGCAAAAACGGCTACGGGGTGACCCAAGAATTTGTGCACCTGGAAATCGAATTAAGCCAGCCCCCGGACCGACCGGCCGTGCCCGCGGGGGTGATCATCAAGCCTTTGTCGAGTTCGGATTGGGCCAAAGTCGGTCCGGCCTTGAATGCTACCTTCGCCGATCACTGGGGCGTGCCCCGCTACGAGATAGAGGGGGACAAAGACGAAGATGAAGGTCAACGCGCAGATGAAACTATTTTTGACCCAGATTATTTCAATTCGCCCGACTATTGTTTTGTAGCCTGGGCCGGGCAAGAGGTCGTTGGGTCTTGCATGTGCAACGCCAAAATCGTCGGCAAGGAAGATTGTGGTTACCTGGGCAGTCTCAGCGTCCCCCGACTGTGGCGGCGGCGGGGAATTGGGCTGGCTCTCACCAACTATGCCCTGGGCGAATTTTACCGCCAAGGCGTCAGTTTTGTGCGCACCGACACAGATGCAGATAGTTTCACTGGGGCCAACCGG
>JAHEJP010000432.1 GCA_024638855.1 Chloroflexota bacterium
ATCGTTATAAGGATAAATATTAGTGAAATAAAGATAGATAGCGAGACTGTCGAAAAGTCCCAAAAGAGCGATTTTAGCAATTTCGCATATAATTAAATCAATAGCTTAAAAACACCAAGATCGCTGATTTAAGGTTTTCGACAGCCTCAGCAGATATAAAAACAATCGTCCGCATTGCATGGCCACAATATATAGTGGTTGCGTCAAAATTATAAAGGTGCGTCATTCTCTGAGAATAGCGCACCTTTTCTGATTCCGCCCTGAATTAAAGCATAGCAGGAAGTTACACCCAGCCCAAATGCCCTTTCTGACCCTTTTGGGCCGCACAATGTTTCTGCTTCCCTGATTGATATATCCAAAACCTATCAGCAATTTTGCCATTTTTCACATAACGGCAAGTAAATTGGCGAAAGCTTATAGCCAAATAAGTTCAATTTTTGTGATCGATTCTGCACCCAGCCTATTCGGTGAATCTAAAATCAGTGATCCTGCAAAGAGCCCTGTTGGCAAGGGTCTTCAGTGGTGGTTTTGCACTCTACCTACATGAGCATCCTGTCCCATTGTAAGTTTACGCGTCTATTGGAATTTTCCGGATAAAACAAATTTAACTATTAATATTTTCTATTTGACATATCGATATTCGCTATAATATATGGGTGTGCATCTATTCACCTTTCACGAGATATTCCATGATCCATGATTTTGGCTTTACCTGACGGATCTTATCCTTCTAACCGGGCTTGTTAGACGAAGCCGTGTGCCAGAATCATATCCAACCTTACATCATCCAATCGTCCTTGGGCCGTCCGTTGTATTTGCATTCGGGATAGCCCATCCGAACACTCCCGGACAAAAATACAGTAAGGTGTTGATTGCTGGAAACCCGCAAACTATTGGCGCGCTTGGGGGCAGCGCCGTTGGCATCGGAACTTGAAAAATACCTTGATCAAATGAAAACGATGGACTGGCTATATAGGTTCTGCCGATGGACGCTGGGTATCATATTCATCTATGCCGGAGGCGCCAAGTTGATGGAACCGGAAATCTTCTCAGTTCTAATCGATGCATACGGTATCATTCCCGAAGGGCTGCTCATACCAGTGGCGATTGGGTTGCCGCTTCTGGAGGTGATTGCCGGTATAGGACTGCTGTTTGATATCCGTGGTAGCTTGGCGCTGACTATAGGATTGCTGGTACTCTTTATGATGGTTCTTGGTTACGGTATCTGGATGGGACTGGATGTGGACTGCGGCTGCTTCGGGCCTGAAGATCCGGAAGCGAAGGCGTTTCACGGTCTGAAACTGGGCCTGTTTCGGGACCTGGTAATGATGGCCGGAGTTATTTTTATATATGGTTGGCGCAGGTATCGTGCCATACGGCCGGCAGGAGTCATGGTTATTGTTAATCAACTATTTGGCAATAGGAGAAAAGAAGATGCGTACGTATAAATCTGTGTTGAAAATGTTTCTTATTGTGGGACTGGTGGCCGGAATGGCAGCCCCTGCCGGGGCCTTTCTGGACAACAAATTTGAAAAGGAAGTGGAGAAGGAAGCCGGTGCGGTCAAATTGGTCCGTGAAGTTCAGCGCGGTGGCTACAATGTGTTTACCACCGATGAGCTCAAGAAATGGATCGATTCCGGGAAGGACATGCTGATCGTCGATACCATGCCCTATGAGGACAGCTACAGAAAACAGCATGTGCCGGGGGCTGTTCAGTTTCTGTTTCCCATACCGGAAATGAAAACTTGGGACCCCAGGGAGACCGATGGCAAAACCAAGGAGGATTTCATCAAGTTGCTGGGCAGCGACAAAGACAAGACGATCGTCATCTACTGCGGTTTCGTCAAATGCACTCGCAGCCACAATGGTGCCGCCTGGGCCGTCAAACTAGGCTACAACAATGTGTATCGCTACCCGGGTGGCATCTTCGCCTGGAAAGGGGCTGACTATTCGGTAGAAAAGGTAAAATAGCATTTATCGATAAAATGCTCTTTTTCCTGTTGGTTATCCCCACATATCTGTACTATTTTGGCCCTGGTAAAAGTTGTGTGATCGATGCCATCTATGTGTGGTCTTCTTGCCAGCTTTATTGAGACAGCGGTAATTTTCCCGGTGTAATATCAGGTTCGTAGCGATCACTCAAATGCAAAAAGGCAGACACTATATGTTGTGGTCTGCCTTTCTCAATTGAATTTACAGCTTGCTTGCCACAAGCAACACATGCTGAAATCAATTGGAATATAAAGATAGGGTTCGGTAATCACCAAATAATCAGCGTCTTGATAGGCTACTGACTATAGCAGATGTTTATAACGTTGCCGTTCACGCGCGGCTTTCAGCCGTCGCGTGCTACGGCTTGTTGGGCTGATTCGTTTCAGTCGACATAGCCCCTAAGCAGCTTAATGTTCGGTGTCGCTATGGACGTCTGCTCTACCAGACTCTGGAACTCGTCGGCCAGTTCTCCCATTTCGTCTCGTGCCGCTCTGGCATGCCGTGCATAGGCGACTTCCGCGAACTTACTTTCGAGCAGGCCCTGGATGGCTTTCGCATTCAGTATCTCGGGCAACCAGTAAAACAGGTTGAACTGGAACGGCTGGCGTTTGGTGTACCCCAAGGCGTGCAGCACTCTGCCGCCTTCCTTGGCGGCTCGTACCATCACACGCATGGTCGCCTTGTCTTTCGCAAGAGCATAGTTGTCGCAGTCATGCTTGTAGAGGGCATTGACAAGAGGACTGACCAACGCCACGTGATACTTCAACCAGCCGTCGATGTCCTGGGTAAGATCGACAGGAATCCCGGCGGTCTCGAAAAGAGACTTGATTGCCTGCGTTCGGTCTCTCGTCTCTCCATCGATCTCTCCGATGGTGACCGATCTTCGTTTCCCGCCTGGTTTCTCGCGATCGGCATAGTGGACGACGTGTTCGTTCACGCCCCCTCCTGCGCCGGGGAAGCCAAACAGCAACTTCGCCTCGGGCAACTCGTCCAAGTAAGACTTGAAGCCAAGGGCGTTGTTGCCCATGAACAAGATGCTCTTGACTCGGGCGTTCGCCGCCAGAATCTTGAAAACAGGCGACAGCTTGTTCTTCCTTATCAGTACGATCACGAGATCGTACTCATCTTGGGGCCTGAGTTCATCCACGGCTTGGGCGCTGGATTCCTCCTTGGTCCCGGTCATTTCGTCCACCAATGCAAGGCCATTGGCCTGAATCCGGTCATACCGTTGGCCTCGAGCGAGGATCGTTACGTCCTTTCCCGCCTGAATGAGACGTTGTGCATAGAGAGAACCCAGGGGGCCTGCACCGTAGATCAATGTTTTCATTGTACTTCAGCCTCCTGCTGAGCCCGGAAGAACTCCTCCAGGTTGCGGGAACCGTGGTTGGGGGCCGTGGTGTCATTGGTCATCACGTGCCCCAAGAAACTCAGCGTTCCATATGTTGGCCGCGATATCACCCGCGTGATAGACAGTGTTGCTCGTAATAGCCACTTCGGCCAGTGGCGGATGGTGCAGCTTTTCTTAGCGACCTGGTAGGCGAGCTCTGCGATCTCGTTCCACGTCAAGTCCGCAGGACCACCAACCGAGAGTATCTGCCCGGGCTCAGCCTCGAGTAGATCTGCGATAGCTTCTGCCAAATCCATTGGATCTATGGGCGAGATCTTGCTCTGACCGTCTCCAAAGAGATGGACCGTCCCTCTGAGGGCCATTTTCCAAACGTCCGTCATGTCAGTGAAAAAGCCACTCGGTCTCACTATCTGCCAATCCAGCACAGATTCGATCAGAGCCTTCTCAAAGCGACGCTTCGCTCGAATCACTGGAACATCAACGTCTCTGTCTGCACCTACGACAGATACGTAAATGAAACGTTGGACCGCGGCTCTCTCAGCCGCTTGGAGGAGATTCAGATTGCCTCCAAAATCGACTTGGTCATAGGTCAATCCTTCGCGCTGACGTGTGATGCCAACGGACGAAATAACCGTATGCACTCCGCTGAAAGCACTGGCTGCGATATCAGGCTTTGTTATCTCGGTCGCCACTATTTCCTTGATGTAACTTTCCAATGACTTCAAGCGACTTTGTTTGCCGGGCCGAACCAAAGCCACAACCTCTCTCCCACGTTCGTGGAGTACCGGAATAAGCGCTCTTCCTAGTTTTCCCGTTGCTCCGGCCACA
>JAHEJP010000433.1 GCA_024638855.1 Chloroflexota bacterium
CAATTCTCTGAACAACCGGTATCTTCTGTAATAATGTGTTAAGGCCATATGCGGCAAAAATGATGAGGATGGCATCGACGGGAAGGCGGTAGCGTACACTCGCCCAGGTAGCAAGATGAATGAGAGTGTAAATGCAAACAAATAGGATCAGCAACAATTGATTGTAAATTCGCAAGTCCCAACTCGCTGATGCTGTCTTATTGTCTAAGCGAAATGTGATGTTTTCCGTACCCATATTAAGCAAATTACGGCAGGCAATAACAAAACCAAAGATCATAAAGGGAAATAATAAGGCAAAACTAAGCACCCGTGAGACGTTGCTAAGCAAGGACGAATCAGTAGTTGGCCAAAATAGAAAGTAAACAGGGATGCGACTCAAAGATAGTAAGATGTATCGACCCGGATCGAGAATTATCTGCTTCAACCCTTCTCTCAAGAGTGCACGATCGAGAGCTGCTTCGTCAAGATGGGTCAAATCCTCGGGAATCAATTCCTGATAGGTCACACCATGATCCGCTGAAAGCACCGGTTCAAAACGAGTGCCATAAATGGGGTGATTGCTCCAAAATAGAGCGAATCCTGAATTTGTATTTGGCATCGTTAGCCGACCAAAAGCTTGGTAATTTCTGATAATTGCCGGCGAAATCAGTACAATCGTGATAACGCTGGCGAACAACACAGAATTCAATACCGTGCGAAGCATTTGCCTGCGTTTTGCAACCCAGAGGAGCCAAACAAATAGTGGGAAGATGAAGATAACGATGACTTGCCGCAGTAACAAGGTGATGGATATTGCTAGCCCTAGCTCTATGCCCCGATAAAGATGATTGTGATTCTTAGGTATTGCCACCGGAAACTGGGACGATGGCTGCGAAACGACGCGCATAGCCACATCGAAGATCCAAAGAATGCCAACAATATATAAAGCTTCGGTCATCAAAGACGCGGAATAGACGACGAAGTAAAGGTAAAAAGACGAAATTGCGGTAGCAATGAGGGCAGACTTGTTGTTAAAAGATCTCTTTGCAATGCGGTAGGTAAGTAACGGTGTGACGATGCCAACGACTATCGCTTGAAACAACCGTGCCGCCAATGGATGGTGACCGAAAAGTCGGTAGATACCAGCTAAGAACAATGTGTAAAGATATGACCAGTGTGCTGTTGGTTCTCCTGCTTTCGTGAACGGCCAGGCAAACTGGTCAAATGTGAATCCATGACCCTCGATCACTCGAATAGCCAAAGAATTATAGAAGTATTGATCGAAGGTCCCTCCTCTTATCTCCTCGATTGAGTCACCCAGGAAGACGGCCGTTCCTATTCTCAGTAAAAGTGATACACATATAAGGATTAGCAGAAGAATTAATATCCGCTTGTCTTGGCTCCGCATATTAAATCTTCAAATTGAATAACAAAAACGAACCGATGAATAACAGATCTTTATCCATTAAGGCAAGTCAGGCTCTCCCGCAATCCTCTCTAGCGCGACCAAACCACCAAAAAATAACCATACTAAAACACTTGCCTGGAAGCCAGGGAAGCCGATGTTGTAGACAAAAGGCAAAATCCAATCAGCCAATAACATGATCGCCAATGCTCCGGTACCGGCGGCCAACATTCCTATTGTATAGCCTGCTTCAAATCCGGTCTTATACTTTGAGCGGAGTCGTAGAATCAAGGCAAATATTTCAGCTATAAACCAGAAGAACAGTGCCAGACCGATGATTCCGGCATGTGAAAAAATATCGATGTAATTGTTGTGCGAACTAATCTGCGGTTGCGTCCAAAAGGCTCCTAAATAGGGCAATGGAGTCGTAGCCGCGTAGTTGCGATAAGCAGCTGGTCCCAAACCAGTAATCGGATTTCGCCAACTTACATCTAGTACTCGTTCGGCAAGCAGCAAACGCGAGCCACCGCTGATCTGCCATTCTAATTCACCGCCAGCGAAATCCCAGATCGTGGGCACAAGAATACCCGCAGCCGTCATGATAATTAATGAAGCTATAGCAAACCAGCGGAATCGAGGCCATTTGAAGAAAAGAAGAACTGCGATGACGCTACCAACAGCCAACCAATTAGACGCTGATTCCCTTCCAGCATAGAATGCATAATATATGACGCCTACCAATAACATAGACAAGAATAACCGCCAACGATTGGATAGTTCTGGATTAAAAAACAGCTGACCTCCCGCCAAAGCTGCTATTAACAACCAAAATGGGGCTCTAATGACAGCAACGGTCGCCTGGCTCAGCACGATTCCTTTAACAGGGGGGCTTATGAAAGCCAAAGCAAGGAGACCAGCAATTATCAGGAATGTGGCCGTTAGCCACCATAGCCAGCGCCTACTTTGGATGAGATAGCTACTCAACCAAAAAGTAAGCGCCGAGAATACATACATTAACCATTGAGCAAATTGGACGACGATAAATCGATCGTTGCGAGGTACCGTTGGGTCCCAAAGCGCATATCCAACAAATAATGAAATTAAATTGGCCAACAAAAACAAGGCTAAAGGAAGAAATGTTCTTGAACCCCCAATCCGTACATCTTGGCGTCTCAACATAGCTAATATGACAATCGCCAAAAGTCCAGGAACTATCAATGTTGCCGGATTCAGAACTACCTCGCTGCCCGTGGGAATATCAAACTTTAGTAGTAAAGCGACGATGACCAACGCGAACAATCCAAGAACAGGGCGTTGCAAGAGGATTAATCCTGCCAATATTGACAGCATCAAACCTAGCCACAACCAGGAAGCACTTGCCCCAAGTGCGGCAGCCCCAATCAGCACCACCCCAATGATCAAGCCGGTTTGAACTTTGATTCTCGATAATTTTTCTATGTTGAATTCAGCCACCTGTCACGCTATCGATGCAAAATAACTCTAGCTCATTTACCATTCGTTGGAATGTTAGCTTGGTCCGGGCCATTTCTTGGCCTGCTAATCCTAGGGAGGTTAGTAGCTCGGGATCATCTAACAACCTGGTCACCTGAATAGCCAGACCTCTCGAATCACCGGCCTCAAAAGTCAAACAATTTTCGCCGTCTATTAGGATTTCTTTACTGCCACCTGTTGTGGTGCTGATAAGGGCTAGGCCAGAGGCGAGCCCTTCCATCATCATTCTGGCCAAGGGCTCTTGCCATCGGGATGGGAAAAGAAGAATATCATGGTCCGCTAGCATTGGTAGCAGATCTTCACGCTTAAGCCAGCCGAGACGCTTCAGATAGGGTCCAAGTGAATTCTTTTCGACATATTCGTCGATCCAACTCTCGAAATCTGGATGGCCTTTCCCGACTAGGCTTAAATAAAATTCTCCGGGTCGGTAATGTTGAGCCAGTATGGTTATGGCTTCAATCGCTGTGTCAACACCCTTCGCGGCGGAAAAATTGCCGGCGTAAATCATTTTCACTGGCAAAGTTTTCACACCTGATTCATTGTCTTTCAACCTCGGCGGAAAATTGTCGATTTCAATTCCGCCATAAATGATACGGGCGCCAGGCAGAACAAGCCCACCATCACAAAGATTGTCTAGCACAGCCTGGCTGACACAAGCGACGTGTCTGAACTCCGGAGCCGTTGATCTCTGATGCCTAATCAAGTTGGGGATAATCGCTCGCGCGGGCTTCTTTAGCATTTCAGACAAATAGTTCGCTTCCCTAGCCGTCCAAAAAGCAGTATGGGGATCCTGGTCAATTGGCCAATAACCGCAAAAATAATAAGCTACCTTATCAAGCATCAATTGCTCGGCCAATACTGCCAGCTGGTAATTGAGCTGCCACATCCCCCAAATGAAGACTAGATCCGGCTTGAAATGGTTAATACGCCGAGCTAACACTTCAGCATTCGACTTATCATGTTTGTAAAGTTCAAAAAAGAATGATCGAGGACGATAATAGTTGAGATCGTTATCCAAATAAAGTTCACGATAAATGTTAGCTTCGTGTTGAAGTATCTCGTCGCGTTTGTAGCGACTGGTTATAACTTCAATCTCATGACCGCGATCACTAAAAGCAACCGCTACTTCATGAGCCCACTGCTCCCACCCCCCCCGATCTGCCGGTGGATAAAAATTGGACAGAATTAGAATACGCATCGGTCGACTAATTTACCCGCCATTAATATCAGCCAATTCCATAATGTCCGGCCTGTCGCTATATGTACTT
>JAHEJP010000434.1 GCA_024638855.1 Chloroflexota bacterium
GCGTCACTCTGACGCCGTGCCAGAATGCGACATAGCCCTCGATTCTTTTAGCCGCCTGGCTGGCCGAGGGATAGTACCAGGCCGCATCGCGGTTTATTTCTCCGTCGACGACAACGTCATAGTAACTGGCTGTGCCTTTCCATGGGCAGACGGTGTGGCTGCTGCTTTCTAAGAAGTACTGATCCTTGATCGTTTCCGGCGGGAAGTAATGGTTACCCTCTACCATGATGGTATCTTCGCTTTCCGCTAAAACCGCATCATTCCAGATTGCTTTCACTTGTTTATCTCCTTCTCATGAATTGTACCTATGTATTATTTCTCGGGAAGCTGTCGCTCTCATCCCATAATGTATAGCTCATCCATGATGGCGACTGTAAGAAGTCTGACGTATCGAACCGACAATGGGTAGGAGTCTTACATTCAGTCATTCTAATACGGGGTACGCTGAAGGCCATCAGGGTAACAAGATAGGGGGAATCGAGTCTCAGAATCAAGGAGTAGAAATCGAGATGACCCAAGCCACACCCGTGACGCCAGCGGCGCCAATCGCACAAAAGAGCGATGCCGACCATGTATTTTACGAGCTGACCAGGAGTATCTGTCCCATTTGTCGCCAGGCCATCGACGCCAAAGTTTTGTTGCGAGACAACAAGGTCTACATGCACAAGCGCTGCCCCGAAGATGGCCATTTCGAAGCTTTGATTTATGGTGACGCGCAAGCCTACACTGCGCAGAGCAAATTCAATAAACCGGGCACCATTCCCCTGCAATATTCGACCGAGGTGATCCACGGCTGCCCGTATGATTGCGGTTTATGTCCTGATCACCAACAGCATGCCTGCGTGGGCATCATCGAAGTGAACAGCGCCTGCAATATGGATTGTCCGCTTTGTTACGCCGATGCCGGAGCCGGGTTCAACCTGACCTTGGCCGAAGTTGAGGATATTTTGGACAATTTCGTGGCCAGCGAAGGTTTTCCTGAAGTGGTGCAATTTTCCGGCGGTGAACCGTCGATCCACCCGGAGATCGTGCCCATGCTGCGGGCCGCCAAGTCACGGCAAATACGCCATGTCATGTTAAATACCAACGGCCGGCGAATCGCTCATGACGACGATTTTTTGGCCGAGCTGGCCGAGATCCGGCCGGCTATTTATTTCCAGTTTGACGGCTTTGATCGGAAAACGTACCAAATCATCCGGGGAGAGCCGGATATATTGGCGGAAAAACTTAAGGCCCTAGATCGCCTGGCGGAAGCTAAGTGCCCGGTGGTTTTGGTGCCGGCTATTGAATGGGGCGTCAACGACCACGAAGTGGGCCACATCGTCAATTTCGGCCTGGAACACCCGGCCGTGTTCGGCATCAATTTCCAACCCGCTTTTCACACGGGCCGGCATGGCGAACATGATCCCCTTAAACGGATGACCAATCCGGATGTCCTGCGCCTCATCGATGAGCAGACGGAGGGCATGTTCATGGTTTCAGACTTCGTGCCCGTGCCCTGCTGCTTCCCCACCTGCAATTCGGTCACTTACGCCTATATCGAAGATAACGAGATCTTACCACTGCCCCGTGTGCTGGACATCAACGAGTACCTGGACTACATCACCAACCGGGCCCTGCCCCAGTTGAGCCCGGATGTACGGACCGCGCTGGAAGGTCTGTGGTCATCCTCGGCCGTGCCCGGTTCAGACAAAGCGATGAGCGATTTCGCCATCTCTTGCGCCGCTTGCGGCCTAGACCTAGATCTAGGCTACGCTTTCCCAGGCGCGATGTTCATGATCATGCTGCAAGATTTCATGGACCCCTGGACCTTCAATCAAAAAAATCTGATGAAGTGCTGCAAGGAGATTTTATTGCCTGATGGCAAACAAATTCCCTTCTGCGCTTACAATAGCGTGGGCTACCGGGAGCAGGCCCGGGTTCAATTGACCGGCCGCCAGCGGGCGCGGGCTAGAGCCGAGGCCCAGGGTCAAACATTCTACCCACCGCCCCTGACCTTTTCATTCAACCGAACTTCGGGGACGGCCGGCAGCAACGGCCACTCGCCCAGTAACGGTTCTGGCTCGGACCATAGAGCAAGCCAATGAACCAAGTTTCTATATTAAACGAGCTTGAAACAAACCAGGAGATCAAGGCCTGCTGCGCGGCCGTCTATGAAAGTGATTGGGCGCGCTTATTGCTGGGAAATTCATTTCATCCCGGCGGCCTGGCATTGACGGAAAGATTGGGTTTGTTGGCCGGCTTGGGACCGGATCATCGGGTGTTGGATGTGGCTGCCGGCACGGGCGCCAGCGCCCTCTATCTGGCCGAGCGTTTCGGCTGCCAAATGGTCGGCATTGATTTTGGCCAGGAGTCGATCGCCGCGGCTAACGCGTCTGCGGCGGAAGCCGGCCTGGCCAATCGCGTGCAATTTCAGTTGGGGGATGCTGAAAGGCTGCCCTTCGAAGACGGCGCTTTCGATGCCGTGACCAACGAGTGCGCTTTCTGCACCTTCCCGGATAAGCGGACGGCGGCGGCCGAGATGGCCCGGGTGTTACGGCCAGGCGGCAGGCTGGGTTTAAGCGACCTGACCCGGCCGGGCCCGTTGCCAACCGAGCTCGATGGTTTGCTAGCCTGGATCGCCTGCATCGCCGACGCCCAGCCTCTGGAGCAAACCACCGGCTACCTGGAAATGGCCGGTCTGGCTATCGAGCAGACCGAAGCGCATGATGAAGCTTTGCGCCGGACGGTGGCCGATATTCGCGGCAAGTTGTTGGGGGCGGAGTTGTTGGTGAAACTGAAGAAGATCGATTTGCCCGGCGCGGATTTTGACCAAGCCAAGGCCATCGCTCGCAGCGCAGCCCAGGCAGTGAGGGAAGGAAAATTAGGTTACGCCCTGCTGGTGGCCCAACGCTCGACCAGTTGAGAGGTTATCTAGCCCACAATCCCTACCCTAACCTTTACAGTTCACCATTCAATCGGGAATCGACTTTTTCGGCCACGTTCCGTTGATTCGCTTCAGGCAAGAGCGGAAATTGGCGGTCGCTCCCTGGCATAATAAACAACTTTTGGTCTCTCGTGGTTCGACATGATGGTGAACTCTCCATATATAGCGCTTTGTATAGCGTCTTACGTCACGGCAATCGAGGCCGTGCTATCATGCCCGCATTCGGGAGGAAAGAAATATCTCAAGGTAGGACTGTATGCCAAAGTTAGATGTTTATGTATCAGAAGAGTGCTGGGCGTGCACAGAAGCGCGGCGGATCGTGGCCGACCTTTCGCCGAAATTCCCAAATGTGGATATTGAATTGCGCGATCTCACTGACGAGCGAAAGCCGAGCAGCGTCTTCGCCACGCCGACCTATATCCTGGACGGCCGGACGATTTTCTTGGGCAACCCAACGCGCGACGAATTAAGCCAGAAACTGAACAGTGCCCCATCATCTCTAGACTAAAAGTCTAAGATAAGAGTAACGCGGGGGGAGAAGCCGTAACCACACAGGATCGATCACACACCGGCAGCCATGAACTCGCGCACGGCCTTGGGACCGTTACGTTCGAGGCCTTTGTAAAAAGCTTCGCTGTCGCTCGTACGATAGTCGAGGCGCTCCACTCGGAAGGGAACCAGGCGCTCGCGCTGCCGTCGCCGCTTTAAAACTTCCAAAAAGTAGCTAATAGCGTTTTCTACGCTGTGGCTATCGGTCCAATCCGACTTGTAGATGGGCACGCCAGAACGGGCGAAGATCCAGGTCATATTGGGCATGGAGCCGTATGCCCGGTGGCAGGCCCCGTCGAGAGCATCGACCAGAATCGGCCGGGTGACGCCTAGCTCATCGCGCAAGGCGCGGGCATGGGCCATTTTCTGCTCCATGGAGGTCAGATGGGGTTTGTTTTCACCGGGATGAGCTTCGTGGGTGTAGAGAAAGATGGAACCAAGGCCGGATTCAGCGTACCGATCGGCCATGGCATTCATGGATGGCGCCGCCATCGCACAGTACGGTCAGGTGAAGCTGCCAAACTCGACTACTGTGTAGGTATGGCTCGACCAGATTTCGCTCAGTAAAGTCTGGTTCCCGTCGAGATGCCAGAGGGGGAAGTCTGGCGCGGCCTGGCCTAAGGGCGGACTGGACTCAAACCTAAGCCAGTGAAAAACTTTCTCTGGTGTGAAATCATCGTAGTTATA
>JAHEJP010000435.1:0-1384 GCA_024638855.1 Chloroflexota bacterium
GATCTGACAGTAATTGGTGGGGGATTAGCCGGCTCGGAAGCGGCCTGGCAGGCGGCAGAACTTGAACTAAAAGTAGAATTGTTTGAGATGCGGCCGCAAAAAACTACCCCGGCTCACGTATCAGAAAACCTGGCGGAGCTTGTCTGTAGCAATTCGTTAGGATCGGCCATCATCCATAAGGCGCCGGGTTTGTTGAAGGCTGAACTCAAAGGGTTGGGCTCCATGGTGTTGGCTTGCGCCGAAGCCACCGCCGTTCCGGCCGGTTCCTCGTTGGCAGTCGATCGAGAGCGATTTGCCGAGTTTGTGACTGATAAAGTTTCAAATCATCCAAATATCAAAATCATAAGACAGGAAGCGACGGTTTTGCCAGATTCGCCTTGTATCATCGCCAGCGGTCCATTGACCTCGAATGCGTTGGCCGGCGAAATCGGCCGCTTGTCAGGTAAAAATCACCTCTATTTTTACGATGCACTTTCGCCCATCGTTAGTTATGATTCAATTGATTTGGCTATTGCGTATCGAGCTTCTCGTTATGAGGATGGTTCTCAAATAGTCGGGGATTATATCAATTGCCCGATGGACCAGGATGAGTACGCAAGATTCTACGAGGCGTTGGATTCGGCCGAGCAGATCGAGTTGCGTGATTTTGAACAGGAAGATGCTTCTTTCTTTGAAGGTTGTTTGCCCGTCGAAGTGATGGCCAAACGCAATAAAGATGCGTTGCGTTTTGGTCCCATGAGACCTGTTGGATTGGTCGATCCCCGAACCGGTAAAAAACCTTATGCGGTAGTCCAATTACGCCAGGACAATTTGGCCGGTACCCTTTATAATATCGTTGGCTTTCAAACAAACCTGCGCTGGGGAGCGCAGCGACGTGTATTACGGTTGATTCCCGGTTTGCAGAACGCCGAATTCATGCGCTACGGCATGATGCATAGAAATACCTACATCAACTCGCCGGAACTGCTGCAGCCGACGATGCAATACAGGGGCCGTTCCGATCTGTTTTTCGCCGGTCAGATCGTTGGCGTGGAAGGCTACGTTGGAAATATCGCGTCAGGTCTGGTAGCCGGGATCAATTCCGCCCGTCTGCTAACGGGTGAGCACCCGCTGATATTTCCGACCAAAACCATGTTGGGCGCCTTGTGTCATTACGTAACGCATGCCCAAGCAAAATCATTTCAGCCGATGAAAGCCAATTTTGGGCTATTTACCGCACCTGAACAACGGCTATCGAAGGCCGATCGCTACCGTTATTATAGCGAACGGGCCATAACGACTTTGCGACGTTTCGCCCGTGACCGACGGGTCAGGTTTGACCGGGATGCGGCCGAGAAAGGCGCTCAGCTTCCAAAAAGCAGCGACTAACCCGACCATGGAAAAT
>JAHEJP010000435.1:1484-4154 GCA_024638855.1 Chloroflexota bacterium
TGGGAACTGGCGGCAGACCTGGGGTATCAAGATAGTTTCATCCCTGAAGTTCGCCACACGATGATCGATGATCACCTGCCATTTGCCCGCCGCGGTATTCCGACCGTAGATATCATCGATTTTGATTATCCTTATTGGCATACAGTGGAAGATACGGCTGATAAAGCCAGCCCAGAGAGCCTGGAGCGTGTTGGCCGGACGCTCGAGACCTGGCTGGAAGGAATGGGAGAGCGATGACAGATGTAGAAAATCAAGTTTTGGATGTAGAAGTGAATGAAGTCACGGTCTATCCAGATCAGGCTCGCGTAAGCCTAGCAGGAAGGCTAGAGCTGGAGCGAGGACTACAAAAGGTTGTATTTGAGGAATTGCCCTTAGCGCTAATACCCGAATCAGTTCGCATGGCAGGAAAAGGAGAAGCCCGGGTGCGCTTGCTAAATGTCGACGTCAGGCGGGCCCATTATGAACGGACACCCCAGGCCATGGCACGCCAACTGGAAGACGAGATAGTAGAAGCTAAAGATGATCTACAAGTGCTAAATGACGAGCAAGAGGTGTTGCAGGCCCAAGGGACATATATCGAAGGTTTAAGACAGGCTAGCGAACAATTTGCTAGAGGTCTGGCATTAGGAAGAACCAAGGTCGAAGATCAACTCGCCTTGACCGGCTTTCTTAAAGAACAAGATTTAGATTTACGGAAGGCATCAAGAGAATTGAATAAGCAAAAACGCGAGATTCAAGATCGGTTAGACAAGCTACAGCGTGAGCTGCGTGAGTTAATAACAACGCGGCCGAAGGAGCGTTACCAGGTTATCGTCGAACTGGAGGCGCTGTTCGGCGGCACTTTCAAGCCTGAAATCACTTATGTCGTGAACCAAGCAGGTTGGCAACCACTGTATGATGTGCGTCTGACTGAAGAGAGCGAAGTAGAAAAATTGCAGATCACCCATCTTGCAGAGATTTTCCAGCGGACGGGCCAAGATTGGAACAACGTGGTCTTGAATGTCTCGACAGCCCGACCGGCCTTAAGTCAGCGAGCACCAGATCTTAATCCCTGGTATGTGGACGAGTATAGACCACCTGAGATCTTGCCTCGACGTGCCATGGCTCAGAGTAGCGGGGCAATGCCACTCGCAGTGACTGCGGCCGATTCAGGTATCATGGCTGACATGGCGCCCGAACCGGAGATGTTACGGGAAGAAGAGGCTTCGTTTGCGTTGGCCGAAGTTCACCAGCAAGATGCTGTTATCACTTACAAAGTTTCCGGGGCTAATGATATTCCCGGCGACGGATCAACTCGCAAAGTGGCGCTTAGCGAATCTCTCCTCGAGCCAGCGCGTGATTATTTGGCCATACCGAAACATACGGACGCCGTCTACCGGCGGGTAAAGGCGACCAACACAGGCTCTGGGCCGATGCTGCCCGGATCGGCAAGCCTGTTCGTCGAGGATGATTTTGTCGGTTCGATCAGGCTGGATTATATTGCCTTAGGTGAAGAGATAGAGTTATTGATCGGTGTAGAGGAACGGATAACCATTGAGCGAGAATTGGTTCGCCGGGATGTGGACAAAAAACGTCTTCGCGACAGACGACAATTGCAGTACGGCTATAAGATTGAGATTCATAATTTATTGCCAACTGACATCGGCGTCGAAGTTCAAGATCATATCCCGGTAGCGCGACATGAGGAAATCAAAGTCAAGTTGTTGGGTGTGACACCTGAACCTTCTGAACGGTCGGATCTGAATCTCTTCAAATGGCAATTGTCATTTAGCCCTAGTCAAGAACGCGCTATCAGCTATGATTTCCTAGTCGAATATCCGCGTGCGATGAAGGTGAGCGGACTGGTCGATTAAGAAAGCGATATTAATCCATTTCGGAGGTCAATATCAATAACCAGCTATATGAGACAAATACACCCCAGGAGAAAGCCTTCCTTGTTGGGGTAGAGATAAAAGGCAGCCGGCCCTTGTTGCCGGTTGAAGATAGCTTAAGCGAGCTGGCTCGTCTTGCCGAAACGGCAGGATTGGACGTGGTAGGTCAGGTCGCCCAACGACTTAACAAACCCAATAGCGCCACCTATGTCGGCAGCGGTAAGCTTGAAGAAATAAAGGCCTTGGTCGTTGAATTAGGCGCTGACGTGGTCCTAATGGATGAGGAATTGTTGCCAAGACACCAACGAGAGCTGGAGAAGGCTTTCGGAGATGATATTAGGGTACTCGATCGAACGGCCCTTATCCTGGATATTTTCGCACTCCACGCCAGTACTCGAGAAGGGAAGCTGCAAGTCGAACTAGCCCAGTTGGAGTATCGATTGCCTCGGTTAACCCGTATGTGGACCCACTTGGCAAGACAAACCGGTGGACGAGCAGGAGGCGCTAGTGGGGGCGTTGGTCTGCGCGGCCCTGGTGAGACCCAGCTAGAGGTAGATCGGCAAGAAATTGGCCGCCGCATATCAACTTTGAAACGCGAATTGGAATCAGTCCGTGCCCATAGAGGGCGTCACCGGGCAAAACGCAAACAAACTGAAATACAGGTCGTAGCAATAGTCGGGTACACAAATTCGGGCAAATCAACGTTGTTGAATCAAATGAGTGATGCCGACGTCTTGTCGGCCGATATGCTGTTCGCAACGTTGGACCCAACAACTCGGCGCGTGATCATGCCTGGTGG
>JAHEJP010000088.1:0-10972 GCA_024638855.1 Chloroflexota bacterium
TCTTCGTTCATATTAAACCAACGGATAGTCGTGGTGAAGATGGTAACTTTGAAGCAAAGGCGGCGGTTATCGAATCGGTCGATCTGGCGCTTAATGGTTTACTTGACCTCAATCCGGATGTGCTGATCGTAACTGGGGATCACTCGACCCCAGCAAAATTGCGAAGCCATTCATGGCATCCTGTGCCGACGCTTCTGTGGGCACCTGGTACCCATCTGACTGACAGGACGAGAAGTTACGGCGAACGAGAGGCTCAGAGGGGGGGACTTGGTCATTTTATGGCCCGCGACTTAATGCCACTGGCGATGGCTCACGCTCTTAGATTGGATAAGTATGGAGCTTGATGGGCAGTAACCAGGGAAAGCCTCCGATGAAGCGGGTGTTGACTTTGAAGTTTCTGTTCAGGCAGATGCAATTGACCTGAGTGAATTCCCGGATAATTTAGTGGATGCGGCTTTGTTAATAGGGCCTCTATATGAATTGGTGGAACGATGCGATCGTGCATTGGCAACCTATGAGACATATCGGCTCCTAAAGCCAAAAGGCCTAGTTTTCGCCGCGTTCATCACCTGCTTCGCCCCACCGCGTGACATTGCGAATAAAGATCCTTTGTTTAATCTAGAGCAGTACAAGCGATTTGAATCCATTGTGCAGAATGGCGATAGTAAAGCTGATTCTAGCGGTCGCTACCCTGATTTCTATTTCTCGAAGCTACAGGAGATTGCCCCGTTTTTGGATGAATTTGGCTCAAGCTTCATTGGCCTCTTCGCTTGTGAGGGCGTTATCGCGACCGTAGAAAAAAAAGTAAATGAATTAGATGGTGAAGCATGGGAAGCGTGGCTAAGCTTAGCTACGAGCTCGCAAATGACGCTTCGCTACTTGGTGCGGCAGATCACATACTTTGCGTTGGTCGCAAGGTTCTATAATCAAGAATCCGCTCACCAATTAGATTAACCGTGATGCTAGATAACTTCAAACGGTTCACGTCGTCACATCCAAAAAAAACTGCTGTATTGGTTGGCGTTACGCTTGCCTTACTCATATTCATGTCCACGTTACAACTGACGATTAATGGGAGTGACAACACATACACGATTGATGTGGGCGAGATTCAAAATGCTCTACCACGCTGGGGCACGCTCCATTTTCCCGGTTATCCTTTATATTCCTTGACTGGCTCAATCTTCGTTACTTTCTTACAGCTGTTCGGGATTGAACCGGCTATCGGTGCATCTTTACTTTCTGCATTGTGGGCCGGGGCTGCAATTGCCTTACTTATAACCCTGGACATGACGTATGACGTGCCTGGACCGGTCGCCATCATCACCGCACTCTTGTTCGCCGTGTCCACATCATTTTGGGTGGATGCCTCCTTGGCTGAAGTCCACACGCTTACCGTTGCCTTGATGTTGGCATCTCTCTTGTTTGCCGTTCGTTTTAGCCGGAATGGGGAAAGATCAGATCTGTACTGGTTGGCCTTTTTTTCTAGCCAAATGGTCTATCACCAAAGAGCCATGATTTTTTTAGGACCTGGCTTGCTAATTCTTGCGCTTCGGCAACGCCGGGCTCTATTGAAAAGCTCTCCCGTAGCATTGTTAATCGCCGTTGCCGGGGCAGCAATTTATCTATATCTACCATTTCGCGATTGGCTTGGAGCTAATTGGACCTTTAATCAGCCGGGGACCTGGCAAGGATTTTGGGGTCTTGTTCTGGACACAAAGACAGAACGGATTATCTCCTTTCCCGAATCAGCAGCCTCATGGCTTGATCGTGGCAGCATCATCGTCTCGGTCTTATCTGGTGAGTGGCCTCTATTACTATTGGCAGCAGGACTTCTTGGAATCATCATCGGCGGCATTAAAGAGCACAAGCTGGAAGCCCTGGCGTTGAGCGTTATGTGGTTGCCTTACGTCTTTCTCTCGGTGCTAATCTGGGTAGGCCGAGTTGCCGATGCTTTGCTGGCGGTCAATCTACCCGTGTTAGTCATGGCTGCCCTTGGATTGGCGCTGCTGACAACGGCAATCATTCGTCTGCGACGGCCGGTTGGGATTGTCTTAACTATCGGTTGGCTTCTGTTAACAATATACCTATTTTGGGATCATCGTCCAACAGTGCTCGAAATCACAAAGGATTTGAGTGCTGAAGAGATTATTAACAAGGCTGAAAATATCGAGCCAGCTAAAGATGGGCGACCCACAACCTTGATGGCCCCATGGGGAAAAGATTTTTGGGCGTTAATCTATGCCCAAGAATATCAGGATCAACTAAGCGACTTGACTATCGTAGATCACAATGGCGATTTGGGATCAATTATGAATAGCGAAGAACACTTAGTGACACTCAGCGATACATTCTTTCTCTGGCCACTATCATGGTGGGATGATAAATATGGCCGAGTTTACTTATCCTCGAATTCGGCTTTTGCAATTGAAGTTGATACAAGCCCGCCTGTGGACGCCAACCAAGTACCCAAAAATCAGGATTTTGATCTGCAAAATGGCATAGTGATTAGGAATGCTGTTATCGAGTGGCTAACACCCGAGTTGTTGAGCCTGACGATATATTGGGAAGCCATAGATAAGCCACTGGAAGATTATAGTGTCGCGGTTCACCTAGTTCGGCAAGATCCGCCTCTCAGTCAGGAGGATATTTTAGCCCAAGCTGATAGAAGCAATCCTGTGGCAGGCTGGTATCCTACAAGTCGATGGGAAAGTGGTGAAGTGATTAAGGATGAGTACCTGATTCAGGTACCGGCCGGTGCCAGTGCCGAATCAGTCCGTATTGGAATGTACCAAACCGCGGACGATGGCGGTTTTATCAACTCAGAATGGCTATCTCTAACTATTGACGATTAAGTTTATCAATCATTTTCTTGTGGATCAGGAAGCTGTTCGGGAACCGTGCCATCCTCCGCCTCTATCGACCCTACGCCCAGCGGAAGCCATTTACGCGATAACCCACCGCTCCGTAGCCGGTGTTCTTTCCCACCTCGAGAGCGAGTTTCATCAAACCCTTTGGGTTCAATTGTCATTTTTTCGCCTTCAAGCAACTCCAAGATTCCTTCCTGGCCTTTCTCGGGTCTCCGTTCGATTTGATCCTCTAAATGCTTGACTTCCTGTGGATCATAGTCCAAAGGTTCTTGATAGGTTGTGATAAAGCCTTCAAAATTTCGTAACACGGATTTGCCCGGTGATTGCGACAACAAATAATTAGGCATCAGGGGGATTTTTCCGCCACCCCCAGGTGCATCAACAACGTAAGTCGGAATGGCGTATCCTGATGTATGACCCCTTAATCCTTCCATGATCTCAATACCCTTAGATAACGGAGTTCGGAACTGTCCTGAGCCATGAACGAGATCACATTGGTATAAGTAATAGGGTCTGACCCGAATCTTAACAAGATCCTGAACTAATTTTCGTTGAATGTGAACAGAGTCATTAACACCCGCCAAGAGTACACTTTGATTTCCTAATGGTATGCCTGCTCGAGTTAGGCGATCACAGGCAATGGCTAATTCCGGCGTGATCTCTTTTGGGTGATTGACATGGATATTTAGCCACATTGGATGGTACTTGCTTATCATCTCACAAAATTCATCCGTGACTCGCATCGGCAAAAATACCGGCACTCTGGAACCAATTCGAACTATCTCAACATGCGGGATCGCTCGAAGCCGAGATAATATCATATCCAACAACTTTGGCGCGAGAACCATAGGATCACCACCCGATAGCAAAACATCTCGGATTTGTGGCGTATTTTCAATATAGTCGATTTGCATATCAAAATCGCGCTTGCTAAATGTTTGTGTTGGATCACCGACAATACGGCTACGCGTACAATATCTGCAATAACTTGCGCACTGCGTTGTTACCAGCATTAATACTCGATCGGGATACCTATGGACTAATCCTGCCACTGGAGAATGTTTGTCCTCAGCTAAAGAGTCCTCCATCATGGCCTGGAAAGGCACTAATTCAGTAGCAGTTGGAATGACTTGCTTACGAACAGGGCAATGGGGATCGTTTGGATCGATCAAGCTGGCGAAATAAGGGGTTATATCGACCCTGAATAAACCCTGACTTTCGAGCGCTTTCCTTTCTGAATCAGTCAGGTCAATTACGCTGGCCAGTTCGTCAACGCTGTTTAAGCGATTACTCATTTGCCATCGCCAGTCATACCATTCAGCTGGGTCGACATCAACCCAGTACGGTGCACGGGTGTGGACTGCTTGTTCGCTGGTCATAATAGAATCTTCAGGACTCACGATTGCTCTCCTTATTTATCCTCAATAAATCTTGCGCCCCTAGGAAGCTTGATGAAAATAAAAAAGGCCCATGTGGGCCGATATCACTCTAAGCGAGTGACGGGACTCGAACCCGTGACATTCAGCTTGGGAAGCTGACGTTCTACCACTGAACTACACTCGCAATTACAATCAAGCAGATTATATTCTAGCCAAAATGACTGTCAAGGAAGCCTTCATCCGTTAAGTTGTGGCGATCATTTTTCCGAAAAGATTTGGCTTCTTAAAGGTTGCTTAAGCCCACACTATTCGTATAATGTCTGTGGTGAGCCCAGCAAGTGAGAGAGGGAATGAGAGGAGTAAATTTACTCTTAGTTGAAAGTAAAAGCGCTGGCAGCGATTCGCTGGCACCTTCGTTAATCAAAGCAGATCTCCACGTTAAGATCGCCTATACAGGTTCTGAGGCGATGTCGATGATTAATGAAGGTCGACCAGAGCTTGTTGTCGTTGATGCGACAAATATGCGCTCAAACGGTGTCCGCACCTGCCGTCGACTTAAAAAAGAGTTGGGTGAAACTCCCATAATTCATTGCCGCAATCAAAACCAAAATGATGATCGTACTGCTGGCGCTGATGTCTATTTGGTCCAGCCATTTACCGCACGTAAATTGCTTAATCGCATACGCGTCTTGATTCCGGCAGACGATCTGAATGAAGAAATCGTGAGGGCTGGACCTTTGACGTTATATGCGTCCAAGCGTTCTGTAGAAATAATGGGACAAGGTGAAAAACGGTTGACGCCAAAATTGGCGGCTTTACTCAATGAGTTTCTACTCCGCCCGAACGAGGTAATAGGTCGGCATCACCTGATGAAAGAAGTCTGGGATACGGACTATTTCGGCGATACGCGAACACTCGACGTTCATATCCGCTGGCTAAGGGAAATTATTGAGGTTAACCCTGCGAAACCTGAATTGTTGCGGACGATTCGTGGTGTTGGCTATATCTTCGGCATCCCATTCGATAACGATTAAGGTGGGGTAGGGGCAATGAGATTTATCTCTAGTAGAGCTAAAACAAAAAAGGCACCGTCTTTCGGGACGGCGCCTTTATATTACCGTTAATAATCATGCGGCTGAATGCCACAAACAAATCAGTCAGTCATGATACAAGATTCAGTTTAAGCTTCGCGAGCAGCGGCTAAGGCCTTCATAAGCCGACCCTTTCGCCTCGCTGCATTTCGCGGATGAACAATCCCCTTCCGAGCGGCTTTGTCAAGTGAGCTCACTGCTTTTCGGGACATCTCTTCAGCTGACTCTAAATCTCCACTTGCGATAAGGGCGCGGGTTTTTTTGATGTAAGTTCTGGCGGCCGCCCTGAAATGCCGGTTTCGTTCCTGTCTTTTCGCCGAACTTCTTATGCGTTTTTTGGCAGATGCTGTATTAGCCAATTTTACTAATCCTCCAACTAATAATCTTTATAACCAACCTCAAGTCGGTCGTAAGAGCGCCGAGTATATTAGCATAAACTCTCATGTTAGGCCAATCGCATCAGCATTTAAGACTGATCGGCAACCCAACCAAATGCCCGGTGTGTCAGTTAGACAGCTATTCCATTGAAAATATGACGACAGCCAATGGAGGAAGTGTAAATTCAATTGAATAGGGTTGATTATGCCAGGCCGTATCAGTACTAAGAATTGGCGATTCGCACACAATTCCGCTGCCGCCAAACTCAAGGGCGTCACTGTTCAAGATCTCGCGATAGACGGCCTTATCAGGGACGCCCAGACGGTAGTTATGCCGAACGACTGGTGTGAAGTTGCAGGCAATGATGAGTGATTGGTTTAGACTGGGCGCATGCCGCGAAAATGACAAAATGCTATGTTGGGCATTGAGCAAATCAAGCCAGGCAAAACCTTCCCACGATTCATCGTTTTCGTATAGTGCTGCATATTGTCGGTATATATGATTTAGCGCTTTTACATAGTCCTGCAGCTGCTTATGCAGGATATTTGACTCTAACAAGTGCCAATCAAGGCTACGTTCTTCAGTCCATTCTCGCCATTGACCAATTTCACCCCCCATAAAAAGCATCTTTTTGCCGGGATGTGTCACTTGATACGCATAAAGAGCTCTCAGATTTGCGACTTTTTGCCAATAGTCACCTGGCATTTTATCCAGCATGCTTTTTTTAAGATGTACTACTTCATCGTGAGAAAATGGAAGTAGAAAGTGTTCGCTAAAGGCATAAAGAAGCGAGAAAGTTAAGGTACCATGGTGATAAGAACGATAAACTGGATCATTACTTATGTACTGGAGTGTGTCATGCATCCAGCCCATATTCCATTTTAAATCGAAACCCAAACCTCCATCAGAAACAGCTTTGGTCACACCTGGCCAGGCAGTTGACTCTTCGGCTATGGTCAATACTCCCGGATACTCCTCGTGAATCCGATCATTGAAATTACGTAAGAAATCAATAGCCTCCAAGTTCTCTCTACCACCATACCGATTAGGGATCCATTCCCCTTCTTTTCGCGAAAAGTCCAGATATAGCATGGATGCGACCGCATCAACTCTCAAGCCATCTATATGATACTTGTCCAACCAGAAAGCGGCGTTACTTAACAGAAACTGCCTGACTTCGTTGCGGCCGTAATTAAAAACCAGCGTTCCCCAGTCAGGGTGGGAAGCTTGTCTTGGATCCGCATGTTCATACAAAAATGTACCGTCGAAATAGGATAACCCATGCTGATCCCGTGGAAAATGAGCCGGAACCCAGTCAAGAATAACACCGAGACCTGCCTGATGACATTTATCAACAAATGACATGAATTCTTCCGGTGTTCCATAACGACTTGTGACCGCAAAGTAACCGGTGACTTGATATCCCCAAGAACCATCAAATGGGTGTTCGGCAACTGGCATCAGTTCGATATGGGTGTATCCGAGTCTCTTTACATAGGGAATCATCTCTTCAGCGAGTTCGGCATACGTAAGCCATTCATTGCCGTTCTTCCGCCGCCAAGACCCCAGATGAACTTCATATACGCTTATAGGACGGTTCAGGTCATCATGATCTGGACGTGATGCCATGTAATCATCGTCCTGCCATTCATAATTATCAAGATCCCAAACAATAGAAGCAGTCTTCGGGCGCACTTCACTGAAATAGCCTACAGGATCACTTTTCAGCACCGTGTAATCCATATACTTGGTCTTTATTTCGAATTTATACAATATACCCCCAGCAATATTAGGGATAAATAGATCCCAAATACCGCTATCGTGGCGAAATCGCATTGGGTGTCGCCGGCCGTCCCAACTATTAAAATCGCCAACCACGCTTACACGTTGGGCGTTTGGAGCCCACACGGCGAAGCGCACACCTTTTATTCCACGGTTTTCGACGAGATGTGCTCCCAAGAAATCGTATATTCGCAAGTGGGTTCCTTCAGCCAACAAATATTCATCGAAATCCGTCAAATCATCGTAAAACAGGTAAGGATCTTCGTATAGCTTTGAGTCGCCTCCCGCGTGCGTTAAAACTAATTGATAGTTTATGGGGAGTTGCCGATCTGGAATCAGGGCTTCATAGAATCCTTCCGGATGTACCTGGGCCATTGGAAAACTTTCACCGGCATCGGTCTGGATTTCCACGGCTGATGCCTGCGGCAAAAATGCCCTGATCGTGACCGCTTTTTCAAAATTGTGCGGCCCGAGCACGCTAAAGGGATCGTTATGGTATCCACTGACAATGGCTTGTATTGTTTCTGAATCTAATGTGGGTTCGTTCATATTGCTATTTTACACGAAAGTTCTTCACTGTGTCCTTAACTATGCAATCGGAATTATACTTTTGCTAAACCAACTTAAATTAACTATAATACTATTTAAGCTGCCCTTCCCGGTTTTTAAGGAGAAATATGCCTCCGAGAAAGAAACGTAAGCGAGAGCTACCCATTTCTGCACGTGAAATACCTACAGAGTCCGCATGGATTAATCAACCGACCTTTTTACTTGAAGTTGGTGTTCGAAGCCTCAAGACTGAAACGACTTATCGCAGCGGTTTGCGGCTATTCGCCGACTGGATCCAACACTATGGTCTTGATGGCTACAGTCTTGAGGATTCCTGGCCTTTATCGCCGAATAATCTCAGCACTTCAACAGTCTTAAGATTTCGATCCTGGTTACTTGCCAATCGGTCCCAATCTACTGCCACAACCTATTTGGCGGCCGTGACCGGATATTTAAACTTTTTGGATGGATTGGACAAATTACCAGAGGCTATTCAACTTGGAAAGTTACAGCGTCAACTAACACGGCGACAGATCGATCGTAATCTGGCCGAAAATGTTATTGATTTAGATGCGGCCAGGCAAGCAATTCCCAGAATCATCGAATATTATAATACGCTTCCGGTTCCGGCTTCAGATGATAAGTATGGCCGGCGATCATCACTTTTTCGCGATCGTGCTCTTGTATGTACACTTTATTCAACTGCAGCAAGACTTAGCGAGATCATCGCACTAAACCGGAGTAATGTTGATCATGGCCGGGCAAAGTACGCGGCGATTACAGGTAAAGGTAGCAAGTCTCGGACGATTTACATCCGTTCATACGCCCGCCAAGCCATCAAAGCTTACCTGGATATTCGTACAGACACAAATCCAGCTCTGTTTGTTGCCCACAGTAGAAATGCGCGAGATGCTCGCTTATCTGCTACATCCGCTCATGGCGTTGTAAAAAAGGCAGTGAATGCACTGAATTTGCACCCAAGCTTGTCGGCCCATGATTTCCGTCATTTCCGGGCGACCCAATTGCTTCGAGAAGGTATGCCGCTTGAAGTTGTCCAAGAGTTCCTCGGCCATTCAGATATATCAACTACCCGCGGCATATACGCGCCGGTGTTAGGCATTCACGTTGTTTCGGAATGGTTAGACAATCTGGATATTTCACCACAAGAGGCAGCATCCATTACAGTAATCAGGGAAAATGATTTCGAGTAGACATCTTAGTCTATACCTTTGACATTAGTTGCTACCGAGGACTCTTATTGTTGCTCTGCTTCGTCTATTTATTCCAATACCTCATCAACCTGGCTTACGTTGAATTGCGTTTCGTACAACGAAGTGTAAAGTCCACCTTTCTCCAAGAGTTCCGAGTGAGATCCAACATCTACAAGATGGCCCTTATCCATTACTATGATTTTGTCAGCAGCCAATACCGTCGAGAGTCTGTGCGCTATGACTAAGCTGGTACGGTCGCGCATGACTCGCTGAAGCGCTTCTTGAATTAGCGCCTCAGATAGCGAGTCCAGATGCGAGGTGGCTTCATCAAGAACCAGAATTTGGGGGTTTTTAAGGATTACACGTGCGATAGCTATTCGTTGACGTTCACCGCCGCTAAGGCGATAGCCGCGTTCGCCAACAACTGTATCATAACCATCAGGCAATTCGCTGATGAACTCATGAATATTCGCATCCTTAGCTGCCGAAATCATTTCGATTTCAGACGCCGTGTTGCGAGAATACAACAAATTCGCGCGAATTGTGTCATAAAATAGATACGTATCTTGGGTAACCATACCAATATATTCCGAGAGAGCCGATAACTTGAGATCTTTGATGTCGTGGCCATCTATGGACACGGTGCCATCTGTCGGATCATAAAGTCGAGGCAGCAAGTAGGTAATCGTCGTTTTTCCCGCCCCACTAGGTCCGACAAGCGCGACTAATTCGCCTGGAGAGATCGAGAAGCTGATATTTTTCAGCGCAAACTGATGGATAGGTGCCAAACTATCCTGGAATTTCCCGTTTTGCTGTTTACCACGCCGCAATAGAGTGCCCCGGTCTGCCCCCCACCCTAACCTCGTCACTTCCGCTAATCCGGCCGGCTGGCCTTCAGGCTCCACATAGGAAAAGGAGACATCGTCAAATGTTATCGAACCTGAAACCGAATCGATGGAAACAGCATCTGCACTCTCTTTTATCTCGATTGGTATATCGAGAGCCTCGAATACGCGTTCAAAACTTACCATGCTCTGGGCGAATTCGACAGGAGCGTTGGTCAAAGAGATAAGCGGACCGTAAAGCTGGGTCAAGTAGGCCCCAAAAGCAACGATGGTCCCAATGGTAAATACACCGGCGAGGACCAGATGCCCCCCCGCCCAATAGACGGCGGCCGTGCCAATCGCACTTACTATGCCTAAAGAAAGAAAAAACCATTGGCTAATCACTGCAGAATCGACCCCGATATCACGAACTTGAGCCGCATGGCTTGCGAATTTGTCTATTTCGTATTGTTCTCTGCCGAACAATTTCACCAACAAAGCGCCACTAACGTTTAGAGTCTCGTTCATCGAGGCATTCATTTCAGCGTTGAGTTCCATTGACTGTCTTCTAATAGCCCTTAGCTTTCGGGCGACCCTTCGTGCAGGAAAAATAAAGAGAGGCAAAATTGCCAGCGCTAATAATGTTAGTCGCCAATCAAGAATCAGCATCACAATCAGCACAGAAATAAATGTAACCAAATTTGAGACAATAGTTACCATCGTGCCAGTGACGGCTCGCTGGGCGCCGACGACATCGTTATTCAATCTCGACATCAACTCGCCGGTTCTAGTTTGAGTGAAGAATCGTAGAGACATGCGCAGCATATGATCATAAAGTGTTCGCCTCAGATCGAATATGACGCCTTCACCAACCTCGGCACTCCAACG
>JAHEJP010000088.1:11072-15488 GCA_024638855.1 Chloroflexota bacterium
TGCAATTACCACTAAAAAACCCCTGAATAAATCGAGGGCCTTGGGCTCTTGTATTGCAGACTGAATATCTCTATAGCTAAGCCAGGCGATGATGATCAAGAACGATAATAACAATACCGCGCTTAGGAGGCGAAGGATTAAGAGGACTACCCCCGGGCTCATTATGATTCTTTTCTAATTATTAATTCTTGCGTCAATCCGTCGTTTGATGCGCTTCGAGACGATTTTTGCACATTTTCGTCAAAGCCATCTTCACCGTAAATAAGAGAGGCATTGCCCAGTAAGATGACATCTCCGGTCTGAAGCACGATTTCCTGAATTTGCGCGCGATTTACGAAGGTCCCTGATGAACTACCAAGATCATTTATGGTAAAACGGCCGAAGCGCCATCTAATCTGTGCATGTTGGCGGCTAACGGACGGTTCGTCCAACACAATATCATTTTGCATATGTCGCCCAATGGAAATGATAGGTTTGTCTAATGTGATATGTCTTTTTCCATTGATGATGAGAAATGCCCCTATCATTTGGATCGCTTCAATGGCTATTTGTTGTTTATTTTTTGGTTTTATTTGAGTCGGATTATCAATGGTATTGCCAAAACTTGCCTGTATCGACAAGTATCCTAACGATCGATTACTCTCTGAAACGATGCTTACCGCGGGGTGTTCACTCAATTCAATATTATATTCTTGGGCAAGCCGTGACACCAACTCCTCAAGTTGAAGATTCAAGGTGTGAATATCAGGTTGGTTTAACGACGAATAGGTTTCTGGATCAATGCTTATTGTGTATTGGTGCGCCAATTTATTTGGTTTGCGTGAGCGGTCAACACTCCTGGCAAGTTCGGTGGCAATTCGATTGGCTACGGGTTCCTCAATAAAAATCTTGTCAATCGATCCTTCAATGAGAATGCGGGCAAGCTTTTCGAATCTTGAAAAATGCTTGAATTGTGTCATGAACATGTGATTATATTAGCGATCGGTAACCCGTCAATTGTTATGAGCGAGGCTTTACCGCGCCGTGGGTGTCTTGTATACTTCGCGTGCCGAAATCGATTGTTATTCGACCGAACCAATTATTCGAAAGTATCTAAAAGCGACGATGAACAATAGCGGAAAAAATATAAAGCTGACGTCATTGGCGTCGTGCGCAGGCTGAGCATCCAAACTCGGTCCTGCGGACCTGGCGTACGTGTTACAGCCACTGAGTGAAATATTCGATCCAATCGATTACCCTGGGTTATTGGTTGGGTTGCACGCGGCCGACGATGCGGCTGTTTATCAGCTCGACGATGAGAAGGCAATTGTTTCCACCATTGACTTCTTTCCTCCGGTTGTGGACGATCCATACGATTTCGGCTCGATAGCTGCTGCTAATGCTCTATCCGATATTTATGCAATGGGCGGGCGTCCATTATATGCAATTAATCTGGTTGCCTTCCCCAGCAGCCTCGAGCTTGATTATTTGCGCTTAATCCTGCGAGGCGGCGCTGAAAAAGTTGCGGAAGCGGGGGCGGTTATCGCTGGCGGACACAGCATTAGCGACAAGGAACCAAAGTATGGACTGGCGGTGACTGGAATCGTCGACCCAGCCAGGATTAAAACAAAGGGAGGCAGCCAGCCAGGAGATTTACTGCTCCTGACAAAACCGCTTGGTACAGGAGTTGTGACCACCGCCCTAAAGCAGCAATTGGCTGAATCCGAACACGTTGCTGCTGCTGTAAAAAGCATGAAACAATTGAATTTGTTGGCTGCTAATGCTGCCATCGTTTCTGATACCAAGAGCTTAACTGATGTAACTGGATTTGGATTATTGGGGCATGCTCATGAGATGGCACACCTAAGCAAGGTAAACTTCCGCTTATTTTTACGGGAGTTACATTGGCTTCCAGGTGCGCTAGGGTATGGTCAAGCTGGAGCGTACCCCGGGGGAATGGCAAACAATCTTAATTATTTTGCGCCTTGGGTAACATTTGAATCCGGCATATCAACACTATACCAAGATACCTTGTGGACACCTGAAACCTCTGGTGGATTGCTGGCCTCTGTTGATCCTAAGAATGTTGATGCCTTTCGCGCCACCTGCTCTGAAGCAATCGTTATCGGTGAAGTACTACCTGGTGATGGTCACATCGAAGTTGTTATGAGCCGTCATTAGAATAGAAACCAGCCTAACACCTCAAGAGAATTAACAAGATGGAACGAACCGTACCCAGCCGTGGAAGTGATGAAATCGCCTTATACTTGCGCACGTACTACTCTCTACTCCGAAGCACGCGAGAAGTGGAAATCAAGACACTTATTGAAGCCCACACGCGAATTGATTCCGCCCTTCATGTCGATGCCGATGAATCGAAACCTGATATGGCTGCATTCATATATGTCATCTTGCGTCTTCCAGCCTGCATCGCCAGGACTCGTCTGGTGATAATGGGGCAGTCAGAACGGGTTTTTGCCGAACATGGCTACGAAGATGTGGAGACCTGGGAACCCGTGAGTGCCCCTGGCCGAAGAAGGCGCTATTTTTATAATCGCATTGATTCATTGGCAGTATATATTGCGAGCAAGTCCGATATAGATGACTTGATCCCTTCGCTGACAGCCTATCAGTTGGAACGTCGCAAACTGTTTTTCCTTTTGAATAATCCCCAAACCCTCAAAAAATTGGCGTCTTATAAAGGTCTGCTGCTATCTAAAGCAATGATGGTCGAATTGTCTGAATTGACGACGATACCAATTGATGATCTAGACAGGCTTAATCGAATATGGCAAGAGCAATTGGCAGAAAATCTCCTGACCATATCTAAGGAAAAGCACTCAATATCAGTTCGATTATTGGCCGGATCTTTATCGGATTATCGTCGTGCTACCCGTCGCTGGTGGCTCAATGTCGAAAAGTCAACGCCAAATATTACCTTTGAAGACCATCCGGTCTATTTTGTGTCTAGCAACACCCACAGCATGGCGAATCTGCTAAGCGGATTTGCCCTTGAAATTGAACACGACCTGGACAGTTTCATCGATTCTCAGTCGGCAACAGAACTGAAAACCGAATATATAGATATCTTGGAACGAAATGTTCCAAGCAGTCGAGAAAATTTCCTCTATTACACCTTAAAAAAATATGAGGCGAGATATCCGGAAACAACGAAAACGCGAATAGCAAAAGAACAAGAATTAGGTATTCATCGAGTTGAAAGCCAGCATGTTTTTGATGTCGAAGTTCAAATCGTCGAGCTTCGAAAGTTACAATCACTATGCCTTGATCCCCGGCTCAATCTGAAAAGCGTTGATGTACTAAAAAGGAGCAATGCCTTAATCATTAATATCGATTTTCCCCTTGGCATGGCGGCTTATCTCGTTCTATCTGAAATCGCCCGAAATATCGCTGAGATAAGAGGTGCTTACATTATGGGTAAAGCCGCGACGTTGAACGGCCGAATTGGAGACGTTATGATCCCAAACGTCGTCCATGATGAACATTCGCTTAACACCTATTTGTTTAATAATTGTTTCAATGCTGAAGATGTCGCTCCGCTTATCGTATACGGTGCCGTTATGGACAACCAAAAATCCATTAGCGCATTAGGTACCTTCTTACAAAACGAGAATTACATGGACATCATTTATCGTGAAGGTTATACGGTGATTGAAATGGAGGCGGGGCCGTTTTTGAGCAGCATTTATGAGATGATTCGACCTCAGCGCTTCCCAAGAAATGAGCTGATCAATCTATACAATGCACCTTTTCCTATTGGTATACTTCACTATGCATCCGATACGCCATTCAGTAAAGGAAAGAATCTCGGTTCTCAAAATCTATCCTATTTTGGGATGGACCCAACATACGCGACCATGACGGCAATTATGAGGCAGATACTGATCAACGAGATAGACAGACTTAACTGATCAAACTTATCGCCGCCCTATAACGGGTAAATCTCTTATCGTCCAACTTCAAACAGTTAAAAATAGGATAGAACGCTTTATGACCGACATATATGAAACTCGACTTGCCCAAGTTCGGAATAATCTGCTTGAGTGGGGAGTGGAGGGATTGCTGCTCGGCAACGCGTGCAATAGAAGGTGGTTGAGCGGTTTCACCGGCTCAGAGGGATGGTTACTTGTCACCAGAGATAAAGCCTTGCTAGGAACTGACTCTCGGTATTGGGAACAGGCAAGCAATCAGGCACCAGCGTTCGAATTGTTCGAATTCAGAGGTCGTTTTGCCGATGCAATTACCAGGTTCATCGATTCTGCAGGTGTGACCCAATTGGGCTTGGAGGCTCAGTACATCACCCTTGAGCAATTTGAACAACTCAAATCCACTGCCAAAGTTAACTGGGAGGGGTTGAAAGAAACAGTTGAACCTTTTCGAAGCGTGAAAAGTCGCACGGAAATCGAGACGATTGAA
>JAHEJP010000089.1:0-14179 GCA_024638855.1 Chloroflexota bacterium
AACATCACGGCGACACCGCTCAACGACGAAGATCTTTTCCTCCGCTTATTCGATCCCGATGGCCTGTTGCTAGTGAGTTACCAGGACGAACATCCCTTGGGCGAAGCAGAAACATTGATCGATTTCGAATTACCTGCGACGGGTCTCTACTCATTGCTCGTTGGCGAACGAAATTTCGAGGCGGCCGAATATAGCTTGGAAATGGATAAAAAATGATCTGCGGGCAGTTTTCTCGCTGTCAAAAGCCTCTCATAATCGTCTAACTAGTCATATACGCTAATCGAGTTAAACTTAAGCAGTCTAGTGCTGTAGTTAACTTTGGTTTGTGCAGCCTAACTAAAAAAATGAATGAGCCACGGTAAAGATAAGATGTGAACCGTGGCCTTAGGAAACGCAACGGCTCTTTAGTTGTCTCAATTTGATGAAGAGCCGTTGCATTCGTATCAATTAAGGAGCATAACGTGATTCAAAGTATCAAAATAAATAGATCAATATGGCCAATTATGTTGGTGCTGTTGGTCGTCGGTGCCGTTGCCTGCGGACCCGCCCAGGACCCGGACAATGAAATCGCCACTCTTACAGCCCAGGCTCAGAGTGAAACGGTCGATAGTGAAGAACCTGTAGAGGAAGCAACGGCCGAGCAGACGGCAGTAGCTGAGGTCGAACAACCAATCGAGGGTGATATTTCCTTCGATAAATATGCTGGCGCCAGCCAGGATGAAATCCAGTCAACCAGCAGCGGATTAGAATACGTCATTATTTCTGAAGGCGATGGCGAAATACCAGAAGCAGGCCAGGTTGTCACCGTTCACTATACTGGCTGGCTGGAAGATGGCACGGAGTTTGATAGTTCCAGAGGGCGAGATCAACCTTTCCAATTTGCCTTAGGACAGGGCATGGTCATTCCGGGTTGGGATGAAGGCATCGCCTTGATGCCGGTTGGAACACGGGCTCAGCTTATCATCCCCTCGGATCTCGCTTATGGTGAAGCCGGTCGGCCGGGTATCCCCCCTGATTCAACCCTGATTTTCGACGTCGAATTGTTAGCCATTCAACCAGGTCCGCCTGAATCGCCAACCGCGATTGACGATAGCGATTACGAGGAGACCGACAGTGGCTTGTTATACTATGACCTTGAAGTGGGTGATGGAGCTGCCCTGGAAGAAGGACAACCTGTCCTGATGCACTATACCGGCTGGTTGGAAGATGGCACGATGTTTGACAGTTCGCTAAGTCGAGGCCAGCCCATCGGCGTCGTCCTGGGCGCCGGTCAGCTTTTTCCCGGTTGGGAAGAGGGTTTGGCTTCGATGAATGTCGGCGGAATACGCCAGCTCGTCATACCGCCAGAACTCGCATTCGGCGAGGAAGGCGCCGGAGGGGGCATCATTCCCCCCAATGCCGTCTTGATCATGGAAATCGAGGTTATCGAGGCTCAATAAACTTTAGAAATGATCCCGGAATGCTGATTCCGGGATCAATCTTTTATTTCAAGTTTGTTCCAATGTCCGGTAAATGGTTCGGTGACTGTGCGAATCCACTCAGCCCGCGAACAGCCTACATTCACTCAGATCTTGCTTGGCAAATAGTCCTGGATTGCCTAATCTGGTATTATTAGACGCACATTTCTACGCGTTGTCCCACTCGGTTTTGCTGGATGCTTGGGTAGAAGTCATTGGGATGAAAAAGGTCTGGATCACCCTATCTCTTTTAATATTTGCCTTTTTGCCTGGTTGCCGTTCTGAAACCCAACCGAACGTGACGCCCACTGTCCCAACGCTTGCTTCTCCTCCTTTAACAGCTGATCCAACCTCACTGATTACGCTTCTGCGTAATCCAGTTTTTTTCGAAGGACGCTATATTCAATTGAGCGGTAGTTACAAACCGCTCCCACTACCAGTCTGTACCGGAGAAGGACGATTTTCTCCGGCAACCTGGACTCTAACTGATGGCGAAATCGATATTCCGGCTTCTGGTTTTGATGGGGTATTACGCCCCATTGCAGATCCAGGTTTACCTCTAGTTGTCGAGGGTCGATGGCTATATTGGGAAGGACCGGTTGGCTGCGATCGCAGGGCTCCTACGCAGCAACTCTGGTACCTGGAAGTCACCAATATCGTGTCGCCAAACCCCCTAACGATAGCACAGATTGAATCCGGAGAAACAGTTCCGATACCGGTTGAAGACGAGACGCCTGCGGGAGATCAAATTCCCCTAGAGCCGACCTCTAGCGGGCCGTCAATACCAACGGCCTCTCCCACCATTTTACCTACCATGACCGCTAGCCCGGTTCCCCAGGCGACTGCTACCCAATCCATCATTGTGACCATACCGCCTGTGTCGACGCCGACGGCATCTATCACCGCATCGCCAAGAACAGCTGCCGGTACCGGTACCAGCACTTCGACTCCAACGCCAACAGCCACGGCCGATGGAACTACCACGGTTACGGCCACCAGTACTCCCGACAGCACCAGGTTGATTGATTACGCAGTGGTGGAAAAAGGCTCCCTGGCAGCCGGGGGTGCAGAATCATGGAATTTTGATGGTGAAAGTGGCGATTTAATTTCTATAAGTGTTGCTCCCGTCTCCAGCCTGGACATATCGGTGGATTTGGTTTCTCCTGATGGCGCGACTATTGTCAGCCGGAATCAGGGCATCAACGGGCAAATCGAAAATATAAATCAACAATCGTTGACGATGTCAGGTACATTTAAGATCATCGTCCGCAGCACAGGAAACAGCGTCGGAGATTACGCGCTCGTGATCAATACCGACGGTTCACAGCCTTTCTTTGTTTTTAGAGGCAATATTGCCTACGGCGAAATAAAGAATGGAACGGCGCTGGCTGACGTAGACGATCTATGGAATTTCCAAGGCACGGCAGGTGATGTGGTCACGATTCAGGTCAGCGCCACCGGCAACAAAGACCTAATACTTTATTTACAAGATCCGGACTCTGTGGAGGTGGATTTCGCCGACGGCAGCACGAGTTCGGCTCCGCCAGATGACGAGGAAATTATCTCTCAATACACCTTAAGCCAGAGCGGCTTATATACCATTGGCGTTGGTGAAGTAGATTTTGAAGCCTTTGGTTATAGCCTGACATTGTCTAAGGATAGTTGAGTCTTTTTAGGGGAGCCGTGATGGTGATATTTTTCGCTAATCATGACCGGCCGCATATTCCTGACTGCCGCTCCGGGAAAGCTTTAGCCATATCACCATGCCCAACAAGGCTAGCGAGAAAGCTAAACCTACAATACTCACCGCCCACATATCACCCCGGGCGAAGATAAAACCACTAGTCAAACTTCCCAAACCCGCACCGATGGCCACTGACATCTCGCCTGCTCCCTGAGCCCGACCTCTTTCAACCGGCGCCAACTGGTCCGATAGCAAAGTCGAGCCGGCGACAAAGGCAAAATTCCAACCAAGGCCGAGCAAGAATAAGGATAATGCTAGCATCAGCATGCCGCTTGAAAGCGGAGCCAAGAGGCATGCAACGATCAAGATTGAAGAACCGGCGGCGATTAAGGCTAATCGACCCAAACGATCGATCAACCATCCGGTGAGTCCTGATAGTCCAAACATTCCCAGGGTATGGGCCATAATCACCAACGAGATGGCCTGGGTGCCATGCTCGTTGTGAGCCATGTTCAACGGCGTTATGACCATTAGCATAACCATCACAATTTGGCCGATTGTCATCGCCGCAACAGCAGTTAATGCCAGTGGAGAAGCGAAGATCTGGCGTAAAGGCCGGGCCATTTCCTCAACATCAAGATCTTCTTTTTTCTGGCGTCGTTCCTCAAGATCGATGGCCCGGCCGATTCGTTGAGGATCAGGCCGGAGCAGCCCAAATGTAACGACCGCAGCAAAAAGTAACATCGCACCGGCAATCAAAAAGGGTCCTGACGCCGATGGAAGACCCAGATTCTCGGCCAGCAAGCCGGCCGGTTCGACTAGCAATGGACCAAATATTGCACCGATAGTGCCTGCAAATACTACCCAGCCGATGACCTTAGCCCGGCGACCGGTGGGAAATACCTCCGACGCCACATAACGGCTCTGCTCCGACGAAGCCCGAGATATACCCAGTAAGGCAGCGCCCGCTAAAAAGCCAGCAAAGGAGCCTATAACGATAGACCAGGCAGCGAGCACCGACCCACCGATGCCAACGATGTATCCGAGTGATAAGCCCATGCGACGACCCCATCGATCGAGCAACCAGCCAATTGGGTAAGCAAAAGCTGCTCGGGCAATGAGAGTAACTGTCGATGGCAATCCGGCAACGGCGTCATTACCAACCAGTTCGGCGGCAATAATCGGCGTCAGCGTAAATGATAAGATAACAGCAGCCGAAAATAGAGTTTGGGCGCCGAAAATCGAGCCGACGATTCGTCGGCGGACGGGATTGGTTATGACCAGGTCTACCACCCGTAACTGAACCGTTGTTCCCGCCAGGGATCAGCTTCGTTATGGTAGCCATTCCTCTCCCAAAAGCCGAGTTGATCGCTGGCCCGAAATTCCAGTCCTCGCAACCATTTGCCCCCCTTCCAAAAATAGGCGCGCCACTCTTCGCTACGGTCGGGAAACGAGCCGACAACCACCCTCAAAGGCCAGCCATGTTCCAGTTCAAGGGGTTTTTCATCAAAATGGGTAGCCATTAAAACATTTTCATGCATCATTGCTGTCAAAGGTAGATTGGTTGTATAACCTTGTTCACAATGTTGTATGACGAAATTCGCTTCAGGTTTGGGCGACACAAGTCCTTCTTCAACCAGAGTTTTAAGTAATACTCCTTCCCAGACAGTATCGAACTTGGACCACCGAGTTACGCAATGGATATCCATGGTTACTTTTTGCCGGGGCAGTCGGTTAAACTCCTCCCACGACCAGACTTTTTCTTCCTCTACCAGACCGAATATCTTAAAATCCCAATCTTTTAGGTCACTTTTTGGCGTCGGACCATAATGCAAAACGGGAAACTTCTGGGTCAATGATTGGCCTGGCGGCAGACGATTTTGATCCCGAACTCGCCTTTCTTCGTCCCGGCGACTAAAAATCCTTTCCAACATGTTTCATATTCTCCTGCAACTTCATTATAAAGTAATGGGCATTTTAAGTCGCCAGATAGTATAAGTCAGCAACATTGCGCCAGGCTTACAGAAAGGTAATAAATACCTGAGAATGGTCCGCTTCTCAACACACATGCAATGTGAAGATGATTATCTCGTCGGTTCAATAGGCCTATTTTTTTGTGGATTCCGGCAATTGATCGATGATCCTGGGTGGCAAAGCGTTTTCACTGGTTACATATCCCTGTAATTCATTCCGGGCAACGCCGATAAAATCCTCCATGTCGGCCAGTGTTCGATCGATATAAGGCGCAATCTTGGTCAATTCGGTTTGAACTTCTAATTGAGCGGATTTCAGTAGCTTACGGCCGATGAGCACATTAGCCAACAATGCCCCCAGAATTGTTCCGAAAACAAGGATGAGGAAGTAGCGCATTATCCAATTCTCCTTTACATAAACATTATTTTATTGAATACCTGGTCAATTTTTTGGGACCGTTCATTTATCGCTCGCCCGAGGCTGGCAGCTAATAGGTAGCTTTTCCGCAACAGGGCTCAACTCATAATATGCAAGATAACTGCTAGTCCCTGCAAGGTATTGTCTAACGAAATATTGTACCCTACGCTTGCTGACGCGGCGAAAAGGCCAAAATGCGGTCCAACCTACCCAAATTCGTGAAGTGACATTCTAGCTCTAAGCCGATAAACTTGCGGAATCAGGATTAAGTAGATGACGATACGGCAAGCGAGCTTTCTCAAGGACCAGTCATATCAGGCAGTTTCGCTCACCCACTTCTTTGTGGATGTGCTTAATAACAGCCGCACCTTGTTGGTAGCAATATTGGCGGTCAGCATTGGCCTGACCAATGCCCAAGTCGGCATTGCCTTGCTTCTCTACAATGTGGGCAGCGCTCTCTCCCAACCATTCTTTGGCGCGTTGACCGATCGTCGCGGACCGCGATTGTTTGTGGTCGGTGGCATGGCCTGGATGATCGTATTTTATAGCCTGGCGGCCGTGACCGGGGATTGGTTTGCTCTGGCGGCCATCACCTTAGCCGGTTTTGGTTCGGGAGCCGTACATCCGGCCGGAACCAAAGTAGCCAGTGAAAGCAGCGTGAGTGCCCGCACACAGGCGACTAGCGTTTTTTTCGCCGCCGGACAAACCGGCCTGTTCTTAGGCCCAATTTTAGCCGGCATTTTGCTTGAGGCATTCGACCGGTCTGGTTATTTGGTGCTGCCGGCTATGGCGATATCCGCGCTAATCGCTGGCTGGCGATATGTGAAGGACAAACCTGGACCACCGGTCCAAACAGATTCGAGTCAAGCAGCCCTGGTCGTATCTACCGCCCCTCTCCTGTCGAAGGTAGAAAAACGGATTCGTCAATGGCGCATGGTGATTCCACTAACTGTCATCATCGCCACCACCAGTACCATCGGCATCGCTACCATCAATTTCGCTCCCAAATTATTCACAGAGATGGGCTTTCAGCCCATTTATGTCGGCTGGACGGCCGGCTTGTTCATGATGGGCTCGGCCGTAGGAGGAATCATCGGCGGCACGCTCGGTGACCGGATTAGCAAACGCATCGCCATCCTCATCGGTATGGTAGGCGTGATCGTTCCCTTATACCTTTATATCCCCACAGGAGATCCGTGGCGCTTCGCTTTGTTATTTTTAACTGGTTTCTTCGCCGGGATGCCCCACAGCGTCTTAGTTATTATGGCCCAAGGACTCTTGCCCGGCCGGCGAGCATTCGCCTCAGGACTAACTTTGGGGCTGATGTTTTTCAGTGGAGCTGTCGGCACTTACCTGGTCGGTATTGTTGCTGACGAGATCGGTTTAGCCCGAGCGCTACAAGGTCTGGTCATCCTACCCATCATCGCCATTACTGCTACGTTGCTATTGCCAAAACAATAATAAGCATTGTCATCCAAGCAATACAGGCGGGGAGAATGCTGTCAACCATCTGCAGTTTTCAGGCCGAACCGCCTGATACAGTAGCTCAAAAGATATTGTGGGCCGGGAACTGAACATTCACAATCGTTATCCCGACCTGATAGTATAGTTACATTGGTTTTTGGGTCGAAGAATGAGGGAGTTAACCAAAATGGCTTTACGCTGGAAACAGGCTTCGGTAGCAATGATTTCTTATTGCATATGTAGTACTGGGTTGTGGAGATAGGAAATGAGCCGCACAGGGAAGAAATCGGATAGACTCGAAAAGGGATGTGGTTGGTGAGCGAGCCTTCTACTTGGGGCGGTGTTCACGATATTTCCCCTCTTGTTGGCTTTTGGCCTCATTGGGCAGACGATTCCCAGCAATAACGATCGAAAACGGTACCCCCCACCAGGAGCTCTAAGTGATCTTTCAGGGCGGCAAATACATTTAGACTGTGTCGGCAATGGAGAGCCTACCATTTCAGCCCTCTGCCCAGCAATTTCCCGAAGAAGTTGCCGGAATCGTTCTGATCGACTTCTCTCATGAAAATCAACGATTCCGTTTTCCACAAGATTCTTTGGAAAACTCAGCCCATAATCAGATGCCGATGATTTTACGCTTATGTCAACTTTTTGCTCAATATGGTTTTGCCTATTTAGTTGTCAGTGAAATGATGTCCGATCAAATTGGCTACCCAAAACATCATTCCCAAATTCTTTGGTCATTGCCAGCCGATCCCTCAGCTGCCGGCTGAAGGCTTCCGCTCGTTCGCCGGCCGTGCCTACATAATCAGCAGCATCCAGCAGTTCGACTATCTGCTGAAGACTTAAATGGGATAGAATACGGCTATCCTCTGCTAACAGATTTATCAGAGGATTAGGTTGTCCCTGGCGAACCACTTCCCAGGCCTTCAAGCTGGCCTGACGGATCCATTCGTAAGCTTCCTGGCGATCGGCTCCGGCTGAAACCAGTGCGGTTAGCAATCGTTCGCTGGCAGCGAACGGACCATAAATAGCCAAATTACGGGCCATTACTTCTTCTTCAAAAACCATCTCTTCCAATATACGAGTGGTTTTCAACAGGATTTCATCGGCCGCCAAAAAAGCCTCGGCTAAGATGATCCGACGATTGGCCGAATCATCCAGGCTGCGCTCCAAGATCTGCTGGCTGGCATTGCTCCAGGCCACGGCCGGCAACGAGGCCAGGTACCGCGCCAGTGAACAGATATTTTCCGCCAGAATCGGGTTGCGTTTGAAGGGCATTGCCGTCGATCCCACTTGATCCCCTCCAAAGGGTTCGGCCCACTCGCCAATGGCTGGAGTCATCAGCAGGCGAAAATCGAGACCAAATTTATGTAAAGTTGCGGCCATAGTGGCTAAATCCGAAACCATGAGGTGATCTTGTCTTCGGGAATAAGTTTGAGTGGCGATGGGATAATAGGGTAAATCCAGCAGGGCCATGACTTCAGCCTCCAATTTACCTGGACTCATATCGCTGCCGGTAAGGATATCCTGGAACGAAGCCTGGCTACCGACGGCGCCTTTCAAGCCTTTTCCCCGGATTTGAGTGCTAAGATTTTCTAGAGCGACTAAATCTTGCCCCAAATCTTGGGCGTAAACAGACAAACGATAACCAAGTGTCGTTGGCTCAGCCGGCTGGAAGTGAGAATAAGCCATGATCGGCAAATATGCGGTTTCTTCGATTTTTCGGGCAAAAAGGGCCAGTAACTTCCGGAGTCGGGTCTCGATCAATTCGGCCGATTGCCGGCAACGAAGGGCATCGACATTGTCGGTGATATCAGCGCTGGTTGCGCCCCAATGGATGATGCCTCCGCCCTCAGGACATTGCTCAGCGAAAACCATGATCTCAGCCATCACATCATGGCGTACTTCATTTTCGATTTCCCGAGCTCGGTCGATATCAACATTTTCGACCTGGCTTTGAAGATCGGCCAACTGCCTATCCGACACTAAATCGGCCTGGTGCTGGACCGTCGCCAGCGCCACCCAGACACGCCGCATCAGCATTCGCTTGTGAAGCTCAGACCAAATTTTTCGCATTTCAGGGCTTCCGTAACGCCAGGTAAACGGGGAAATGAAGGTGTCGTGTTCGAATGGCATCAGGCAAATCCTGATTCTAGCGATGTTTTTGGTACATTATAGGTGACTAAAAGATAAACGGACCAATCAATGCAAGGATTAACACACCACCAAGTTTTTATGTAAAGTGCCTTGAATTCAAAAGCACCCATCCACCCGTTCCAAGTGGCGAAGAATCAATACTGGCACCTCACCCCTTAAGGAGCGAGAATCACAATTAATATTTTGGTTTCCGGCTCTCCCCAAATTTGCCATTAGGCATGGAAACGGTCTGATTATTAGCTTTGTCAGTCTAGATCATAAGAAGGAGACGAACGCTGCCCTGCTTCATCGAACAAAGAGGTCGAGTGACCTTTCGCTCGTTTCCGCTTAATATTTCGCCGAAATTGCTGCTGCAATGCTCGCGTCTCTTCAAAAAGTCGAGCTTTTTCGGATTCAATACGGGCCAAAATCAACTCATTCTTTTCTCTCTGATCTTCACTTAATTCAACTTTTCGCTTGGCCATCCTTTGTTTTCCCTGCAGTAGAGATTCTTGCGGGCTGAAGCGGCTTCTGGAACTATTGATTTGTTCCGGATTATCCGAACCGCAAACAGCTAGGATTCTCCTCTCCCAATACAAATAAGATGCAAGAAAATTATGGTGATAATTCTAATGGTTTGTCTTTGCGCACCGTCATGTGATCTCAGGCATTGGGGCCTGTTACCGTCACCCATTAGGCATATTATACCACACTCCGAAGAATTTTGAGGCAAGCTAAGATGCGACTAACGAAGCACCTTGTAATTAGGCGTTTCCTTAGTGATTAACTTCCCTGGGCATGGACTTCTTGGAGGCAGGAAGTGGTAATACGCAATGAGTTAAACCCATATTATACTTCTAAAGATCAGCTGCAACGGTAAAACCATTTCGAATGGTTAAGCTTAAATAAACATCTTCCGCCAGTCGTCCAGGCAAATCGACATCGGCCGGCAATTACTCAAACCGGTTCGAGGCTAAATACACATCGTCAAGAGTCTAAGCGCACTTGCCGAACAGTGGTCTACCCATCTGGTCCCTTTGTCGACTTAATTTTCTGGTTTCGGTTCCTCGCGGCGTGGTTTTGGCTTATGGACGCGTTTGCGTCGCCGTTTAGCGTCTGAACCAATAGGCAATTTATCATATCGATACAATAGAACCAGGATTCCCGTAAGGGCTATTAAGATTGAGATGACCATCGAGTAAGTAACGGGTGTCCCGGCGAATTTTGGCTGATCTGGCCGGAATATCTCCACCCAAGCCCGGCCGCCACCCCACCAAATCAAAAACAGGCCAAATATGGTGCCCGATTGCCACTTATCACGAAAGCGGTTATTTAAGAAGACCAGCAAGATAAAACCGAGCAACAACCACAGTGACTCATAGAGAAAAGTGGGATGAAACCGGGTATCAGGCGGCAGCGCGCTGTAGACGGGCAACCGGTTCTGGAATGGGATAAGGATCCCCCAAGGCAAATCAGTGGGAGGACCATATAATTCCTGGTTGATGAAATTGCCCCACCGCCCTATGCCTTGGGCTATCAACAAAGCTGGTCCGGCCGCATCGGCATACATCCAGAAATCCAACCTTTTCCAGCGAGTATAGATGTAAGCGACTATGAAGGCGCCCACGAATCCGCCGAGAATATTGAGCCCGCCGGCGCGAACATTGACGATAGCGCCTATAGAGTTGAAATTACTTCCCCTGCCTGCGATTAATTCCTGTAAAACATACCACAGTCGGGCAAAGACAAAGCCGGATATGACCACGATTAATAGACCGTTGTAGAAATCATCGGGATCGCCACCGCGTCTCTTGATCTCGCTAGCGGCCCACCAGGCACCGATGGCAATGCCCAGGGTGACGATAATGCCATACCAGTGGATGGGAAAACCATCGCCGATTGGGATAGTAAATGCTACTGGATCAATTTGGATACCGTCGAACATTGCTCTGTTGCTACCTCCAAAATGCCTTCATATGGCAGAATAAAACAGTATAATTCCACACATAGATATTATGTGAGTGTGTCATGGTTGAAAATTTAAGGATAGTAGTCACGATACCTGTTAGGGAAAAAGCCTAATATTTACATGTATTGGGAGTGCCATATGCCGCCATTACTCAATATATCCTAATCCTCGTAGATGCTGCAGGAGCTTCTCGTCGGCATTAATATCGAGTTTCGCACCATGAGTCAGGTTGTCTCGCTGAACCTCGGTCAAGCGAATAAAGCTCTGAAGTTCCTGATTACGATCGGCTGTTTCGGCCAGTAGTTCTGGTAAGAGGTTAGCCTGTTCTAATGGATCTGCCTCTATATCAAACAATTCATCAGGCCAATCGGCGATATGAATCAATTTTAAGCCCTCTTTCACCACCGCACGCCGGATCTCCAAACACCTGAAGCGTTCTAAAAGTTCAGGCTGGCGATGTTGGATTGCCTTGGTGAAATTTAACGGAGGATATACTTCGGAGAACGCCGTCCCATTTTCCGGATCACGGCCGCGTATCGTCTCCATCAAGGTCAACCCGTTTATCTCCCGAGGATCAAGATTAATTGAACCTTCAGGGACACCGCCGGCCGCGTCCAACAGCGTATGATAAATTCGCCGTGTACTCACCGGATCCGGTAGCCTTTTCCCGGCCGGTACCTTGTTGGGCCAGTGTACGATAAGCGGCACGTGAACTAACTCTTGATAGGCCACAAACGCATGTCCGATATATCCATGCTCACCTAAGCCATCTCCATGGTCAGAGACTATGACGGTGATGGTATTATCCGCATTCTCGCGCTCAGCCAAAACGGCGAATAATTCCGCCAGGTAATCGTCCTGGTAAGCTACCTCGGCATCGTACATATCGTTGAGCACCTGGTACTCTAACTCTTCCAAGGGTTCGGCAACTGGCGCCTGCCAACGATAAGCTTCTCTATTCCAATCGCGCATGAGAGTTCGCGCCCGGCGATCTTCCCTCATATAGGGCGCGATTCGATCGACGAACTCACCTGGCGGCCAAAATGGCAAATGAGTTTCCATTAAGTTGAGAAACAAAAAGAGCGGCTTCTCGGTCGAATTATTCTCTCGGTCCCTGAGGAAGCGGTTGAGATCACGGACCGAACGTTCATTTTGACCTTTGAAATTGGCCATTTTTGACCACACGGGGGTCATCCAAGAATTAATTGAGATTCGAAATGCCAGATCTGAGCGGGCAAAGAAGTTTTGAACTGGGTAAGAAATCCGGCGCAAAAACTGAGTGTAAGACTCCAATAGCCAGCCAGCTGGCCAGGGCAAATGGGTTGAATGTTTCGGCATGCTAGGAAAGGCGCCGCAGTAATTATAGAACGTCTCAAAGCCGCGCTTAAGCCCGTTGTCGAGAATACCTACCAGCGGGTTATTGCAAAAGCCAACCGTTTGGTAACCATCTTCATTTAGAACCTGGGCTATTTGTGGTCGATCGGGTCCAAGTGCCCTGTCAGATTGAGTAAGCTGGTGTGCCGTGGGGTAGAGACCGGTGAACATGGACCCGTGGCTGGGGATAGTCCACTGGGCTGGTGCGATGGCCATATCAAATGTCGCTCCGGCGGCAGCGAATTTGTCAAGATTTGGTGTGATGCTGCCCTCGACTTCCCTGGCCTGGTAGCCATAACATCCCAAACGGTCAACTCGTTGGGTGTCTAGAACAATAAAAATAATATCCGGTCGATTCATAACATTATGTCAATTATTATTTCAATACAATCGGGCAATTCTATCAGTAGCGACCATCCTTAACCACCTCATAGCAAGATATTTGGCTAATCGTCTTGTTAGATCTACGACTGTCAACCAACCTATTCTCCTTCAATTTCAGTCAGACCACCTTCGTCACCAGCAACAACTAATCCATCTTCTTTTTGATCATCATGAGGCTCAGCGCTCATTAAATCAGCTAGCCAACGATTGGAAGGATCTGGCGCTAAAACAAGCGATTTAATGGCCATAGTCATCGGCACCGATAAAATGGCTCCAAGTGGACCAAGAAGTGCTGACCAAAAGACCACCGAGAAGACGACCGTGAAAGGTGAAAGGTCCAACTCCTCGCCCATATATTTGGGTTTGACGACATTCTCTGCAAAACCATTGATGATCACAATGCCAATAAAAACGACGACGGCTGCAACCGGACCCGACTCCAGCAAGGCCAGGAATACCGGTGGAATCAGAGCTAGCCAAAATCCAAGAGTTGGAATGTAGCTCATGAAAAACGCTAAAGCTCCCCACAAGATGGGAAAATCAACGCCCATGGCGATGAAAAAGATAGTATCAACGGCACCTGTTACCAGGCCGACGATAGTTGTCACGACAATATAGAGGCGCACATCCGCACCAAATGCCGCCAAACGGCTGACCAGTGGATCACCTCGATTGATATAAGGGACGATCTTTTCAGGCACGTTCAATGCATCGACCAGGAGGAAAATAATGATTAGCCCCACCAGAAAAACATCTGAAAGCCCGCCAATGAGCCCGGCGAAAAAATCAACGACAAAGCCTAATAATTTTCCTGGATCAAGCACACTTAACACGGTTTCCAATTCAATTTGTCCTGCGATACCTAAGGAAGCAAGCCAATCGGCAAATGAGTCCAAAATGCTCTGTAATTCTGTTGCGTAGGTTGGAACTGCCTCGATGAAGTTGACCAAAGCAGTGATAACGAATAGGACAACCGCGGTAAATACGACCAGAATCACGATTAGTGTAATCGCGTAGGCGACCACCGAAGGAACGCCCTTTCTTTTCAGGCTATATAGGAGAGGCGTCGCGCTGACCACAATAATGGCCGACAGCACAATGGAGTTAATCATTGCGCTAGCTTCCCTGATGAAGAACAACGTAACGGCGATAGCGGCCGCAGCCACAAAAAACTTGACCGTTGACGAAAGCTGAAAGGACTGATTGTTCATTGATTTCCTTCTCCATTTTCTCCAATGTTCAAACCGGCTTAGCTACCTCACCTCCAGTCAGTTTTGAACCCCTTTGAACATTGCCCCATTTTTCGAATTGGGAGCA
>JAHEJP010000089.1:14279-15476 GCA_024638855.1 Chloroflexota bacterium
CTGTTCATGGTCCAGAGCCTTCCTGAGCTTCTCCTCGTCTTCATAGGAGAGAGAAGTCTGATAAACCTCACCGCCAAACTTTTCTAGTTCGGGCAGCACTTTATCTGGCGTTGCCTTAACGACCAACATGAATAGAGCCGAACCTCCAACATCCAATGAGTCGCCAACCTCCTTGATGAATTTGTTGTCAATGCCAACATCCGTGGCCTTTCCCATTATCACACCCATCAGTGCGCCAAAAAGCCCCCAGAAAATAGGAGCCATGAATAGTAGTCCGATTAACAAACCCCAGAAGCCACCCCACAATGCGCCTGATCCAGTAATCTGATTTTCAAGCGTTTGTTTAACTTTGACTTTGCCTTTCTTATCTTTGACAGCGACGGCCGCATCCTCTAGCTGTATTACTTCCAATTCCTGAAGAGAAGCGAGTTTCGCCAATGCATCATATCCAGATTGTTCATCTTTGTAGGTAATGACTATTAAATCACTCATGATCAAACTCCTTTAACCGAATTAGGCCTATTTTGGCTACTACTAAAATAATCTCGGGAGAGTGCTTGCTCGAAGGAGCGGTTGAATAGGAAACGACCGTTAAGAATCTTACAACCCGATTTGATAAGAACAACGACGTTAATGATAGAAAATCACTAAAAGCCGGCAAAGTTTCATATGCTTTTTATATTTTAGAAAAACGGACAGTATGCGTTACGAAAGCTAAGGTGCAGACAACAATCAACAACAGGTTAAGGTGATTCTACGTAATTAAGAGGAAGAACTCCAAAATCCAGCTCTTAGCGATAATATTTCGCTCCGGCCGCTTCCGGATCAAAACCTATCGGCCAGATCGTGTTGTCATTGTATCTGGCTCCTTCGAGATTTGCTCCTGTTAGGTCTGCGCCATCCAAGTTGGCCGCGTTCAAAGCCGCCTTGCTCATATCGGCATCCCGCAGAATTGCGTTATCGAGAATAGCCTGGAATAAATAGGCTCGATGGAGATTCGCGCCGGTAAAATCGGCGCCGGAAAGTAGAGCATTGCTTAGATCGGCTCCAGCAAGATTCGCCTGGCTCAGATTGGCTTCACCCAGGCTGATCTGAACCATCTTCGCCTCACTTAAATCGGCGCCACTGAGATCGATTCGCGCCAAGCCGAAAGTGGTCAAGTCCCGCTTGCGTAAGTTTACTGGCTCACCCTTTTCA
>JAHEJP010000001.1:0-2794 GCA_024638855.1 Chloroflexota bacterium
CGAATGCGCGACTGCTTTCGTCGCGTTATGCCTCGGAAGATGCCCTGGAGCGGGGATACAGCGATGGTTTTACAGTCGTTCCACCGGTTTTCATTCATCCGGATGCCAATATTGAAGCGGCCGTCATTGGCCCCTTTGCCAGTATCGACAAAGACGTTCGCATTCGCAATGCCGTGGTTCGCAACAGCATCATCGATCCTGGCGCGACCATCGAAGATTGTATTCTGGATCAAGCGTTGGTAGGGGAGAATGCCAAGGTTTCGGGCCGGGGACAGGCCTTATTTGTGGGCGATAATTCAACTGTAGAGATCGGCTGACAATTGTGGGTAAAATGGACCTGGTAAACAAACTAGTTAGGAGAAGATAGGATGCGCGATTTCATATCTCAGCGAGTAGTCAACACACCTCCTTCAGGAATACGCAAATTTTTCGATATCGCGGCCACAATGGAAGATGTCATTTCGCTAGGCATCGGCGAACCGGATTTCGTTACCCCGGCACCAATTTTGCGCGAAGGAATCGCCTCGCTTGAACGAGGTGAAACCCAATATACTTCAAACAGCGGCACTATCGAATTACGGATCGCGCTCAGCCACCACTTGAATAAGCTTTATGGTCTGAATTATGATCCGGAAACGGAAATACTAATAACGGTGGGAGTCAGTGAAGCACTGTATTTAGCCATGACGGCCGTCATCGATCCGGGCGATGAAGTCATCATCCCGGAGCCTTGTTTCGTCTCCTATGCGCCGGAAGTATCCTTTGCCGGAGGCACCCCCATCACCGTGCCCACCTATGTTGGCGACAATTTCCAGGTTACGGCCGGAACCATTGAAGCTGCCATCACCTCAAAAACCAAGGCGATCCTCGTCGGCTATCCCAATAATCCAACTGGGGCCGTGATGACCCGAGAGATTATGGAGGATATCGCTGCCCTGGCCGAACAGTATGATTTATTAATCATTTCTGACGAGATATACGACCGCTTAATTTACGGCGTCGAACATACTTGCGTTCCAAGCCTGGCTGGCATGCGCGAGCGGACGATTTTGTTAGGCGGATTCAGCAAGAATTACGCCATGACCGGTTGGCGCATTGGCTACGCTTGTGCTAATCCTGATCTACTGGCCGGGATGCGCAAAGTTCACCAATATACGATCATGTCCGCTCCAACAACTGCCCAAGCGGCGGCCCTGCATGCTCTGGAAGCAGGCGACGAACATGTGAACCAAATGAGGGCGGAGTATGATCGCCGGCGTCGCTTAATCGTGGACGGATTCAATACCCTGGGGCTTGATTGTTTTGAGCCGCGCGGTGCATTTTATGCCTTCCCATCCATCGTCACCAGCGGTATGAGTAGCGATGATTTTGCCATGCGCCTATTGGATGAGGAGGAGGTAGCCGTCGTTCCTGGCGACGCCTTTGGACCCAGCGGGTCAGGCTTCGTCCGCGCTTCTTATGCTACCGCCTATGAGAAAATAGAGGAAGCACTCAACCGCTTTGAATCTTTTATGCGGCGACATGGGTAGAGGCTGAGGCTGATAGGATGACGGAATACGAACCAGTTATTGGACTAGAAGTCCACGCCGAATTGCTGACAGCTAGCAAGATGTTTTGCGGCTGCCGGGTCGTCGACAGCGTGGAAGCACCACCCAATTCGGCCGTGTGTCCAATCTGCCTAGGAATGCCGGGTATGTTGCCCGTCATCAACAAACGGGCAATAGAAATGGCGATGCGGGTCGGCCTGGCCCTAAACTGTACCATCCAAGAGCATAATATCTTCGCCCGAAAGAATTATTTCTACCCCGATTTACCCAAGGCTTATCAAATTAGCCAGTATGAGCTGCCTTTGGCCATCGATGGCTGGTTGGATATAGCCGCAGATGCAGAACGACCCGAACAACTCTCTAAACGCATTCGTATCCGGCGCGTACACCTGGAAGAAGACACTGGTAAGTTAACCCACTTGGATAATGGTCGGGGCTCGCTGGTCGACTACAATCGTTCAGGAGTTCCCTTGTTAGAAATCGTCTCCGAACCTGACCTGAATTCCATCTTCGAGGCTCGCGCCTATACGATGAAGATTCGGCAAATCGTTCGTTACCTGGGTGTAAATTCTGGGGATATGGAAAAAGGCGTCATCCGTTTTGAGGCCAATGTCAGTCTACGACCGTTGGGCAGCAACCAGTTAGGCACTCGGACCGAAATCAAAAACCTCAATAGTTTCCGGGCATTAGCCGATAGCATTACCTTCGAAATCAACCGGCAGCGTCAAATCCTTGATGGTGGTGGTCAGGTGGTCCAGGATACGATGGGTTGGTCGGAATCCCGCCGTGAAACCTTCAGCCAACGAGGCAAAGAAGAGGCTCATGATTATCGTTATTTCCCTGAGCCCGATTTGCCACCATTGGCCATATCCTCGACCTGGGTAAATGAGATCAGTACAGGCTTACCGGAATTGCCTGATGCCAAGATTGCCCGATATCTAACCGATCAGGATATCTCGCCCTACGAAGCAGGCGTATTGGTCGAGAATCGGGCTGTAGCTGAGTGGTACGATGAAGTCATCAACAATGGGGCCGATGCCAAGGCGGCCGCCAATTGGATGATAAACGTTCTTTTCAGCTTGATGAATGAACATAAACAGCCCATTGAAGAGATCGCGGTAACGCCTGTGGACCTTGTAGAATTGATCAGACTCGTTGAAAGAGGCACGATCAACAACAATACGGCCAAAGAGATCCTAGCCGAGATGTTTATGACAGGAAAATCGGCCGAAAACATCGTGAATGAA
>JAHEJP010000001.1:2894-49746 GCA_024638855.1 Chloroflexota bacterium
TTGGAGATATCAAGATGACGATGCCCTCCTATCTAGGCCAATTTGATTTACAAGGACAACAGGAAAAGCAGCCAAGCAATGCCCTGGTCGTTAGCCTGGCAATCGCCGTTTCCCTGTTTCTGTTAAGTCTTGTGAGCTGGTTCTTATTCGATCCGCTCAACCAACCGCTTCACATTTTTGTGCCCCTGGCAGCTTTGTTCATCATGATTCCTGGCATCTTGTTTATACGGCGAAAGAAAGTAGTGCTGGGTATCAGCTTATCGCTATTAGGGTTGGCCATAAGTTACCTCTTTCTCATCACGCAATTTGAAGGCGTTGGTACACTGGCGGCAATCGTCTTTTCTCTGGTCGTCATCAGCGCTGTACGGGAAACCTTTCCTCTAACTTTCGTTTCTCGTCTAGCTATATTGGCGCTCGTCCTCGGCCTGTGTATGCTGATGTTGGATTTGTTTTGGCCGGGAGCCCGACGCCAGGCAGTGCCCCAGGGGTTATCCTTGCTGGTGATTTTGGCCATTGCCGCTGGCCTGATGGTCACGCTTTATTCGCTGCGGCGCTATCCGCACTTCAGTCTTAGAGAAAAATTGGTCGCCGCCTTTGTAGCCGTGGCCTTATTACCTCTGATTACAATCGTCACACTTAGCAATAACTCAACCCAAGATGTTTTAGTTAGGGACGCAAACCAGCGGCTGCAAGCCGCAAGCCGGCAAACGGCCGTGGCCGTCGACGATTATCTTGACAATTACCTGCTCACAATTCGGACAGAGGCCAGCTTGCTCGAAGATAGTGGCTATCTTGATCTGCCAGAAGAGGAGCGCAGTGGATCTGAAAAAGAAGCCAGCATCATGGCCCAGCTGGGGACCTATCGAGATAAAGATCCACTCAATATCTCATCCTATGCCTTGTTGGATATCGATGGGCGTACGCTATTGGAATACCCGACAAATAGCCCTGAGTTGGATGAAGCGGGCCGTGATTACCTCACAGTGCCCCTTGAAACAGGCCAACCCTATGTATCGAGCGTGGAATTCACACCGGAGATGAGAGGGGCTTTCATCTATTTCAGCGCTCCGTTACACGATGCAACTGACCAGGTAACAGGCATCATCCGAGCCCGCGTGAAAGCCAGCATTCTCCAGCAACTTATCGCTCGCAGCACCGGTTTGGTAGGCGGTCAATCATTCGCTGTGCTATTCGATGAGAATTACATGCACCTGGCTCACGGCACGGCGCCCGAGACATTATTTAAACTTGTCTCTCCCCTCTCTCAAGAGCGCGTGGCAGAACTACAAGATCAATTGCGACTCCCTCGCCTGCCTGTTGGCGGACTATCCACAAATTTGCCGGAACTGGCGAATAAGCTTGATAATGCGCAAGAGCAACCATTTTTCACGGCTGAAGATGTGGCCACAGGCGATAAAATTAACCAGGTTGCGGTGATCAGAACCAGTCGCCAACCGTGGCTGGTGGCATTCTTCCAACCACAAGAAGTGTTTTTAGCTCCCGCCGAAAGCCAAACCCAAACGGCCGTCATCTTATCTGTAGTCGTTACTGCGGCCGTCGTCTTGGTGGCAGTGGTGCTGGCATCATTCCTAACCGGGCCAATCAACCGGCTACAAGAAGTCGCCGAAAAAGTGGCTCAAGGCGATCTCGGCGCACGGGCTAAGGTGGAATCCGACGATGAGATTGGTTCCTTGGCCAATACTTTCAATCTAACCACCGGCCGGCTCCAAGAAACATTGCTGACCCTGGAACAACGGATTGCTGACCGCACCCGTGCATTGACTATCAGCAGCGAGGTGGGTCGCCGTCTATCTACCATTCTTGACGAACAGCAATTGGTATCAGAAGTAGTGGAACAAGTACAAAAGGCTTTTGGTTACTACCATGCCCATATCTACCTGCTGAACGACGAGGGCGATCGCCTGATCATGATGGGTGGCACCGGCCGGGCTGGTCAATTGATGTTAGCACAAGGTCATTACGTCGACAAGGATAAGGGATTGGTCGGCCGGGCAGCTAGAGAAAACAGGGTCGTCTTTGTGCCTGATATCAGAAAGGATCCAGAGTGGTTGCCGAATACACTGCTACCAGACACCATGTCGGAGGTAGCCGTGCCCATCGCCGTCGGCGACCAGGTACTTGGAGTGCTAGACGCTCAGGACGATGAGGCCAATGGTTTACAACAACAAGACGCTGACCTACTTTTTTCGATTGCCAACCAAGTTGCCATCGCACTTCAGAACGCCAAAACTTATGCTGAGATTCAACGACAAGCGGAACGACGCGCATTGATCAATGAGATCAATCGCAAGATCCAGAACACTTTTGATGCCCAGAAGGCAATGCAGATAGCCGTCCGGGAAGTAGGTAGGGCAGTAGGCGGGCGATCCGCTCGTGTCTGGCTGAACGATCCGGCGGGCAGCACCAATGGAAACTCATCCGATGCGGAGGAGTGATATAGAATGAGGATTCAGAAAGCCTGGCTGGCATTGATATGTTTATTCGCCTTTGTGATCTTGGCAGTTGCTTGTAACGCGGCCGATTTGCAGGAGCCCGAGACCGAACTGCCAGTGCAATCTGAAAGTTCAGGCGTATTGAGTTTTTACAATTGGGATACCTACATCGATCCAGAGATCCTATCCAGTTTTGAGCAGACTTATGGCGTAACTATCGACTACCAGATATTCGATTCCGATGAGGATATGTACGATGAATTATTGGCTGGGGGGACCGGCAAATACGATTTGGTCGTTCCCTCGGATATCACCGTCAACGACATGCGTAATTACCGGCTGTTAGCTCCTCTAAATAAAGAGCAGATCCCAAACTTCGGTAACATTGATCCAACCTTCGTCAGCCCTGCATTCGACCCGGCCAATCGTTACTGTGCCCCTTACCAGTGGGGAACAGTTGGCATTGGCTATGACCTGGCTGCGACTGGTAGAGAGATCAATAGCTGGGAGGATGTTTTCGATCCGGCTTTCGCCGGGAGAGTAGCTTTGCTGGATGACTACCGAACCACGATGGGGTTGGTCTTGATCATGCTAGGATACAGCCCAAATACTAGTAATGCGACATATATCACCGAGGCCACTGAATTCCTAAAGGAACACAAGGAACAAATAGGTGGATACGTTGGAGATAATGCACAGGATCTGCTATTGGCAGGTGAATATGATCTGGTCATGGAGTGGAGTGGCGATATTTTCCAGATAATGGAAGAAAACCCCAATATACAATACGTGATCCCCGCTGAAGGTTCGATCATTTGGGTAGACAATATTTGCATCCCGGCCGATGCTCCCAATAAAGAGATGGCTGAAACGTTTATCAACTATCTCCTAGAGCCGGAGGTAGGGGCCACATTAACCAATTACGTTCAATATGGCTCACCGAACCAGGCTTCGCTGCCCTATATCGAAGATGATATTCTAAATGACCCGGCTATTTACCCGTCGGAGTCAGTTCGGGAGCGCTTATTTTTTCTGGTCGACGTAGGTATGGCGATTGATGATTCTTACCAGCTGGCATGGGAAGAAATACTTTCTGGTCATGGATCTTGATGCCTAGCAAAATGTTTCAGGAACATTCCAAGGCAAATCTCATGAAACGCAAGTTGTCTATTGAAAAACTCAGACCAAACAGCATTAAGACCCAGATCATATTGGGTTTTAGCATCATTCTCAGCTTGACCTTACTCATTGCGGTCATCAATCTTGTTGCTCTGCAAGTACTGCAAACAAATATCGAAGCAACCATACAGGAAGCCAGCCGGGTCCGTGAATTAAGCCAGGAATTTGAAAACCAGTTTCTCCTAGCCAGACAAGAGGAAAAAGCTTTCTTGGACAATTGGCGCACCTTGGGCTACGAGATGGCGGCCGAAACACACGTCGCGGCAAGCCAGGAACATGTCGCGAATGCGCGCCGTAGCCTTGAGGAATTGGGACAATTAATCGACGATAGCTCCTACCAGCACTTGGACCAAATATCGGAAGAATTAGCTGTTCTGGGCCCTGCGCTCGATAGATATGAGTCTTCGTTCTTAGAAACTGTGGATAAGATTGGCGATCGCAGCCGGGCCGGTGGCTCCGAGTTAAGATTACAAAACGCCAAGCGCAATGTGCAAGAATTGGCCAGTACGATTCCGAACAGTATCGAATTGAATCGGACCATCGTACAAATGGATGCCAGCGAACAGGCATTTTTCGGCAACGGTCATCAGGAACATGTGGATCAGGCCAGGTTGCTTACCTTAAAAACCAAAGATTTGTTAAACAACACGCCTCACCTCGATTGGGCCTATTCAGATATGGCCCGACCCCTGCTCGTGAAAGCAGTCGAAGAAAGGCAAGCAGCTTTTGGTGATTTAGTTGAGCTAGATCAAGAGATCTGGATCAATGCAGCTATATTCCAAGAGACAAACTTGGAGATCAGTGAATTGACCGGTCACATCGGAGAAGATGCCGCAGAGGCTCTAGCCAACGGCAGAACTAACCTAGTGAGAGCGGTCACTGGCAGTAGCATCATATCCATTATCGTCAGCCTGGCTGTCCTGGCCATCGGTGTGCTTACGGCCTTAGTATTGGGCCGGCGTATCCTTGGCCCGCTGAACCAATTAACGGAGGCCTCCAGGCAGATCGGCGAAGGTAACCTGCTGGTAACAGTCCCCGTCAGCGGTCAGGACGAATTCGCAACACTTGGCCAGGCCTTCAACCAGATGGCCAAAGAATTGCGCAGCTTGATTGGATCCTTGGAGCGAATGGTCGCCGACCGCACGCGAGCCCTGTCCACCAGCTTCCAGGTCAGCCGCCGTCTTTCGACCATCCTAGACCAACAGCAACTTGTGGCCACGGTTGTAGAACAAGTGCAGGCCGCTTTCGACTATTATCACGCCCATATCTATCTCGTTGATGACTGGACAGGGCAGTTGCGCATGGTCGGGGGGACCGGCGAAGCAGGCCAGGCAATGTTGGCCGCCGGTCATAAATTGGAGAAGAGCCAGGGTCTCGTTGGCAGGGCAGCAGAAACGCGCAAACCAGTCATCGTACCGGATGTCAGCCAGGACCCACAATGGTTGCCCAACCCGCTCCTTCCTGGCACACGGGCTGAGATCGCTGTGCCCATTATGCTGGGAAATAAAGTCAGAGGCGTCCTTGACGTCCAGCATGACATCCGCGATGGGCTGGATAAAACGGATGCCGAACTCTTGCAGACAATAGCGAACCAAGTCGCCATCGCGCTGCAAAACGCCCAGCTTTATGAAGATACTCAACAGGTCGCCCAACGCGAAGCGACAGTGAACAGCATTAACCAAAAGATACAACAAGCAGCCACGATAGAAAACGTGCTGGAAATTGCGGCTCTAGAATTGGGCAAGGCTTTAGGTAAAAAGCCCACCAGTGTGCAGCTTGGTTTTTCGACACGAAGCAAAACTACCCTGGCTTCCGGACATCAGTTTACCAACATGCAACCTAAACGTATTGACAATAGGACAAAAAACAAGCCGACAAAAAATGGTCACCCACCAGAGTTGGCAACATAGTTGGCAACATTGTTGGATACAAAGTTGAACGAGTAGGTTTACTGCTATGAATAATAAATTAACGACAGGTAACGGCGAAGGCAGGAAGAAGACAGAATACTATTTCACGATCCGGTATACCTTGGTGGGTGTTGCCTTCGGGCTTGTGTTCCCATTCGTGGCCACGATTATCGTCTTGTTTGATAAGGGTTTGTCCTTCAATATCGCCTCTGTCGGCGGGGTTCACTACTTTGAACCGCTCTTGTGGATAATCGACACGGCGCCACTTATCCTGGGCTTATTCGCGGCTCTTATTGGCCGGCGTGAAGATCGGCTTGAAAAGTCAAGACAACAGTTAGAGGCTATGGTCGGCGCCCTGGAAGAACGAGTGACTGCCACGTCTCGTGACCTCGATCGGGCCATTGAAGTCGGTCACACGGTTACCCAGGTCGATAACCTCGACGATATGATAGCCCAGGCTGTCGAACTCATCAGGGGCAGCTTTGAACTCTATTATGTTCAGGTTTATCTGCTAGATGCCAATGATCATAATTTAATACTGCGCGCCGGGACAGGGACTATTGGCCAGACCCTGGTCCATCAAAATCACCGGCTACCCGTAAGCCTAGGATCTATCGTCGGTTCGTCCGCACTGGAAAAGAGGACCATCGTAGTCGCCAACACGACCACCAGCGAGGTTCACCAGCCGAATCCACTGCTTCCCAATACCTGTTCTGAGATGGCTATGCCGCTCATTCTCGGTGACCAGGTAGTCGGCGTTCTTGATTTGCAGAGTGATATCCCAGGTAAATTAACCGACGAAACTGTTCCTGCTTTAGAAGCTGTGGCTGGCCAACTTACGATGGCTATCCAAAATGCCCGTTTGATGGTCCAAACGAAAGAGGCTAGCTTGCAGAGTGATCACCAGGTCCGGCAGCAAACCCGTAAAGGCTGGCAAGAGTTCCTAGATGCAATTGAACGAAGTGATTATCTCGGTTACGTCTACGAGGCTGGAAACGTCACGCCTCTAGAACAACCTTTGATAAACAATCTAAGCAAGGATGACCTCTTCATACCAATCCTGATCACGGACGAACATGTGGGATCGATTCGAGTTCAAGGAGAGAAGGATCATGAATGGGGCTCCTATGAGAAGGATATCGCCGCGGCTGTGGCCGAACAGGTGGCAAAACAGGTAGAAAGCCTGAGATTACTGTCCGAAGCGGATCATTACAGGAGCGAGGCTGAAGATGCTACGCGCCGGCTCACACGAGAAGGCTGGGAAGATTATCTACTGCAGAAGGTGCCTCATGGAACCGGGTACGAATATCAAGATAATCGGGTGAACATGCTTCTGACGGAACCAAACGGCGACAGGCGCAACTCAACTATTTACCAAGAGCTTAAGGTTCGGGGTGAGACGATAGGCCAGCTGGAGATCACCCAGGTTGAAGGTCTTGATGACGAAGCTGCCGATCTTGTTGCGGCAGTGGCAGTACAATTGAGCGCTCATCTCGAAGGTTTAAGGCTGAGCGAACAGACCGAGCGCGCTCTAGCTGAAACAGAGCTGCAGGCGCAGCGATTCGCCGAGCTCAATAGGTTGAGCCAGGCGCTTTCCAGTGCGGATACGCTCGATGATGTATACAAGGTAGCGGCCGCTAATATCAGCCGGATTGTCCCAGCTAACCGAATTAGCATCGCGATCCTCGATCCTGGCAAAGATAGTTTCGATATTTTGGCCCTAAACGGTGAATCAGGCGCTACCAAGGTGGGAGTTGTGACATCCACGGAGGGATCGGTTTTAGCTACCGCTGTCGAGCAAAAACGGGTGGTCGCCAAAAACCAGGCAGATGAAGGTGGGTTGCCTGGAATTGAGTCTTTCATGGTTGCTCCTCTGACTGCCGGCGGTCAAACCTTCGGAACATTAAATTTGGGTCACAATGAGCCCAATGCATTTGATCCAGGAGATGAACTGCTAATGCTCCAGGTGGCATCCATCCTAGCCTCCACTTTAGAGAGCCAGCGACTGTTCGATAAGATAGTTCATAGAGCGGAAGAATTGGCCGCCATCAGTGAAACAGCCCAGAACCGAGCAGAAGAACTGGCCATTCTCAATGAAATGGGACGATCCCTGACCTCGATGACCGATCGAGAATTGGTCATGACGACCGTCTACCAACATGCAGCCCGTCTTATCCAGGCAGATAGTCTTTATATCTCCCTGTTTGACGCTAATAAAGATGAGATCATTTTCAGGATTTTTGGTGAAGGAGAGGAGACAAGCAAATCGGCGTCGCGGAGGCGCAGTGGCAACGGCATAACTGAATACGTCATCAGAACAAGGAAACCACTGCTCATCAAAAATGAATTGGAAAACCGGATTGAGGAATTAGGAATTGAAGCGCATGGACGGATGGCCGCATCCTGGCTTGGTGTACCCATGACTACCGGCGACCAGGTAGTTGGGGTCCTGGCGGTACAAAGTTTCGAAAGAACGAATGCATTCGATGAGCACCACCGGGAATTATTGACGGCCGTTGCCAACCAGGCCGTGATTGCGCTGGAAAATGCGAGCATGTTTGAACAAGCCCAGATGCGCGCTAAGCAGGAACGACTATTGCGGGAGATCACCGAACGAGTTCGTAATTCGGCCGATGTCGATACAGTCATGCGCACGGCTGCGCAAGAAGTCGGCCGGGCACTAGGCCGGCAAAGTTTCATTTACCTGGGCGATCATGACGACGGGGTTCCTTTCGATCCGGTAGAGGAGACATGACATGCGAACCATGAAGGCTTTAGACTCGGCGCATAAGGCGCTAGAGCCAGAAGAGGCCGCCAGGCTCGTCATGCAAGAGGAGTTGATAGTCGCTTGCAATGAAAGTGCCCTCGAGCTTTTTCAGTGTGAGCGAAAGGATCTCTTAGGCCGTTCATTCCTTGACTTCTCCGTAGAGGCACAGCCTAATGGCCGGAATTCGGACGATGCGCTCCGTCTCAGAGCCGCTGCTGCTCTTGCCTTTCAGAAGCAGAACTTTCAATGGGTTTGCAGGCGCCCTGACGGTGAAGCTTTCAAGGCCCAAGCTATGCTCGACAGAATTCGCGCTCGTGGCAAAACCTTCATCCAGCTCACGCTTAACCAAATTAAACAACATGACCCGACTGAAGAAGCCTTGCTTAAATTCAGGATGGGTATCGAGCGCTCGAATGATGCGATCTTCATGACCGATGTGGACGGGCACATCATTTATGCAAATCCGGCTTTTGGACGCGTCTACGGCTTTTCCCGCCAGGAAACGATCGGTAATACCCCAAGGATTCTCAAATCCGGCATCACCCCTCAAGAAGAATATAGAGATTTCTGGCAAAAATTATTGAAAAAGGATGTGGTCTCTGGAGAAATCGTCAACAAGACAAAAGACGATCAGTTAGTTCACATCGAAGGTTCAAATAATCCCATCCTTGACGATTCAGGCAATCTCATCGGTTTTCTGGCCATCCACCGGGATATATCCGAAAGGAAAAGGACGCAAGAGGCGCTCCAGAAAGCTCATGAAGAATTGGAAAGACGGGTTGAAGAACGAACCGAAGAATTGGCCAATGTCAATACGCTTCTCCGAGATCAATACGAGGAAATCGCTGAAGTAAAGGATGCTTTAGAGCGCCGTAATAAGATTCTGGAAGCCCTTAATCAATTGGCCCGGCAAACGGCCACAAGTATGAAAATGCAGCCCATTTTCGAGACGGTCGTCGAAGTGGCTTCACAACTTATTGATTGCAGTCGTGCCCATGTTTCTACGATTGATTTGGATAAACATACGACTACGGTTGTTGCCGAATATATCAGCTCAGATGCTTCTGAAGTAGAGAAGGTCTCCGCTCTTGGAATGACTTATGATCTACTCGAAGAATTTAATAGAAACACCACATCACTTTCGGAGACCGGAAAATTTCTCATCCAGCATGTGGATGATCTTGACTTAACTCCTGAAAAACGGGCTTATATGGAACGCTTCGACGCACGCAGCGTTCTTGGAGTCCATTTGGCCGTGGCAGGTGAACTCGTAGCCAAGGTGGAATTTTGGGAAAGCCGCCAAAGGCGTGACTTTTCTAGCGAGGAAATCGAGCTTGTTCAAGCCGTTGTCCGCCAGGTGATTATTTCTCTTCAGAATGCCCATCTTTACCAGCAGGCGATGCATGAACTTTCCGAGCGCCGGCAACTGGAACAACAGATCAATCGATCGTATGAACGACGTGGTCGCCAGGTACAGTTGTCGACACAATTCGCTAAGGACATTGCCGCTGCTACTAACTTAACAGATCTCTACAGACGCGTCGTAAGACAGGTAAAAGAACAATTTGGCTATTATCATACCCAGTTACTGCGCTACGATTCGAATCTAGATGCGGTAATATTGATCGCCGCTTACGGAGAGGTCGGCAAGAATATGTTGCGTCAAGGGCACCGGATGGCCGTAGGCGAAGGGCTTATCGGTCAAGCCGCCGCAACCGGTCGCGCGGTTTTGCGGCCCAATGTAACAGTAGACCCTGAATGGCAAGCCAATGAATTGCTACCGCAAACAAAGGGTGAGCTGGCCGTGCCGATCATGTTGGGCGACGAAGTGCTCGGTGTGCTGGATGTCCAGAGTGATATAGCGGATGCCTTGGATACCGAAGATCAGTTAGCCCTAGAAGGTCTATGTGGCCAAATCGCTATCGCTATCGAGAGCACACAACTACGCCAGGATATGGAAGAACGGTTGCGCGAATTGAACCAGTTGCAGCGGATTATGAGCCGGGAAGGATGGCAAGTATTTCGCTCCCAGAGAGATACGGGCACATTGGGCTACCGCTATGATCGATCGGCGCTGCAGTCGGTGGCAAATATACAGGCAACCGCTTCCAGAGATGCACTGGCAGGTTCGATTTGGGATACCCAACCGCTTTCTGAATCGCCAAAACCGGTCGTAACTTCTCCTATGAAAGTCCGCGGGGAAATCATCGGCGCGCTTGGCATTCGTGACGAACCAGATCAACCACTCACGGCGGATGAAAGAGAATTACTGGATTCGGTAACCGAGCAGGTAGCCGAAGCCTTAGAAAGCGCCCGGTTACTTGAGCAAACCCAAAAACACGCTGTGCAGATGGAAGCGGTGGCTCGGGTAAGCGCCGCTGCTTCAACCATCTTGGATGCCTACAAGCTATTGCAGACTGTAACGAACCTGACGAAAGAACGATTCGGATTATACCACTCGGCCGTCTATTTATTGAAAGGTGAAATGCTTCAAATGACAGCCGGAACTATGCTGCCAAAGATTGCCACTGAAGAATTCGAACCAACCGAAGTCCATATCTTGCAGGAGCAATCAATCATAGCCCGAGCGGCCCGGGCTAAAGAACCGATCATCATCAACGATGTAGCCAAGGTGCCATATTACTTGGGCCAGACGACTTTACCTGGTACCAGAGCAGAGGCCGCTATTCCCCTGAAAGTTGGCGACCAGGTGCTGGGCGTTTTCGACCTGCAGTCGGATATGCAGAATAGATTTAATGAGGATGAGGTCCGAATCCATGTCACCCTGGCGGCTCAAGTAGCTGTCGCCTTGCAAAACGCAATGCTCTATACAGAACAGTTAGCTGTAGCCGATCGCTTACGGGAAGTTGACCGCTTAAAATCGGAATTTTTAGCCAGTATGAGCCACGAGCTGAGAACACCTTTGAACTCGATCATCGGTTTCGCCGACGTTTTGCTTGAAGGCATCGACGGCCCATTAAATGATCGAATGTCTGAAGACGTCACTCTTATTCGAGATAGCGGCAAACATTTGCGGACACTGATCGGCGAGATCCTGGACATGTCCAAAATTGAAGCAGGCGTCATGGAACTTTATTACGACGATATCGACGTGACTGAACTGGCCGAAGAGATCGCATCTTATGCTAGAGCCTTGGCAAAAGGCAAGAAACTTGACATAAATGTGAATGTCTCGACTACTATACAAACAATTGAGGCCGATCGCACTCGCCTGACACAAGTCTTACTCAACCTGATGGGCAACGCCGTTAAATTCACCGAGGAAGGAAAAGTGACGCTCACTCTGGAAGATCGAAACGGCGATCTACTGGCATCCGTGCGAGATACCGGCATTGGCATCAAGAAAGAAGATATACCAGCCATCTTTGAGCAATTTCGCCAGATCGATGGCAGCCTGACGCGAAAAGCAGGTGGCACCGGGCTAGGTATACCCATTAGTAAAAGCCTGGTGGAGCTGCATGGTGGTGAAATGTGGGTCGATAGCGAGCCTGGAGAAGGGAGCGTGTTTTCATTCACGATTCCACGCCAGCGAGTTTTAGCCATGAATAAAATTGATGATTGATGAACAATAGAACTCACAATTATTCGAGCGTTTGTAGGGGTCATTATGCAGAAAAGAATACTAGCAATCGAAGATAATTCTTCAAATATGCTCTTGATTTCTCGGGTAGTCGAGGCAGAGGGATATGATTTAATACGAGCTGAAGATGGCAACTCGGCTCTGGAGTTACTCAGCCGGGAGACGCCCGATCTCATCCTTCTGGATATTAATATTCCGGGGATTCACGGCCTGGACCTGGCGCGGCATTTGAAGGCCGACGACAGGTTGGCACCGATCCCGATTATTGCCACAACCGCCAATGTCCTACTTGGCGATAAGGAACGCTGCCTGGAGGCCGGCTGCGACGAATATCTACCAAAACCGTTGGATATACGCGAATTACGGACGATGATGCGCAGCTATCTGACCAATGGGGCAATCTGAGCGGGTCATTTATCGAAGCTAACTGGGGTTACATATTGATGAGGTTAAAACGCCGTGCACCAGTCAACAGATACAGCCGAAATAGTTAACCTGGCCAATCCGGCCATCCTCGACAATTTTCAAGATATCGCGATCGTGCTAGACAAGCAGAAATGTATCGTAATGCTCAACGAATCAGGAAGTAAGATGTTCGCAGATCATAATACCCAACCTCTTGGCAAAGTGATCGATCAAGCGTTACGAGAATTAGCCCTGAATACCAAGGTCAAAATGAGCGGAACGGTAAACCAGAAGGAAATAAGAATTGGCGATGGTCCAGATGCTGATTTCTACAGCATGCGAATCTTACCCATCCCAACCAACGATGAAGAGAAAATTGGCCATATGATGATCCTTCGCAATATCACGCTTACCAAAAAAGCCGATGCTACCATTGAAGCGGAACGGCGGCGCTCCGATTCTCTCTCGAAATTAAGTCACGACATCAGGACACCGCTCAGTGGGATCTTGGGCCTGGCTGAGATGCTGGAATTGGGCACATTTGGCCCCTTGAATGAAAAGCAGTTAAAGGCAACCCGGCAAATTCTGGAACGGTCCGATCACTTAACCAAGCTTCTCAACGAATTGCGCCATATAGTAAAATCAGATTCTGACCAGGGGAACTTACCTAACCGAAGTGTTCCAGGTATGGTATCATTGGAGTCAGGGTAACGACGAAACCACATCACCAAAGGAGACCATGGGGTGACACCAAAGGCGTTGATTATCGAGGATGATGCCACATTGGCAATAGTATATGCCGAAGCTTTGCGTTCAGCGAAATTCGATACGGCCGTCATTCATACCGGTCAAGCCGCGATGGACTATTTGAAAGTTTCAAGTCCACAAATCATTGTCCTCGATCTTCACTTGCCGGATGTTTCGGGCATCAGGATCGTTGAACAGGTCAGGTCACTGGATCATTTAGCGGGGACACGCATCATCGTCACCAGTGGGGATCCGGGATTGGCCGATACGGTTCGCGAGCAGGTTGACCTGGTGTTAGATAAACCGGTGAGTAACGAGCAACTACAGTTATTAAGCTCCAGGATGCGCCCGGCCGATTAACACGCTGGGTTCCCCCAGTACTCTCGTTAGAAAAACGACACAACTACCCTCCCCTTTAAGCCGTAGCTGTTGGCGCAATGTGTCAGGATCTAGGGGCGAGCCACGTTTCTTTATAGTCGCCTGGCCAATACCGCTCTCACGCAGGTATTTTCTCAATCGTTTAAGACCAAACGGGAAGCTATCTTCTACGGCGTAACAACGGCCGAATGGCGTCGGCGTGAAATTATCGCTAGTCAGGTAGGCGATGTCGGCATCAATCTTTGTTGCTCCCAGATTATGCGCTAGATGTTCCACCAGGTGCGCCCGAATAACCGCGCCATCGGGTTCATAAAGATAGGCCTTCGGCCGGGTGATTGATACCCCTTTTTCTAGCCTTTCATCGGTCAATGTTACGCCTTCTGGTAAAAGGGTTGCCCGCCGTCTGGCGGTGGAACGCAGAGCCCCAAACCATAAAACAGCTTCCCGCACTTCACCATTTACGGAAATGAATTCCACTTCGGCACCGGCCGGCAACTCTTCATAGTTCACACCCGGGCTAATTTTCACAGCCTGGTTGGGAACGATCTTCCGCCAACGCTCTAGAAAGCTGATCGGCGGTCGATAGTCGTGGACGGAGTAAATCCGGCGACCACTTGCCGTTCGCCGGCCAGGATCGGCGAAAACTGCCTCAACCGGCAGCGGACTGAGATCCAACAAGTCCGCTTGTAGGGGATGGAAATGACCGGAAAGACCACTCAGGCGGACATTTTCGCGAGCCATAACCAGTCGAAGCAGATCGAGATCCACGCCTATGACGAGCCCTATAGCCGCCAAGGCCAACGAGTCGCCGCCGATGCCACAACCCAGGTCGGCTACTTCTTCAAAACCGGCTTGAGCAAATCGTCCAGCCCGATAGTCAGCAACGATCTCGGCCGAAGCTTGTTCTAACGCCTGGCGGGTGAAATACATGTCTTGGGCGCGCTGAAATTTTGCGGTCGCCCGGCGGCGCAACAGGCTTGTTTCCAATAGCGCATGGGCTCGCGATTGCCCGACCTGGTCGCGCAATCTACTGGCGAGGCGCAGATGATCATCGCCATCAAGCCGCTCTTCCTGGGCTAACTCAGATAGAAGTTGTTGGCCTTCAGAGCCAAGAAGGTAATTCAGATCTTCGAGGCGCACTTTGCCTACAACCTTGCCGGCTCTTGGGATGGCTGTTGGTCCTCTTGCTGCCAATCTTCCAGCTCGAGCTGGCCTGTTTGACGGCCGCAATAGACTTGATAGGCGCAGCGACTACATTGGTTCAAGTCTTCGGTTAGGGGCCAAGCTTCTTGCAGTGGCAACAAGGCGTCGAGTTCATTCACAATCTGATTGAACCGGCCCCAATTGGCTTCGTGCTGGCGCTGGTCGTAGTTGAAGGCCAGAACCGTATCCGGATCGTTGACGTACCAGTAGGTTAAGGTGATGTTTTGTGGCGCGATGTTTTCTTCCAGAGCGCTGGCGCCTTCGGCCGCCAGCCACAGATACAGCCTGGTTTGCAGATTCTCTTGAAGAGCTGATTTGTTTTGCGGACGGGCATCGGTTTTCCAGTCAAAGATATGGGCCTGATCATCGTCGATGATTAACAAATCGAACCGGCCGGTCAGGAAATGACGGCCGACCGGCACGGTCATACTTAGTTCGGGATAACGGTTGCCACGGGGTAAAGACGGCCCTTGCTTTTGGAATACCCTCCACCAATCGCCTAGATTGGGCACGTGTTTGACCTCTTCCTCGATGGGCAGGGCCAGGAAATGCCGGTGCATGAGTTGGTGGTAACGGTAGCCTAAGTCCCTCATTTCCCCGGCGTGACTGTCCAAGGGTGCTATTGGCCACGGCAAGTGTTCCCGATACCTCAGTTGAAATCGCCTCTGGCAAGCGACGAAATCGGCTATTTTGCCCCTGCTCAGAGTTAAGGAATGATCCATTTTCGGGACGCTGAATCAATTAGGATCCAGACAGTTATTGAGCTAATGCTGCAATATCTGGCTCAGGAATAGCTTGGTGCGATCATGCTTGGGATTGTTGAATAATTCATTAGGAGGCGCGACCTCAACGACCTGCCCGCCATCCATAAACATGACCCGGTCAGCAGCAGCGCGGCAGAAGCCCATCTCGTGAGTGACCACGACCATGGTCATGCCCTCCTTGGCCAGGTCAAGCATCACATCCAGCACTTCTTTGATCATCTCTGGATCCAATGCACTTGTCGGCTCGTCAAATAACATGATCTTGGGATTCATGGCCAGCGCTCGAGCGATAGCCACCCTCTGTTGCTGACCACCTGAAAGTTGTCTCGGGTAATTATTCGCTTTCTCCGGGATCCCGACCCGGGTCAATTGTTCCATAGCAATTCGTTTGGCATCTTCTTTCTTGCGCTTGCGCACCAGCCTTTGGGCGAGAGCCACGTTTTCTAAGACTGTCAAATGAGGAAAGAGATTGAACTGCTGGAAAACCATGCCCACTTCGGCCCGCACTTTGTTGATATCGGTATCCTTGGCCTCTAAATGGACGCCATCAATATACACGGCGCCGGCCGTAGGTTCTTCGAGATGGTTGATGCATCGCAGGACTGTGCTCTTGCCTGATCCGCTGGGACCGACGATGATCACCACCTCGCCGCGCTTAACATTCAGATCGACACCTTTGACCGCCTCGACATTAGCGAAATATTTGTGTAAATCCTTAATAAGAATAATCTCATTCGGGGGGATCTTATCGTTCATCTGTTCCCAACCTCCTCCCATACCATTGCAACAATAAACTCAAGGCAACAGTCATGCTCAGGTAAAGAAATGTTAAAACCAGGTAAGTCTCGCGAAATCGGAAGCTTGAACCGGCGTATAGGCGCGACTGCTGGGTTATTTCTCGTACGGCTAATACAGAAAGCAAGGAAGAATCCTTCAAGACAGCGATGAAATCGTTACCCAGCGCCGGTAGAATATTGCGAATCGCTTGCGGCAAAATAACGTGTCGCATCGCCTGGGCGGCCGTCATGCCCAAGGAGCGGGCTGCTTCTGATTGCCCACCTGGAATCGATTCGATGCCGGCCCGGAAAATCTCGCCCATGAAGGCCCCATAGAAGAAGGCCAGGGCGATGATGCCCCTTGTCGTTCCCGGAAGAGCCTGGTTATCAGCGCCAACCGCCCGAGATATCTCTGGGACAACCACAAAGGCAAAGGTGAAGATCAGCACCAAAACCGGCAATCCACGGACAAACTCAACATAGGTAATGGCCAAATTTCGAATGAAAGTATTTTTGCTAAGTCGGCCAAGCCCGGCCAACAATCCTAAGATCACTGCTAAAAAAAAGGATACAAAGGTAACATACAAAGTCACCGATATTCCCTTGCCGATAAAGGCAAGAAATTCGCCGTTCAGTAAATCCTCAATGGATCCAAGCTCGCCTATGATGAACTGAAAAGCTGCATTGTACTCCTCATTCGTTATTATCAGGAAAGCCATTAGCGCCAAAAAGGCGACAATAATGACCAGCCACCATGGGAATTGCTTCCAGATATCGTTGCGGTCTTTCCCGCCCAATTGTTCTTCTAAAGTCGCCATGAGCCCTCCTCAATTGCTTTTCTATTTAACAGCTTGAAATTAGCTAAGAGTGCCATATGAAGTTGATCATTTTATCCCAAGTGTGTTATCCAGGATGGGTCAAGAATCTAATCTACAGTGAAGATCATAATAATCGCTTGAAATACCTCCTCTTTTCAAACAAGTCGTAAACACTGCCCCACCCAATTTAAGAAAAAGAAGCGCTGGAGTACAACAAGATCCAGCGCTTCTCTACTATCGTTCACTAATTTATCCGTGGTGTTCGCATGGGGTGTCACAATCTAATCTTGAGAAAAGAGTGAGCAACACCTCAAAGTGCAAGTGCTCTTCCATTAAGTTTTTTCTTTGAAGAATAGCCTATGCATACGATACCCTGGATTACTGTCCTTATTCAAGATCATCATAGGTAATGGTGAAGGCATCAGTGAAGTACTTAACGGCCAATTCTTCCAAGGTGCCATTAGCCTTCATCTCAGCCAGAGCCAGGTTTACAGGTTCGACCAGGTCACTGCCTATGGGGTAGATGAAGCCTAGCGCGTCGCTAGATAACGATTCACCTACCAGCTTGAGCTCATCGGCATTCACACCCACGTAGCCCTGGCCGGCCGTCTCATCCATGAATACCACATCGACATCACCGCTAAGCAACGCCTGAACAGCAAACGGGAATGTCTCGTATCCCTTAATTCGATCAGGATCAAGGTATTGAGTTGCTGTTTCATAATTGGTCGTGCCTGTCTGGGTGCCTGGGATGATGCTTTCGTCATTTTGCACATCCTCAATCGAGTTGATTCGATCCTCATCTTCCCGAACCAAGAGGCGTTGCTCAATGTTGATGTAGCCTTCGGAGAAATCGACGATCTCAGCCCGATCCTCGGTGATGGTGATGCCATCGGCGGCAGCATCATACTGGCCGTCGGCCACAGCCTGGATCATACCTTCCCAGCCTGCTTCAACATAGACTGGGGTGCAATTCAGCAACTCGCAAATGGCGTCCCAGGCATCATAATCCCAGCCTTCCGGCTCACCAGAACTCGGATTGATGTAATTGAATGGCAGGTACTGGTTCTCAACAGCGATAATTACTTCGCGACCTTCCAAGTCGGGCAGAGCTCCGGCTTCTTCTTCCTCTGGGAATAGGTCGTCATAGGTAATGGTGAAGGCATCAGTGAAGTACTTAACGGCCAATTCTTCTAACATACCATTGGCCTTCATCTCAGCCAGAGCCAGGTTTACAGGTTCGACCAGGTCACTGCCTATGGGGTAGATGAAGCCTAGCGCGTCGCTAGATAACGATTCACCTACCAGCTTGAGCTCATCGGCATTCACACCCACGTAGCCCTGGCCGGCCGTCTCATCCATGAATACCACATCGACATCACCGCTAAGCAACGCCTGAACAGCAAACGGGAATGTCTCGTATCCCTTAATTCGATCAGGATCAAGGTATTGAGTTGCTGTTTCATAATTGGTCGTGCCTGTCTGGGTGCCTGGGATGATGCTTTCGTCATTTTGCACATCCTCAATCGAGTTGATTCGATCCTCATCTTCCCGAACCAAGAGGCGTTGCTCAATGTTGATGTAGCCTTCGGAGAAATCGACGATCTCAGCCCGATCCTCGGTGATGGTGATGCCATCGGCGGCAGCATCGTACTGGCCGTCGGCCACAGCCTGGATCATACCTTCCCAGCCTGCTTCAACATAGACTGGGGTGCAATTCAGCAACTCGCAAATGGCGTCCCAGGCATCATAATCCCAGCCTTGCGGCTCACCAGAACTCGGATTGATGTAATTGAATGGCAGGTACTGGTTCTCAATGGCGATGGTCACTTCCCGGCCGCCAAGATCGGGTAAGCCACCGGTTTCGGCTTCAGCCTCTTCTTGTGCTGCTTCGACTTCTTCAGCAATTTGTGTCGCCGCGGCTTCAATTGTAGGGGCCACTTCTGTTGCCGCGGCTTCTAATGTCGGTGCAGCCTCCTCAATTGCTTCCTGAACCTCCCCTCCACAAGCCACCAAGAACAACACTAGAACTAGGAGCGTCAACAATCCGATAACTCGCGTCTTTCTCATCTCTTCAATTCTCCTTTTATTTTTTTTCTTACCAATGAATAAGGTTGTGTTCTGTATTACACTTGACCAGACAATAGGACGGCACTGTTGTTTGGCCAATATACAGATTCCTATTGCTGACAGTATATTGAAAACAGATAATTGGTCAATATCATGCGTAACTGAGGCTTTAATGGATGATAATATCGAATTTCACACTGATGTTCAAAAAGCACTAAATGAGCAAAAAGCTGTCGTCGCTTTAGAAAGTACCGTCATCTCTCATGGTCTGCCTTACCCGGAGAATGTGGAGACGGCGCTCAATATGGAGGCGGCCGTCCGAGATGGGGGAGCTGTGCCAGCGACTGTGGCTATCCTCCAGGGACAAGTAAACGTTGGCCTGACGCCGGATCAATTAGAATACCTGGCTACACGGCCGGTGGGCCAGGTGCGAAAATGTAGTCGACGTGATCTCCCCTTAGCTGTGGCTCGCCGGGAAGATGGTGCCACGACCGTAGCTGGGACGATGATCATTGCTCATTTGGCCGGGATCGAGATCTTCGCCACTGGGGGGATTGGTGGCGTACACCGAGGACACCCGTTTGATGTAAGTGCCGACCTCAGCGAGCTTGGTCGGACACCGGTCACCGTGGTTTGCAGCGGCGCCAAATCGATCCTTGACCTGCCTCTGACAAGAGAAATATTGGAAACAAATGGCGTGCCCCTCATCGGTTATGGCGTCAACGAAATGCCGGCTTTCTTCTCCCGCAGCAGCGGATTATCTGTCGACGTCCAGCTCGATACAGCGGCCGAAGTAGCGGAGACGATCCTTGCCCGGCGGTCGCTCAATTTGTTGTCCGGACTTTTGGTGACGGTTCCAGTGCCAGAGGCTGATGAATTCGATCCGCAGGTCGCCGAAGAGGCCATAGCCCAGGCTACACGAGAAGCGGATGAAGCCGGCATCTTTGGACCTGAAACGACACCCTGGTTACTACGCCGGGTTGCCGTATTGACCGGTGGCCGAAGTATGAAGGCTAATCTCTCATTGTTAGCCAATAACGGCCGGGTCGCCGGCGCTATCGCAGTTGCCTTGAACCGACAGGAAATTGATATTAATTTATGATTTCATCATGACAAGGCCCGGAGGAGCTTCGCTTTCCAAATATAAACGTTTCTGGTTGCTGGCTTTATTAAGCCTGGCTGGCTACGTGGCCCTAAGCTTGTGGTTCCCTTTGCGCCCCAACTTTAACTACAGCCCATCTCCGGATATCCGATCCTTGGCGCCTTCGCTCGTGGAATCGGCTGCCTACGGGATTTTGTTGTGTTTGCTTTTTATCATCTATTGGCTGGCCTACCGCTACGTGAAGGGACGAGGGACCGGTCTCCCATGGTCCGTTATCCTAATAACTGCGGCCGCCTTCTGCCTGCCGCTCATCTTCACCTTTCCGGTCAATGCCACCGATGCTTACCGCTACTTCCTACGCGGCCGTATTAGCATTGTTCATGCATTAAGCCCCTTCAGCACCACAGTTGCCGATCTCAGTGATGAACCATATGCTTCCCTGGCAGGCGAATGGGCTAGCGAAACCTCACCATACGGACCCATTTGGGAAACAGCTGCAGCCGGTATCACCTTTGTCACAGCGGACAATCTTTGGCTTGGTTTACTAGCGTTCAAGATATTCGCGGCCTCCTGTTTCCTTACCGCAGGTGCTATTATCTGGCTGTCTTCGGTTGGCGTTCCTGGTCCAAGGCGATCCGCCTTGCTTCTGCTATGGGCCTGGAACCCGTCCCTGCTGCTCATTTTCGCCATGGACGGTCATAATGACGCCTTCATGCTGCTTTGGTTACTCGTTGGTTGGTGGTTGATCACCCGGGATAAGCCACAATGGGGCATGATCGTGATGTTGCTTGCCCCCCTTGTAAAACCGATCGGTTTACTGCCTTTGCCCTTTTTTTTCATCAGTATCTGGCAACAATATACGAACGGTAAGAAACGGTTGCGATTCTTGCTGACGACGGTCGTAGCCGCAGTTGTACTGGTAGGAGTCGCCTTTTCGCCTTTTGGTTCGCCAATAAGCCTGGCCCAACGCTTGATAAGCGAGGCGGGAAGCGGCGGTGGTTTTACGCCCATGGCCTGGCTTATACTTGAAGGCAGAAACCAGGGTACCAATCTATCAATTCAATGGGCGACCCGTCTGGGATCGCTGCTGCTGATCTTCCTGGCCATCTGGCTGTTATGGCGAACCTGGCGAGGTCGATCCCCCCTTCGAACGGCGGCCGATATTTTCGCTGGCTATATCATGCAGGCATTCCGATTTCGCATTTGGTATGCTGCCTGGCCTTTTCCATGGCTGTTGCTCGACCAGGGAAGCAAAAACGAAAACGATATCCTTTCCAAAGCCAGGCTGGTAACCGGCATCACCTTTCTGCTCACTAGCCAGCTTTCCGTGCTCATCTATGGCCAAATCAGGACTGAATTATTGGCTAGCTCCCAGCTCCGCGCCCACCGGATCGGCATTCTATTTACATTCTTGTTACCCGTACTTGCCGGTCTCGCCGCAGCCTTCTATAACGCTCGTTTACGTGACCGCCAAAAAGAAAAATGAGCATGCTGACATAGGCCCAGGTCAGAAAGGCAATGATGGTCGTCAATGAGCCATAGACAATGTTCGACGTAGTCAGAAAATTGCTCACGAAGTAAAAGAAGATATGTTTGGCCAGTTCCCAAAGCACGCCTGCGATAATGGCCCCGACGACGACATCCCTCCAAGAGAGCTTGGCGTGGGGCAACATCCTATAGAGCACCAAAAAAAGCAGCGCGCTCACAATCGCAGAACCAAAACCGCCCAAATAAGGCGAAATCTCGATAATCCTTTCGGGAAGCAGGCGATTGACTATGGGGACGGCCACACTCCAGGCAAAGGATCCAATTAGTAGTAGGATGCTCACACCAAGGGTGGCCCCGACGGCCATGGCCCGGTGTCGCCAGGCAGGCCGGATCATTACCTCTTCCCAAATATTATCCATTGAGCGAGTCAACATATAAAAGATAGAAGAAGCTGACCAGATAAGGAGAACAGCAGAGAGCCGGGTGATAGCGCCCCTTGTTCTGTAAATACGCTCCAAATTGGCGCCTAACAATTCGTCAAGGGCCGGCACGACGAACTCCAGGCGCTCCATAATCATTTGATTGTCCAAGTAGGGATCGAACCAAAAACTGACTATCGCTACGATTAAGAGTATGAGTGGAAATACGGATAGTAAAGTGAAATAAGCAGTTGCCGCTGCATAGAGAGATGACTGGAAGGATAATACATCTCGTAATGACTCAAAAAGCAGCAAGAACCAGCCCCTGGTCTGGCGATTGAGCCAGGTCATGCCATCTCGCCCTCGGGTCTGAATATCCGTGATGATGCTCAACATGCGACGAAAATAATTCCTTTAATTCACTCAGCAACCAACGGCCGAAGAATCAAGGCATCATTGTCCACGATTCCGGGCATCCTGACCAATAGTCTACGTCCCGTCTCAGGTAAATAAAGACCAACCTCGACTAAATAGTTGCCGGGAGATAGTTCGTCAGGTAGTTCAATGACATATTCATCGACTACAACTTCGCCTGCGATCCACCTGCCGGTAGGGTAGATTCCTTGTTGGGGCTGGATATCTTGCTGCCAAACACAGCAGTTACCGTCGGGATCAAGCACATGGACGAAAACTGTATAGTTTTTTGCCGGTTCTTTCAAGGCTTGCCAAACTAGGCTCAATTCATAACGATCAGGGTCTTTTTTCTCAATGGAATAACCCAGGAGGGAGATTTCTTCGCCAAAAGTCGCTGCCAGAGGGAACTGGCTCTTGGGCGGATTAAACAAACGATCGGCCGTCTCTACGGTCAGCTTGCCCAGTCCAGCCGTCATCAAAGTATCTTCAGCGTCGCTCATCAATCGCATCCTTAGCTCATAATCACCTGGTGGCAACGACTCCGGAACCTGTGGCATCTGGTGATCGATAATGAATTGCGGCTCCGTCCAATCCGAAAACGGGTAAGTTCCGTGCACGGGCTGGCTATTCAATAAGATCCGGCCGACATTGTTTGGGGCTACTAATTCTAATCTGGTCGTCATGGCAGAAAGGGGAGCTGTCGCTTCCCACCAAAGCGATAACCAGAATGGGGCCCCAGTCATTACCGTCTCTACCCCTCGCTCGAAACCGAGCAGCGTCAGATCTGGGCTGGCGATTTGATTCAACTCATGAGGTATTTCTGGTGCAGTGCCAGGCAGCGAAGGATCAGTCACACGGATATCGTCGATAGTAAAGGAATTTCCTGCATAGCGACGGGCGCTGTCCAGGTGGGCTAACTGCTGGCCGTCATCAGGATTAAAGAGACCAACCCGCAGCCGGTAGACGGCCGGCGGCATTCCCGGGGGAATAGGCACCTCAACCTGCTGGATAAAAACGTCTCCCGCCGTCCACTGTTCGGCCGGATAGGTGGACAGTTCTTTTTGGCTCCAACGGTAACCCCATTCATCCTCAAGATGCAGGAAGGGCACATAATTGCCGGACGGTGGTTTTTCTACGCGCCAATACAACGTCACCGGCATTGTATCACCTGAAGTAGCGGCGCCCAGATCGTAGCCTAACAGGGTAGCCTCATTGCCGAAATTGGCGTTGGCCTCAACTGATGGGCTGGGCACAGGTGATTGCGATCGATGGTATACAGCGAAGGTGGGTTCACCGTCTGGTCCGTCTGGTCCTTTGAAGCTGGGTTCGGCCGGAAAAAATGACGCCGCCCACTCTGGCAGAGGGCTATTATGGCTAAAAATATAAGTTGCCGGGCCTTCGGCCGGAAAAGCCAGGGCCTGGCTCTTGGGCAGCCACTTGAGACGATCATACTGGTTGCTTAAAAATGCAATAGTAGGATGACGATAGTGGAGTGCCGTGACAAATAAAGTTCCCTGATCCAGGCCGGCAACTTCCAAATATCGGGCAACTTCGACTAAATCGGCATCCGAATCATAGTAGAGGTCTTCGCGAACTCTCCACTCAACGAAATAAGCCTGAGCCGTGGTGACGGCGCCTACCAGCAAGACAAGGGAAAGGATGACGACAGTCAGAACTGATTTTTGATCGTCCAACTGCCGGGCAGCTATGACGATCCAGAAGCGTCCAAGCCCATGTTGAGTGAGCCTTTCGACTAGACGCTGAATCCAAGTCACTAGCTGAAAAAAACCGACCGCTGGCAGAAAATACAAAAATGGCGCTAAACCAATAGCACGCAAATTGCTAGGGACGATTTCACCTACAGCCAAAGCCGTAGGCAATAACATGAAGAACGGTATGAGTAAAAGCAACAGGTAAGCTGCCCGTCGCCAGTCGCTACTTAGTTTTCGATAATGCACTATTAGATATAGCCAGCCGGCGATGAGTAAGATCCCCCATAAGATGTGCATGATGGGTTGAAAAGGTATGTTGAAGCGCCAGTAAGGATCACCGTTCAGGAAAATCATCCCCAATGATTCCAGGTAGCTGCTCACCAGGAAAGCGAAGGAATTTCCGGCCGGGCCAACCTGACCAATTCGAACCCAAAATGTTTCTGGCTGGCGCAGAAAGTAGATGATTAGGGGCAGCAAGACGACAAAGGCGACGACAACAGCCAGCGCCAATTGCCGCCAGCGTCCGGGCCGACGACATCGGCCGGCCAACAAGGGCAGAGACGCCAGAAGGAGGGGAATCGGGAATACTCTGGCTGCTAGATAGGTGTAAGCCGTTAAACCCAAAAACAGGCCGGCTAAAGCCAGCCAGGGCCAGGAATCTCGCCGCAAACCTCGAAACAAGGCAGCAATAGCTAGTGCCTGCAGCAAGGGCTGGTTGATAGCCCGAAAACCTAAACGGCTGAACAATACCTGCCAGAAGCCAACGGCCAGCAAGATAGCGGTCAAGACTGCCAGACGGCGGTCGCCAAATAACTCCACTCCTAGCCAGTACGTGACGGCGATGGTTAGCAGGCCGATAAAGGCGGATGCCAACCTTAGGGTAAAAATGGAGGCGCCAATCGTCCGCATGAGCCCACCTGCCAGGTAGAAGAACAAGACCTCTTTACCTGTATAACTGGCGATAAATATCGGCCGCTCGTCTCCACGCCCAATTTCAGCTGCCAAAATACCGTTCGCTGCTTCATCATAATGAAGGCCGGGGGGTGTTTCCGTTAAGTTGGTCAGACGAAGCGCTGCAGCAACCAACAAACACAGTAACATTAGTTGCAAGGCCATACGACGACTCATGTACCCGATTTTATCGGCTGGCAGCTTTTCGGTCGATATGGCCAAGGTAATGAGTAAGCCGAAATTAAAGAATATTTCTCCGTTTATGTGTGCAACGGCTCAACTTTTTGATGAATATCATGGTGAAATAACTGTTGTAGCGGTCACATAAGATGAAATAAATCTGGTCAAGACCGGCTAATAACTACCACATATCCGTCATTTTCTTATGGGACCACTGCATCTGGTACCACAGTAAGGTGTCTATTGTGATGTTTGTCACAAGCGTAGGTTTGGCGTAGGCCGGGCGACGGTTGGGCGTACAGTCGAAATAGGCGGAGTGTCATAAACTATATATCAAGAGACATAAGTACGGTTAAATCTCTTCTTCTCCTCCTTTTAACGAGAGTCAGGGTTCGGCGTCCCTGACTCTCACAGAAATCTGAGCGGGCTGATTAATCAATCAGCCCGCTTTTTTGTTATTTAGGCCTCGCCTTGGGCAAATGCGGTTCAACACCTTCAATTTTGAAACGTGACACACTATAATCCTCCCTGATGACAGCTCCACAATTAGAAACAGAGCCGGCCGGCAGTGATCGGGCGCGAATCGTCCAGGCGGCAACCATAGTCGGCGCGGCTTACATCATTAGCCGCTTGCTGGGATTGTTTCGCGATGTTGTCATCAACTACCTCTACGGCATCTCCAGTTTAGAGGCAAACGCCTATTTCATCGCCAATCGTTTCCCGGAAACGATTTTCCTCATCATTGCTGGAGGAGCGCTTGGGTCGGCATTCATACCTGTCTTCTCAACCTACTTCGTCCGTGATGACGCGGCCGGTGGCTGGCGATTATTCTCAACCGTCCTCAACTTGATTGTGCTCGTAATGACCGTGATTTCGGCTATCGCGATGATCCTGACACCGCAAATCATCACCACCTTTTATTCAGACCTGGTGGCCGATAATCCAGAATTGCTGGAGATGACGATCGATCTGATGCGCGTGATGTTAATCACCCCAGTCATCTTCGGAGCCAGCGGTGTCATCATGAGCGCCTTGAACGCCCGGCAACATTTCCTGCTTCCTGCTCTTGCGCCGATCGTTTATAACCTGGGCATCATCGTCGGGGCAATCACCCTTGCTCCAAACGTCATGGGCCTGGCCATCGGCGCCGTAGTTGGAGCGACCGGGCATCTGCTGATCCAACTACCCGGCCTGCGCATAAAACACGCTCATTATTCGCCGATCCTGTCAGTTCGTGATGCGGGCGTTCGCCAAGTCCTGCGGCTCATGGCGCCCAGGGTTTTGGGTTTATCTTTCGGGCAGCTCAATCATATCGTCATCCAATTTATGGCCCAGGCGATGGTCATCGGCAGCATACCAGCCATTGGCTACGCCTGGCGGATCATGATGATGCCGCATGGAATTATCGGCCAGGCATTAGCCATCGCCGCCTTCCCAACCTTCGCTGATATGGCGGCCCGGAAGAAAATGGATGAGATGCGCCGCATCGTAGCCGATACCTTGCGCTTGATATTTTTCCTGAGTCTGCCGGCGGCTCTGATGATGATGCTCCTGCGTGTGCCGATCGTGACCGTGCTATTCGAGCGCGGACAATTCAACTCAGAAGACACACAATTCGTGGCCTGGGCTCTGCTCTTTTATGCCCTGAGCTTGATCGGCCTAGCAGCCATCGAGATTATCTCCCGGGCTTTTTATGCCCTCGAAGATACGTGGACGCCGGTCATAGCCGGTTTTTTTCAATTGATCGGTATGTGGCTACTCGGTTTGTGGTTGGGAAAGAATATCTTCCCGGCCTTTGGTTGGTTAAGCTTAGGCGGGCTGGCGCTGGGCTTCACCATATCCAGTTTCTTTGAATTAGTTCTCTTGCTATGGCTATTGCGTAAGAAGATGGGCGGCATCAACGGCCGGCGGGTGTTTTCCGGCCTTTGGCGCATGGTCTTAGCCAGCCTTGTGATGAGTCTAATCACTTGGCTAGTTCTTCACCAACTCTCCTCGGCGCCAGCTTTATGGCAATTGTTAGCCGCAAGCTTGGCTGGAGGCATCACTTACTTGCTGGCATCTATGGTGCTGGGTGTGACCGAGTTGCGGCAGTTGTGGGATAGCCTCCGTCGCCGGGTGTGGAGTTCTTAGTATAAGCCTAGATCGAGCTTTTCAGGCCAGACTAGACATGACCATCACCCGGCATGATTGCCACAAAACCTTCGCTGGTAACTGGAAAAAAGCTGAGCATGGTCAGAAGCTGATGGAGCAAACAACACCAATAATCACTAGCCTAAATAATAGACCTGGGAATCTGCTCGACATGATCTATTTCAATTCACTTTTGGGCCGTCAGTACTCTGATATTCCTCTTCAATGTGGACAGCTTTGTTCAAGGTTTCAATAAATTCATCTAGGGGCACACCGTGAACACGAGCCGCCCTTTCAACCGTAAGGGCCTTTGTGATCATCCGCCGCAAGGAATAGCGGCCCACACGCTTAACCCCGAACGCCTCCATAACGTCGGCGATATCCCCATACTGCTGCAAAATGTTTGACACTCTGGTATCTTTTGTAATTTCCATTATTTGAATTCTCCTGTTTCGGATTTTTTCTGGGAGTAATTCACTCCAGTTTCATAACAGATTAGCAGAAGATTATTGGGAAGTCGCCGACTTTTGTCGGAAAGCCAGAAGCGATAATCGATCTAAGCGGCCAATTTCTCCAATTCAGCCCGGTTGACGATGAGGATTTGCTGGCGTTCGACTACGATTAAGTTATCGGCCTCCAACTTGCGTAAGGAGCGTTGTATAACGTCAGTCACAGTACCCAACCTGGCTGCGAGTTCATTTTGTGTATACCAGTCCGGCCGGAACAGTGTTTCTCCAACTGCCTCATCAAGGATCAGCCGGGCTAATCGGTTTATAACCGGACGCAGGGAAAGATCTTCAACCAGGGTGACGGAATGGCGTAGCCGTTCAGACAACACATCTATTATCAATTGGGCGAACATCGCATCCTGCTGAATCAATTGTCTGATAGCGTCTCCCGGGATGTGCCATACTTGCGAGGGTATTAGAGCAACTACTGATGCCGGATTAGGCAAAGTCGTAAAAGAGCCTACTTCATTAAACGTTTGGCCCGCAGTAATTAAATGCAGGATTTGCTCCCGACCTGCTGTTGAATATTTCACCGCTTTCAAGGTACCTGATTGAAGCCAGTACAGCCCTTGAGAGGGCTCTCCTTCCCCAAAAACAGTCGCACCAGCTTGATAGTTGGTTGGCTTTGCTCGCTTCTCCAGAAACGCCAGTCCTTCCTCACCTAGCGGTCCGAAGATAGGGCTCTCCCGTAATCGCTCGATAAATGGTGCTAATGGATCCGCCAGCTTGGACATCAGACAACATTATAAGTTGGGAACAAGGGCTGTGCTACTATTCTCCGACTTCCACTCCCTAGGCCGGCGCAAGCTTGACCTATTCAATGTTTGCTTCGATGCGCTGCCTGGTTGGAAACACCACGAGGTTTATTTCCAGCAAACAGCACGCTTGGACAATGACCACCTCTGAGGCGTCCGGGTAACTGAAGAGCGACGTGATTCTACTAAAAACGACCTGGCGTTTGCCAGGCCTTTCAATACCCCCCCCAGGTATAAAACAGTTAGTTGCTAGCCGAGATGCTGTCGATGATCATGAAATCGGATTGGGCCATTAGCTCCGTATTGACCCACACCTCTAGGCTATATTCGCCTAGTTGGAAGCCTTCGTCTGGCTTGAAATAAACGTAGCCCGGACCATCATCACCGTATTGCCAGACTTGATTGCCACCATCGACAACTGCGCCGTTGTGTTTCCAGACCCAGGACCAGGTCATGCCATCGGCCATTTCTCCGTAGTCGAAGGTAGCGTAAAGGGTATAGAAACCGTCTCCGAATCGTCGGCCGGGATCGACGGCTTCGTAATCGTCAGAAATATCGGCTGAGAATAGTATGTCCCCAATTTTGGTACTTTCTTTGAGATCAACTTTGGCCTCTAATTGGTTGTACTGCTCGGGAAGAGCTGGCTTAAGCAGAGGATCGGTTAGCGCCGTTTGGGCGAGACCTTGATTCGAGACCGGGGAAAGATCGATTTCTACCGATGCTGGGGATGCATCGGCAATGATCTCTGATTCTGCAACCGTGGCGGCTGTTTGAACAATCGGCTTGCTACGACTAAGAACGGCTAGATGGGGGTTAGTTACCGTGGGGGCTTGCCAACCGTAAATCGCGACGATTACGGCCAGCAGGATCAGGCTAAGAGACACTAATAGATAGTGCTGCATTCTTTTTGCAGCTTGTACCCGCAAAAAGAAGTAGGGCGAGCGTTTGGCATCACGCCATGATTTGACCGTGACTGACATTGTCAAGCAGACAAGTAAAACCAGCCCACCCATAAGCCACGGTAAAATTGAGTTAGAAATTGTAGGTATCAAAACGAGCTTAATTCCTCTTCCCTTAGGTCTTAGCCGTGTGAAAATTATAACAAACGGAAATTCAATTGCAAGCCAGCACCAAATTCGGTCACTAAAGTGCCCCCAAATTGCCCCCTGTTTAGTGGGTAGTTGGCGTCTTCACCAGTGCAGATCTACAATTAAATCATATTATGTTCAGAGGTGATACCATGCAGTAAGCTCACCCTGTTGGGTTAATCAATGACTCATTTTTCCACGAAAAGCTCACCATCGTTTGCGATATTTATTTTATGTAAACAGGGTTTCAAGATACGGGACCCCTACCTCTCAATGACTTTCTGCAAGATTTATACTGTTTTCACAACATTCAGCTACCGTATGGAGTAATCTGTGTTTAAATTCGTAACGATATATCGTCGGGTCGACGATGAAGCTGCGCTTGAATCATTCTTTTCTGAAACTCACTTACCATTGGCGGAGCAATTACCCGGTCTTCTAAAAAGTGAGGTGAGCCGGGTGATGGGCAAACCTGGCGGGGAATCCCGGTTTCATTTGATGTATGAGTTATACTTCGAATCGCCGCAGGTTTTTTTCCAATGTTTGGCAACAGAGGCCGGCAGGCAACTGATGGCCGAGCTCAAGGAATGGGGTGATGCCAAACTGATCACCTGGTTCTATAGCGATTCATTTGAGGAAAAGATGGCTGATAGGCCTTAGCCTCTTACCTTGATTTAGGTTTAGCCACTGGGTGTCCGATGATCACCGGACGCGATCCAAACATTTCTTTTAAGAGAAGACGCCAACCCCTTACTTTCGAGTATAATTTGAACGTTATGGTTTCCTAGCATTAATAAAAAAACTGTGACGGAAGAAAGCCTGAGTTGTTGATTTGGTTAAGAACATGGTCATTTGGCTTTCTTCAAGAGAAAAGTTCCCTTGTAACTCATATTCGTATAAAACAAGGATCTTTTCTCCACAGATAGTTCTTGAATAGCCAGTAGCATCCATTCTGCCCAGGAGGATTTTGCCATGCTCCCATTTCGTCGTGCCATACGCTTAATCTTTTTGGTATTTGGCGTCTTTATCGGGATGGTTACCGTCATCGTCGCCTACCTGTCCCGGATGATGATTAGCCCGCCACGCCAGGCGCTTTGGGCGACACCGGCCGACTTAGGCATGGCTTTTGAAGAGGTCCAATTCCCAGCCCGTGATGGTATACGGTTGTCCGGCTGGTTTATACCGGCCGCAGGTCTTGATGCAGAGAAGAAGACGACCCTCATTCTCGTTCATGGCTGGCCATGGAATCGCTTAGGCACCACGGCCGAGACGTTGTTTACCGACTTACCGGGCAGTGCCCCCTTGCAGTTACTCCATCTGAGCCAAGCTCTAAATCGTTTGGGCTTCAATATATTGATGTTTGACCTGCGCAACCATGGACAAAGCGCCTCATCTATTCCGGTAACTTTTGGCCTTCGAGAATCGAATGACTTACTAGGCGCCCTCGACCATTTAGAAGAAAGGCAAGATGTAGATAGCCAACGGATTGGCGTGATCGGATTCTCAACCGGAGCCAATACATTATTATTTGCACTGCCCCGAACTGATCTGATTCGAGCGGCCATTGCCGTACAACCTACTAGCACCACCGTATTTTCTAGCCGCTATGCCACCTCTTTGTTGGGACCGTTCGGTAGGATACCCTTGGCCATCGCCTCTATGATTTATCAGGCGGTCGGCGGACTGCGGTTATCGGCCATCGAGCCCATTTTCGCTGCATCTGGTTCGAGCACGACACCGGTCCTTTACATTCAAGGAACTGGCGATCGCTGGGGCAGTGTTGAGAATGTCGCCGACATGGTGAGGGCCACGCCAAACGCATTAGAACCGATCTATGTTGAAACAGGCCATCGCTTCGACGGTTACCAATACGTCGTCGACAACCCTGACCTGCTGCAAACATTTTTTGAAGAACAAATTGGTTGAGCAGAGAATCGTTCAGATAGAAAACCTTGCCCGTTCACATTAGAACTTAAACAAGTTTCTTGTCCACGGTTTCGCCATAGCCTATCATAATCATGAACCTTTGATTGGCAGATGAAACTATTGATGACAGTTAAGGGGGTCGGATCAGTCAATGAGCAGGTCCTTTTATTAGTCAGGCAATTTCGACCTGACCCTTTAGAGACAATAGCTACTCCGGACCCATCTATCTGCGACGTAGCGCCGAAATATGAAACGATTTTTAGTTTCCAACAGAGATGACAACAACACCAGGCTGATCCTCGTAATCTTCCTAGCCATGATCCTCGGTCTAGTGGTGACAGTGGCAAAGCCAGTCTCCGCTCAAAATCAACATGTCCTGGTGGCCAAAATCGAGGGGCCTGTAACGCCAGCTATGGCTAGCTATTTTGACCGGATCATCCAGGAGGCGGAAAGCAGCAATGCTCAGGCCGCCTTGATTGTTTTGGATACGCCCGGTGGCGCAGTAGACGTTACGCTGGACATCGTCCAATCATTTCGTAACGCCAGCATACCGGTCATCATCTACATTGGCCCTGCCGGCGCCCAGGCAGCTTCGGCCGGGAGTGTGATCACGGCCGCTGCCCATGCAGCCGGCATGGCTCCGGAGACAGTCATCGGGGCCGCTTCGCCGGTTGACGGTTCAGGTGCAGATATCGAGGAGACATTATTCCAAAAGATCACGGAAGATTTGAAGGCTACCATGCGCAACTTAGTCGAACGACGAGGTGAAGATGCGGTAGTCCTGGCTGAATCCATGATAGATGAAGCGCGGGCGGTTACCTCTAAGGAAGCGTTAGAGGTGGGCTTGATCGATGCGGTCGCAGTAGATGTGGACGACTTGTTACAACAATTAGACGGGAAAGTCGTCGAAGTTGACGGGCAGCAAGTGACCCTTGAGACCGCAGGCGCGAGCCAGGAATCATTTTCACTGAACCCGATTGAACGAATACTTCATGCCCTATCCAATCCACTGCTCATTGGATTATTAATGACCATTGGCGTCCAGGCTATACTAATAGAAATTTCCAACCCTGGTGGTTGGGCAGCGGGCTTCATCGGTGTTTTATGCCTGGGAATGGCTCTGTACGGTCTGGGCACCTTGCCGGCAAATTGGCTTGGTCTAGGCTTGATCGTCCTGGCTTTCATCCTATTTTTGTTAGAAGTCAAGACGCCAACGACCGGCATCCTAGCGGTCGCCGGTGCTATTACCTTCTTGGCTGGTCTGCTGGTTCTCTTTAATTCGCCAGGGACACCCGATTTTGCGCGAATCTCGCTCAGTGGCGCTATCGGAATTACGCTATTCACGACCGTCTTCTTTATCTTTCTGGTGACAAAAGCCGTACAGGCTCAACAGAAAATACCTATCACAGGCGCTGAAGGCATGGTCGGTATGACGGGATTGGTGCGGTACGACCTGGTTGCCAACGATAAAGTATCCGGCCTTTACCAAGGCACGGTTTTGGTGAATGGTGAACTCTGGACGGCTATGGCGGATGAGGAGATAACCACTGACGAACAGGTAGTGGTCAAGGGTGTTGACGGGTTCACTATCCGTGTTAAAAGAATCAGCATCTAACAATTTGCGCAGCAAAATCATGCGCTTCAAAATCCTACTTAACGAAGAAGAAAAAGAAATCGAAGTAATCCGCCAAGGTGATCGCTTGAGCATTAGCTACGATGGGCAAAATTTCGAGGCCCGAATCATTTACACCGACGGTCCACATTTTGTTCTGGAAGTCGAAGAGCGCGGGCCAGGCGATTTCATCTATCGAAAACGGATTCGTGCGGCGGGTTACCTTGATGGCGATAATCGGCAACTATGGGCAAATGGACGATTGGTAAGTTACCGCCGGATCAGTGATGAGGTTCCTGCAATCAGCGATCCTCACTCCGCATCATTGTCGCCAACCATACCGGCCGTAGTATCCGAGGTTTTGGTCAAAGTTGATCAAGTGGTGAAAATCGGCCAGAAACTCGTTCTGTTAGAATCAATGAAGATGATCATTCCCATACATTCACCCTGTGATGGCGTTGTTACGGTTGTCAATTGCAGCCCAGGAGAAGCCGTACTGCCAGGGCAGCAATTGGTTGATATCGAAGAACAAAGTCCAGTAAAGGAATAAATCATGAACCAGGCCCGTATGCAACGATTGGAAAGAGAAGTCTTGGCGCATGGATTGGATGGCATTGCCGTGATGCCGGGGCCGAATATGGTGTATTTGAGTGGTATCCATGCCCATGTTAGTGAAAGGCCAATCTTGCTCCTGCTACCTGCCGATGATGATCCAGCGATAATCATGCCATCCCTGGAAACCGAGAAAGCCCAGGCAGCGGGCATACTTGAAGAAAGAATCTTTGGCTGGAGCGACGACGAAGGCCATACAGGCGCATTTCAATTAGCCTGCGCTCAGCTCGAATTATCTGACTTCTTACTTGGTGTCGAAGCGCTGCATATGCGTGTCATGGAATTGGAATTACTCCATCGCTACGCCCCGGGGCTCAGCACAACACATGCGGAACCGATCCTGGGCGCGCTACGTCAAATCAAGGACGAAGATGAAATCGCGAAGATGGAAGAAGCGATTGACGTAGCTCAGCGGGCGATGGAAAAACTAATACCAAGAATTCAATTAGGTCAAAGTGAAAAAAGGATCGCGGCGATGTTGACCCAGGAATTAATCGAGTCCGGCGGCCAATCGGTAGCATTCAACCCAATCGTTTCAGCCGGGCCCAATGCTGCGTCGCCGCACGCGGTGCCAACAAACCGGCCGATTCAAGCTGGTGACCTGTTGGTGATCGACTGGGGAGTATTCATTGACGACTATCCATCAGACATCACCCGTACCTTCGCCATCGGTTCTGTCGAACCAGAATTCGAAACGATCTATGAAATCGTCCGAGAGGCAAATGCAGCGGCAAAATCAGTCGCCAAACCAGGCGCTACCGGTCGTGATGTCGACCGAGCGGCAAGAAAACTCATCGAAGACGCAAATTATGGACCCAATTTCTTCCATCGAACAGGGCATGGTCTCGGATTGGAGGTTCACGAACCCCCATACATGATGGAGGGCAATACCGAAAAACTGGTGGAAGGGCAGGTTTTTACCATCGAACCTGGCATATATCTGCCTGGTAGGGCCGGCGTGCGTATCGAGGATGATATCGTGATCACCGCTGATGGGTGCCGCTCTTTAACTACATTGCCGCGGGAGCTAATTCAACTTGCCTAATATTTTCAAAAAACAACCAAAGCGTAGGCAAGGTCAGAGCATGAGCCAGACTCCTGTCACACACTCCCTTTTCGCCGCTCATTATCATCGCCGGGGTCCAGCCATCCTCAGCGTTGCTTTATTCGCGATGATGGTAGTCGTATTGTTGGCTGCTTGCCAAAATTCCGATAAAGCCAGCCCAGTCGTTGAAGCAGAGATACCGTCACCACCACCAACTTTGGTTAGGAGCCCAGAATCCATAGCAGCTTATCCTGTACCAGCCACGCCTAGCCCGGATGATGGCTCACCATATCCGGCCAAGCCAACGCTAGAAGCTCCGCCATCCTTAACTCCTGCCATCCCGGCCGTTACACCGGATGCGATATACGACACCCAAACCTACTTGCCTTCGATTAGGGTTCCGAAGGAACCAACACCGACACCAACATCTACTCCCAAGCCATCGCCAACGCCGACTATCGACTTTGCTGCCGTACGCGCTCAATTACAAGCCCAAGGCCAGGATCTCGGTTTTGCCAAGATCGGGTTTCACACCGGCGTCGGCGGTAATCGCACCGGATTAGGAGATTGGATGCGACGGCTGGACGAGGCCGGCGTACCCTTTTTCCTGAAAACTGCCGACGATTCGGGACCGCTTGTCGAAGCGCAAGAAATCATCCGAAACAGTGATGTTCCTCATGTCCTTGTCTACCGTCGCAGTGGCGATGAATATGATACCCCAGATTATGACCTACCTCCGGCTGAGGCAGCCCAAAAACATTGGCAACTACATCGGGAGGCCTTCCCGCCGGAATTAGATCCAGAACTAGTTTGGGTAGAAACGCTCAATGAGGTCGACAAGGAACGCTCTGAATGGTTGGGGCAATTCGCTCTGGAAACGGCTCGCCTGGCACTAGCAGATGGTTTCCGCTGGGCCGCTTTTGGCTGGTCTTCGGGGGAACCAGAGATAACTGACTGGCAAACACCTTCGATGATCGCATTTTTAAGGCTGGCGGCCGAGAATCCAGATCGATTGGCCGTGGCGATCCATGAATATAGCTTCATCTCCGAAGACATCAGCGATGCCTATCCTTTTAAAGTCGGCCGTTTCCAATATCTATTTCAAGTTGTGGACCAATTAGGTATACCCCGTCCAACCATCTTGATTACCGAGTGGGGTTGGGAATACCAGGTCGTTCCGTCGGGCAACGAGGCTATTAGAGACATCGACTGGGCAGCCAAAATGTATGCCCCTTATCCAGAAATTAAAGGAGCCGCCATCTGGTATCTCGGTAATGGCTTTGGCGGTATCGCCACCGATGCCCAAAGACTCATCGAACCGGTAACTGAATTCTCCCTTGGTACTTATTATCCTATCCCGTTGCCCCTGGAAAGCGCTCCAATTAATCCAGAACAGCACCGGCCGTGATACAATTGGGCTTTGAGGATCATCAGGCGTAAAGCGGATAAACACGTAACGTCTTCCACCCATGGACTCCGGTTGATCCCGGCACATTTCATTGAAGCATCAAAGGAGCATTTTCATGACACAATCCCTAAAACGTAGAAGACTTGAAGCTATCATTAACGGCGAACGACCTGACCGGCCGCCGGTATCATTGTGGAGACATTGGCCCGGCGATGACCAGGCTGCAGAATCGTTGGCCGCCGCCCATCTGAAGTGGCAAAAGGATTATGATTGGGACTTGATCAAAGTTTCGCCTGCCAGCAGCTATTGTCTGGTTGACTGGGGTGTAAAGGATAAATGGGAAGGCGCGGCCGAAGGAACGCGCACCTACCAAAAACGGTTGATCAAAAAGCCAAGCGGTTGGGAAAAACTACAGGTCCTCGATCCAGCGAAGGGCATGCTGGCAACTCAACTCAAAGGGCTGGATCTGGTCGGCGAGGCACTGGAAAAAGAGTTTGAAGATAGCCCGCCTTTCATCGCGACCATTTTCTCGCCGCTGGCTCAAGCCAAGAATCTGACCGGACAGGGGCGTATGTTAAGCCATATGCGTAGCCATCCGGATGCCTTCCGTCGCGGCCTGGAAACCATCACCGAGAGCACTATCGCCTATCTTGAGGCAGCCAAAAAAACAGGGATAAGCGGCATATTTTACGCAATTCAACATGCCCGATACGAAGTGATGAGCCCCGCTGAATATCAGATCTTCGGCCGGCCTTTCGACGAGGAAATCTTGGCTGCAGCCAGCGACCTATGGCTTAACATGGTTCACATCCATGGCGAGAAGGAGATTATGTTCGACCTGATCGCCGATTACCCAGTACAGCTCCTCAATTGGCACGATCGGGATACAGGATTCACCTTGGCCTACGGTTTAGAGCAATCTTCGGCTGCCGTCTGTGGCGGCATTTCTCGCTGGTCACTGTTGCAGGAATCGCCAGAACAAGCTATGGCTGAAGCCGAAGAATCTCGTGAATTGACCGGCGGGCAGCGCCTCATGCTTGGGGTTGGTTGTGTGATAATGACCAATACGCCAACTCGCAACATCCGCGCCTTGCGTGAATGTGCCGATATCGGGTAATCGTCGATTCTGGTAGGCTTCCTTGTTTAACCTGGGCAGTATGAAGGCAAGATAGGCAAACACTTTACGATTTTTTCACGCCGGATTATGTGATGATGACAACAACCGTCGGCATGCCGCCAGGTTGTGACAATGAAAGATTCTCAAGGACAATTGCCTAATAACGCAGCCACCAGCGATAGTTTGCTCCAGGAGAGCAGAGGCGGTTGGCCGCGAGCCATTATGCACCTGGATATGGATGCATTTTATGTCAATGTCCATCGTTTGAGCCATCCCGAAGATCAGGGGATTCCCTTGGCCGTAGGTGGCCGACCGGATAGTCGTGGAGTCATCGCCTCAGCCAGTTATGAAGCCCGCCAATTCGGTGTACACTCGGCCATGCCCTCAAGCCGGGCCCTACGCCTCTGCCCCCAATTGAAGATCGTAGGGCATGATTGGCGTCAAATTCGCGAGTGTTCACGTCAGGTGATGGCCATTCTACGTGAATTTGGCCCGGTTGAGCAGATGAGCGTTGACGAGGCTTATGTGGACCTGTCAGCCGACCCTCAGCCAGAAATTTTGCCCATCACCATTCGCCAACGGGTCAAGGATGATACGGGTTTGCCTGCCTCAGTCGGATTAGCCACCAGTAAATTGGTGGCCAAGGTAGCCTCAGATTATGATAAGCCAGAAGGTTGCACCCTCGTCCAACCAGGTGACGAGGCAGCTTTTCTCGCTCCCCAACCCGTCCGCGTCATCTGGGGAGTTGGCCCACGGACCGCTGAGCGGCTTGCCAGCAAGAGCATCCTAACATGTGGGCAACTTGCCGCATACGATCTGGAAACACTTAAAGAGATGTTTGGACAACAGGCCCACTCTTTACAGAAACGGGCCCTTGGACTCGACACGCGCAAAATCCACGTTGAACGCGGGCAACCCAAAAGCATCAGCCAAGAGTGGACGTTCAGCGAGGATGTCGATGATCCAGATATTTTATTAGCCCGAATACGAAAACAATCGGCCAGCGTGGCTCGATCCCTTCGGAAGCGACACCTAGTAGCCCACACCATCAGGGTAAAATTTCGTTTGGCCAATTTCACCACCTTCACCCGGCAGAAATCAGTCCAGGTCGGCATCGACGATGAAGAAACATTATTCGCGATTGCCTCGGCCATCTGGCAAGAAAACTGGCGAAGCGGTCAGAAATTGCGTTTGTTAGGCGTAGGCGTTAGCAGCCTGGAAACGCCGGCCGCCCGGCAGATTGAGTTCGAATTCTGAACTCCAGATCCCCTAACTCTTTACATTCGTATCAAAAGATACTAGACTGTCCTTACTGGCATAGATTGCAGTTTGAATTGGGAGCAATGGGCGACTTTGGACGGTAGCGCCCCAACCCTTGTGTTGGGAACGGTTGTGATCGTTCTCGAACACTCAATAAATTACTTTTGGATCCAATTCATCCACTAGCCCACATTAGGAGGTCAACACCATGGCTCAGGTATCTTCCACGGTCTTTCATTTCAAAAGAGAGATCGCGAACGTCACAATCCAGCCGCAAGTATCACAAAAGAAGCTAAAAGCCATCGCCTTGAAGTCAAAGACACTGGCCGAGGTGCCTGAAACCCCAGGCGTCTTTAAACCCGGCCGGCTAATTTTTAACTTCGCCATCATCGACGAAGATGAATCTAAGGATTATCTAGATGAAATTGTTCCTCCCCTGGTGCTTCGGGTCCGTTACGAAGAAGAAGATCTCCTACGCGCAGAAGCGGCCGGCGAACCTTTGCAATTAGCATATTGGAAAGACAAAGAAGAGCGTTGGATCCTCTTTACGGCCGAAGAGCACAATTTCCGGCTAGAGCCAGATGAGTCTCCGGGTACTGGCGGTTATGGGGTTGCCGAGATCAGCTATTGGGGTGACCCACAAGTCGGTTGGGGACCCTGATTTCGTAAAGTCGATCGCTCATCTTAGCCCTTAAGTCCAAAAACGGTCCGGCCGCCAAGGACTGAGATACCGCGTAACATAGTTGACATAAATGAGTGAATTAAGGCAGCTTCAACAGGCAATTCATGCCCTTGAAGCATTGCGGCCGAGCATGGGGGATGAGGTCGTTGACGCTGCCTTGATGCCTTTGCGCCAACGGTTGGTCGCCCTATCCGGCAAAACCACCACAACTGAGGCTCGCCTCAAACTGGTCACTATTTTATTCGCCGATGTGATCGGCTCGACCTACCTCAGCCGCCAGCTGGATGCCGAAGACATGATGGCCATCATGAATGGCGCCTTGGAACGTTTTGGCACCATTATCGAACAGCATGACGGTCGGGTGATGAAGTATATGGGTGATGGCCTGATGGCCGTCTTCGGCGAGACGGTTACTCGCGAAGATGATGCTGAACGGGCAGTACGGGCCGGGCTCGATCTCCTGGAGGAAGCCCGAAGTTATGCCCGCTATATCAAGCGGCGCTGGCGGCTCGGCGGTTTTGATGTGCGAATTGGCATCGACACCGGACAAGTAGTATTAGGTGGCGGCGTCGAAGCGGATAGTAGTGCCATCGGCATGACCGTCAATCTAGCTTCGCGGATGGAAAGTTCAGCCCCTCCAGGCGCGTTGCGTATAACCCAATCAACTTACCGGCAGGTCCAGGGCTTATTCGAGGTTCAAAGTCAGCCACCACTCAAGGTAAAAGGTCGCGACCGGCCGATTCAGACCTATTTAGTGCTGCGGGCAAATAAGCGCCCCTTCCGTACCATCACAAGAGGCGTTGAAGGCATCGAAACGCGCATGATTGGCCGGGAAAGGGAGTTGGCTATCCTGCAGGACCATTTCAAGGAAGCCATCCAGGAAAAAAAGGCTCACTTCATCACCATCGTTGGCGACCCGGGCCTGGGGAAAAGTCGTTTACTTTACGAGTTCGAGAATTGGTTGCGCTTGCGCCCTATTCCGCTGAGTTTCTATAAAAGCCGGGCAATCCTGCAACTATCCAAAAACCCCTATAACTTGTTCCGCTTCATGTTCGCTTACCTTTTCAGCATTCGTGGCAGCGATCCGGGACCAGTAGCCAACGAAAAACTGGAAAAAGGCCTGGCCGAATTCTTAGAAAACGAAGCCCAAATGAAAGCACACCTGATCGGGGCTTTGTTGGGCTACGATTTCTCCGGCAGCCCCCATTTAATGAGTCATCAAGATGATCCCTTCCATTTACGCGACCGGGCATTGCTCTACCTGGCCCAATATTTCACGACCGTTGCCAGGCAATCACCAACCGTCATCTTCTTAGAAGATATTCACTGGGCCGATCGACCGTCTCTCGAAGCAGTAAAATACCTGGTTCACGAATGCTCACAATTGCCAATACTCTTCATCTGCCTAACCAGGCCCGAACTACTGGAACAGTTTGAAGAATGGGGTCGAGAAAGGAGCTTGGGTGATACAAGCCATCAATGGCTAAAGTTAAATCCACTCTCCGACGATGCCTGTCGCTTGCTACTGGCTGAGATTTTACAGAAAGTTGACGATTTTCCGGAAGAGCTAGCAAGGCGGATCGTAGATCATGCAGAAGGCAACCCCTTTTATATGGAAGAAATCGTCAAGGTCCTCATTGACGACGGTGTTATTCAAAAAAATCACTCGGGTGAATATTGGAGCCTACGAGTCCAATACCAAGAACAATTACGGATTCCGCCGACCCTGACGTCGGTGTTGCATGCACGTTTGGACAAACTGCCAGCGGCTGAAAAATCGATCTTACAGAAAGCAGCTGTCGTCGGCCGTATCTTCTGGCGAGGCGTCTTGGAGACCTTGGAAAACGATGGCACGGCAGTTGAAGCAACATTGCAAGGATTAACCGGCCGGGAACTAATTTATCACCGGAGCGATTCAGCTTTTGCTGGCGATGATGAATACATTTTCAAACACGCCCTGCTCTGGGAAGCAAGTTACAATACCGTGCTGAAGCCGGCTCGCCAGCGATACCATCGCCAGGCGGCGGAATGGCTGGTTATGGTGGCCAAGGCTAGCGGTCGGATAAACGAACATGCAGTTCTTATCGGCGAGCACTACGCCCAAGCAGGCGAATCAAGTCAGGCGGCCGGTTGGTTCACCAAGGCCGGCGAACGGGCCAGGGATCAGGGTACGCACTCTGAAGCATATGATTTCTTCAGCCGGGCTCTCCTGCTTATCCCCGATGAAAATAGCCAGTCTCGTTGGCCAGCCCTTGTGGGACGCAGCGAGGTCCTAGGCATATTAGGTCGCGCGGAAGCCCGGGCAGCCGACGACGCAACTCTTCTAGCCCTGGCTCACAGGGCAGGTGATGACAATTGGCTGGCGGAGGCCTACTATCGCGCCGGTTATCACCTGGCAATTGGCGGTGAGGACCAAGAAGCCTTGAAATCGTATGAGGCGGCTATAGCTTCAGCCGAACGAGCAAACAACAAAAAACTGGAGACATTAATATTGGGCACCAAAACGATCAGCCTGACACGGCTGGGAGAAATTGAGGCTGCCTCGGCTTCGGCCGAAAAAGCCCTGGCCCGCGCGAGAAACCTAGAGGACACACCTACCTTGGCCCGGATCATCACCAACGTCGCCCTATTCCACGCCGAAATCGGCAACATTGGCCGAGCTTTGGAGCTACTTGAGCAGCAAGTGGACTTGACGCGCACGCTCGGGGATCGTTTTGGCGAATCGATTGGTTTAAATAACCTGGGTTACAATTTTTTGATCCTGGGCCAATACCAAAAGGGGCTAGAGATCCTGCAACAATCCTTAGCATTATCTACAGCAATAGAGGCTAAACGAATCAGCGCCTACAACCGGTTGAATCAAGCTCTAGCTCATTGGCGGTTGGGCAATGGACACGCCGCCCGGCCCATCTTGGCCCAGGCAATAGCCGATATGGCCGCGGTCGAAGACAATTTCGGTCAGGCGGCCGGCTATTCCTATTTGGCTCAAATCATGGAGAGCGCTGATGAACCAGCCATAGCCGGCCAATACTTCGGCAAAGCCAAACAGGCTCTGGAACAAATCGGCGCGCACGCTTATGGTTGCGATGCCCTGGCCGGCCTGGCCCGTTGTGAACTGGCCCAAGGTCAAGTCGAAGCAGCAAGCCAATATTGTCGAGAGGTTTCGGCCTATATAGAAGAACATGGGGCAAAGGGATTGGAATTCCCAATCCTGGCTTACACGAGTTGCGCCCAAGTGTTTCAGGCATCCGGTGAACTAGCGGCCGCCAGAATGGCTATAAAGGCTGGTTATACCGAGTTAATGGATCGCGCCGGCAAAATCGACGACCCTATTTGGCATCAATCTCTCTTAGACAATGTGCCAGAACACCGGCAAATCACCAAGATGGCCCAGGCCTTGGGGTGCTAAATGTCCATGCTGGCCAGGGGATATTCTGTGCCTTCAAACCGGTCGGTGTCCCGAGCGAATTTCACCACATCCAGACCAGCCAAGATGATAACGGCCGCAAACAGACCTACGGCAGAGATGAAATAGATCGCCCCATACGCCACGTTTTCTGGAGAGCCCATAGCCAGTAATAAATCGCGGATGACGCCGCCCATGAAGGTGCCTAATCCCTTGGAGACAAGAATGGCCACGGTCCACAAACCTAAGTATGCACCTGCGTTTGGATCAGGCGACATGACAGCCATCAGGCTCAGCCCGCCAAAAGTATAGAGGCCAAAACCGGCACCAAAGATCACTAGTCCAGTAAGAAATAGAGAGCTGTTCAAGGTGAAGGCGCTTGCCCCAAGCAATGCCATACCCCCGGCCATTATCGCCAAGCCAGCCTTGGTCACGCCAGATTGTTCCTCTGGCCGGCGCTTACGCCAGATAATGAATGAGGTTACCAGAATGATAACGGTTGCCGTACCCCAATAGCCGGTTAATCGCGTCGTTTGCTCAACCTCCCAATCAAAAACGTCCGCGCCATAAGGTTCCAAAATGTTATCCTGGATCCAGGCTGAAAAAGTGGCAACGAAGAGGAAGAGGAAAAAACGGCGGGTCCGGTCGTCAGCCCAAATAGAGTTGAATGTCTCTTTTAAGTTGACTTGCTCACCTGTCGCACGAACCTTGGCCCAGTGCCGGTTTACCTTTTCAGCGCCGGCTACCGAGAAGAACCAAAAAAATCCACCCACCACGATCACAAATAGTATCAGGCGCCAGAAGAGAGTCGGATCATAAGTCGTCAGCAGCCTGCTAAAACCAATGGCCACGATTGGAAACAGGGCAATCAACATCGTCTCGACGATACCAATGGCAATCCCTTGTTTCTCTTTGGGCGCCGAATCTCGGACTAAGGCCAGGTATGGGCTTCCTGAAAGCAGGGTTCCAAGGCCATAAATCAAGAAGGAAAGCAAGAGAATCGCCCAGGCAGCAGGATCACCAGTGTTCTTCTCTAGTATCACGGTGCTGCCGCCCAGCAACAACAGGGAAAAAGCCATCAAACCCCTTCCAAGCCATATATAGGATGTCCGGTACCATCCCCAAAGTGATTTGTTGTCCGAGCGGTAGCCTACCCACAGGCTTATAGGGGCCAGAAGATATTTTAGGGCTAATAACAAACCTACCGGCCAGGCAGGAATGCCGAAGTCGGAAATCATGATCCGGTTCCAGACTCCAGCAGTTAGGATATCGCCCATGGCGGAGCCAATTTGGAAAGTGCCCAGCCGTAAGATGTGCCCGATTTTAAACGGCCGCGCTTCAGATCTATCAGCGATCTCGATGCTTGTAGACGTTGGTTCAATTTGGGTTTCAGTTGTCATCCATGTAGCCTTCGATGGTTGGGTAAGCCGACCTTTTTAATTTCTGCCATATCGATGATCTGTCGGCTTACTTTAAGAGATAAGTTGTGTCCTTTCTCATCAATTGGATAAAGTCAGACACTTTTCTTCTCTTGAGTTAGCTGATGTTTTTGATTTGACCAAATCGACGATCCTCCGGCTAATTTCAGAGATCGGGTCATTCGGTTGGCAACTCGTATTGTATACATTTGTGTAGGTTTCGAAGTATAACAAACGATTGGGGTTGTTCAAGAGTTTTTCGTCTTGCCTATGCATCCCGGCGGCGCACAAAGTCGCACAACGTTGCCAGATTCGCGCAGAAGCCATGCATTATACTGGTCATTAGTGATATCTATTGTGAGAAAGCCGAAGTTGTTGATTTGGTTGAATTAATACTCCTTCTGCTCTCTTTCAGAGAAGAGTTCCGTCTTCACTCATCGTCAAAACAAAATAGGGAACATCACTCTTACCTAATCCAGAGGGAGGTGAAATGTGCCAGCCAGGTTGATCCTAATCCTATCAGTCTTCGTTTTCCTAGTCGTATCATGCTCGGCCGAGCCGGAAACGATGGTTGAAACTGTGATGCACGAGGCTACCGTCGAAGTAGAAGTTACTCGCCTCGTCGAAAATGAGGTGGAAGTTACCCGCGAGGTCGAGATTACTCGTGAAGTCGAAGTACCAGTTGAAGTCACCCGGATAGTTGAAATCGAGCGCGTCATCACCGCCACACCGGAACCGACGCCTGAACCAACTATGACTGCCACGGTTGCCGCCCTGGCGGCTCCGGCCCAGCCAGCCACACCTGAACCAGTTCAAGACCTGGCAATAATCTTTCTAGAACAGATGATAAATACCCGGAGGCAAATGCAAAGTTTTGGGGGACAGATTGATGCAGCATTGAGAGGTGATCCTTTTAGCTGTCTGGATTCTGTCAATCTTTATGATGCGATTGTGAATTCCCCAACGATGGATGTCTCATCTGCTTCGCCTGAGGTGCAAAATGCTTATGGCCGATACCGTGCTTCTATCGATATTTTTCGAGATGGCGCCAAGGATATGGCTGGTAATTGCCGAGAGGTCGTCGACGGCATCAAGCAAGGCACAACTATACCGTTTCAGCAATGGGGACTGGCCCGGCAGCAGGTGGACCAAGCAATTGGTATATTGAGCCCGGCAATCCAAATGTTAGGAGGGGAGTAGAAAGGCCTCTCGCAATTGGCTGAAGCCAAGTCCTAATTCGGCGACGGCGCCATGTGGGTGGACCCAACCGAGGAGCCAGCGATGATGGGTCCCCTGGATCCATAAGTCGGCCGTCCAGGCACAAAACCCGTACTCGGGTGGTTCGGTACCGTCTCGACTAGGTTCCCATTGGAGCCACAAGATAGGCCCGTCTTGGGTGGATGCCCACTGGTCGATGTGGTAGAACATCGACTGGCCTTTGTCTCGTAAATACGCCGTCATCCAGGTATTGTAGATGACGATGGTCTCTCTGGGACCAGCCGGTAGATTTTGGCTCAAGAAACGAGCCAATTCATCGGGCAGATCAACCTGGTGGATAACCACAGGAGCAGTGGTTGATTCAACCTGGCGAAAGGCTTCGATCCCTTCCCTAAGTCGGCGAATGCGCCTAACCTGATCACCCCAGATGAAGGCTGCCAAGGTTAATTCGTCCTCCCGGTTTAACAGAGGAAAGGGCGCAATATCAGATCCCGTGCGGCTGGTAATCCGGGGCGCAGGGCCAAAGTCGGCAAAAAGAGTCGGATCCGGCCGACCACGAAGACTTGTCACAAATTGCACTGATTGTCCAAGGCCCAGATCAGCCAATAACTGACCACTCTCTGCCTCCACAAGCTGGTAGGATCGCTGTTCAGCAATCAGATTCAAGCCGGCGCTGGCTCCCAAGTCTACCAGGTGGATGCTTTCCCAACGGGTGGCTAACACCGGTAAAAGCCAGCATAGGCCCCGTCCGGTTTCATTTGTCTGAACAGTGGCGGACTTAATGAAAGGGGTGAATTGCTGACGGTTAGCCATGATCGTTTCTCGTAAAACAGCGACCAAATCATCCTCACCGGGATCAAAACTACCACCTGCTGTGGGATAAAAGCGCGCAAGGTCAACCGCCTCACCAGACAGGATCTGGCGGTGCAAAGCGGCCGCCAATAGCAAGGTCACGTCCAACGAGCGCCGCTGGCGACCGGCATCGATCAGCCAACTGACGCAGGGATCGGTAGCCGCATTCGGGGCTTCCAGCCAACTGGCGACGGCGCTGAATAGGCCAGCGTAGAGCGGAGAGTAAGTGGTGGCGAATTCTTCCTGTTGCCGAAACCTAGTCGCCAACCGCCGGATCTGATCAGTCATATCGCTGAGGCCTCAACTAGTATGGATCCTTAGCCCAGCCATCAGGCGCTTAGCTTCAATGACCGGGTTTCTTCAAAATGTGGGTGACGACGGTCGCCCCGCTGCCGCCAATATTTTGGGTCATAGCGATTTTCACACCACCTATTTGGGCTTTACCGGCCTTTTCGCGTAATTGCAATGTCGCTTCGG
>JAHEJP010000436.1 GCA_024638855.1 Chloroflexota bacterium
GGGCCTTGTGCTGTCGAGGGTCGATCCGAGCTTCTAGAAGTGGCTCATGCCTGCAAAGAAGCTGGCGCCCATATCTTGCGCGGTGGAGCCTACAAGCCCCGCACCTCTCCTTACTCCTTTCAGGGACTTGGCGAAGAAGGCTTGCGTTTCCTGGCCGAAGCCGGTGAAGCGACCGGCATGCCGGTCATTACAGAAGTGATGGATCCGGCCCTGGTACCCTTGGTTTGTGAATACGCCGACATATTGCAGATAGGGACCAGGAATATGCAGAATTATACGCTTCTGAAGGCTGTTGGCCGGGCCAACCGGCCGGTGATGCTCAAGCGCAGTATGATCGGTACGACGAAGGAGTGGCTCATGTGCTCCGAGTACATTCTCAGCCATGGCAACGATCAGGTCATGTTATGCGAGCGTGGCATCCGGGCTAATGAAACCGAGACGCGAAACACCTTTGACCTTAGCGCTATACCGGTCGTTAAACAGTTGTCACACCTACCAATTATCGCTGATCCCAGCCACGCTACCGGCCGCTGGGAATATGTATCGGCCATGGCTAAAGCGGCCGTTGCTGCCGGCGCCGATGGACTCATGATCGAAGTACATATGCATCCTGACCAGGCCTGGTCTGATGGCCGGCAGTCGTTAAAACCTAAGCGCTTTGCCCGCCTGGTAAAAGAAGCGCGATTGATCGCCAAGGCTACCGGCCGCGATATTCCGGTTGGGCAGCCTGTATTGCCCTTGAATGGGCAAGGACCACAGCCTGTTCCCGCGATCTGGACGTCATAGCTCTCTGGCTCTAGACTTTACTTTGGCGGTAGCGACAGGGCGAAGCTTACCCCATCGGCGACCCAGTCGTTGAGGTCATCGTCGTCGCTGTATCCTTCAGGGCCGACCATAACCCATCCTTTCATCGGCCGACCGGTCATATCAAATGGCCTGGCCTGAGGACGAATGACGGCTACCTCATACTTTTCAGGGCCGACCCGGACGATCAGGTCGTTTTTATTGACACCACAGGCCATATTGCCCTGCAACATGAAGCCGACGCCGCCGAACATTTTCTTTTCAACCAAGTCTGGTTGATCTGCCAACAATTCTCGAACTTTTTGGGTTAATCCTTCGTTAAAAGCCATCGATTCCTCCTGATAATGTGCCTGTCACGTTCATGCGTGCTGCCATTTCTCTGCCGCAGCCGACAGATCGTCTGTGAAATTTTCAGTCTGTGCCATACACATGAAGCAACAGCGTATCCGCTTCTGGAGTTATCATCAAGACTAGGTCGCGAATATCTTGCAGGTGGTTCTGTATATCCGGCTCGTTTATCCCTGGCGGCGCGTAAACCGTGAATAAAACTTGTTGGGTCCCGGCCGAGATCTGCGTGCGCCGATCGGGGCCGTAAATAACACTGGACATGATGCCTGAAGCATCACAGATGGTCATATCGCCTTTCTTAAGAGTTTGCTCTTGGCCGTTGATTCGTATGTAACGCTCATTTCCAATAGCGACCTTTATGCCCACTGGTTCTTTCAATGTGACCATGTCATGGCCGGCCGTCAATAATAAATTCTTGAGTTCGGCCATGAACATTGTTTCCACTAATGCCGCCACCTGGGGAATCGCTTTTCCTTTCTTGACTACCGACTCTAGCTGTAATTGAATATGATAAGTTTTGTTAAACCGTTTGTAATAGTCGTTATAAGCTTTCAAGATTGGCAATTCCTTCAATGCTGCTCGATCGCTGCCAGCGTAATGGGACCGAAGTTCGTGCTCCAACGCGCTTTTTCGTTCTTCCAGACCGTCATGCCGCTTGGGATTGGCCACTTCGGTCATGGCTAGCAAGCCCACGGCCGCCCCCGGATAAGTTGACTTCCATGATTCCGATAACTCAAAATCCTTCATACATTTTCTCCTACAAAGGCGTAACAATTAGGATAGGGAATTTCATAAACAATTTTTACCACGCCTGTACGTCTTTAGGCTAACCTGGATGGAGGCGACCGGCCTTATACAATCTTGCTTCATCCAAGAATAAGGCTAAACTGCCCAGGGACGCCAAATGATTAGATTTTTTTGGTCAATTACTGGAAGCAACCATTCAGATCATTCTTGAGTCTAGTTTGATCGGCTAAAAAAATAAGCAGGAAAGCAACCTATGATCAAAGTATATAACGAGGACACGGGCATATTGATCGGCGAAATATCCGAAGAACAGTTGCGATTTCTCGTCGGAGAGTTGGTAGAAGAGTCCCTTGATGATGTGGACTACTATCTGAGCGAAGCGACCGTCGACATGTTGGAAGCAGATGGCGCTGATGCGGATTTGGTTTCCTTACTTCGCCAGGCGCTAGGTGAAAGCGGCGAAGTCAACATTATCTACCGTCGCGACTAAGTGGCGAACTCTAAAACCCAATCTGGCCTGTTTAAGTCTTATCTTCGAGGGTGAGTTCAAATGGACCAATTCTAAGAGCTCCATCTTTGCGCCAGAGGACGGGCGTATGGGGCGGCATTCGTTGATCGCCGAAAAAAGTGCCGTTGGTGCTGCGCAAATCGACTACTTCCACGCCCTTCGAGCTCAACTGTACCCGGCAATGGTTCTTTGAAACGTGGGGATGTTCGATGACCATATCGCAGTCCACGCCCCGGCCGACGACTATGGGATGGGTGGAGCCCAGCGGCAACCGGCTAGGCACGGCATTGGGACAGGACAACTTGAGGGCCGATTGAACTAACGTAACTTGAATGCTGGCTATCTCTTCGCCGCTAACGCCAACTGGAGGCGAGGGCACCGCTTGCATCTGCTGGGTCGTCTGTAAAGCCAGGGTGAAGGGGCCTAATAAAACTTCAAGATCGGGCTGCCATTCTCGGAAGACATTGCTCTGCAAAGTGATGTCGCCCATCAGCGTGCCATTTGTGCTGCCCAGATCACGAATCAACACGCGTTGGTCTCGTACCAGAATCTCGCAATGGCGTTTAGAGACATACCGCTGACCCGGACTATCAAGCACGATATCGGATGTTTCCAGCCGGCCGATGATCACTGCTTCCGAACCCAGAGGATAAACCTTATCTTCCCAATTTCCCTGGTAGGCTACTTTAATGAAATAGGTTGTCTCGCTCTTTTGCTCCGGTGGCGCTTGGGTTGGCGTGACGTTTTCTTCAACCGGTGCTGGGATTTCCTCTTTCATCTCCTCGGTGAGCACCTGTAAGCGTACCAGGGAAGAGATTTGTTTGCCGCCATCGACCTGGCTTATCTCGGCCATGAGGTCTTGCAACTCATCTGTGGCCTCGGTTGCCGACGCCAGCCGCTGGCTTAAATCTGGCAAAAGCATGGAGCGGATCAGGGCGTCGAGTTCGCTGGGCACGGCCGAATTCAAAGCCCGCAAGGAAACCAGCTTGCCGCTACTGTGGAAACGGGCGGCGTCGAAGACACTGCGAATGGGGTAGGGACGTTTACCCGTAAATGCTTCGTAAAGCATCACGCCCAAGGCGTAGATATCCGTGCGGCCGTCTACCTCTTCTCCCCGGCACTGCTCTGGCGACATATAGGCCGGGGTTCCAAGGCTGATTCCTTCCTGAGTTTCCAATAGACTGCCCTGACCCAATTTAACCAGGCCGAAATCGGTCACGATAACCCGGTACGGCCGGTTGGTTCGCACGCTGTGAGTGATTAAGATATTGTCCGGTTTTAAGTCCCGGTGCAGGACCCCTGCCGCATGCGAATAGACCAGTACATCGGCAATTTGCCAGCCGATCTGAACTGCATCCCAAATAGGTAAGCCACCCTTATTTTCTTGAATGAGCTGTCGTAAGCTCGGCCCTTGGATGAAATCCATCATTAGGTAATAACTATCTTCGAAACGTCCAAAGTTGATGACGTCGACGATGTTGGGGTGTTCGAGCCGGGCGACGGTGCGCGCTTCCTGTAAAAATCGCTCGTAAAAACCAGCTTGCGATGCCAGTTCCGGGCGCATGATCTTTACCGCCGCGTTTAGCTGCAAAGCAGGGTGGTAGGCGCGATAGACGATTCCCATGCCTCCCTGACCGATCACATCTTGGATTTCGAAGTTATCGATGACTGCGCCGACCAGCTTATCGTTCGTCTTTTGGTTCATTGCCTCCTGCTATTCGCGAA